>CAYZAD010000385.1:0-2585 GCA_964476315.1 uncultured Rhodobacterales bacterium
TCCGGAAATCTTGTAGGCCGCCGATTTGATCCCCGCTTCTTCGCCCGGCTGTTGCGATTGCAGTTCAACATCATAGCCGTGAGCCTCGGCCCAGCGGACATACATGCGCGCCAGCATCGATGCCCAATCGCAAGACTCGGTGCCGCCCGCGCCCGAGTTGATCTCGAGGAAGGTGTCATTGCCATCTGCCTCGCCATCCAGCAAGGCTTCGAGTTCTTTTTTGCCGGCTTTTTCGGCAAGCGCCTTGAGAGCCTCTTCGGCCTCCGTGACAACCTCTGCGTCGTCTTCCATCTCGCCGAGTTCGATCATCTCGACATTGTCGGACATGTCCTGCTTGATCGAGGTATAGGTCTCGATCGCATCGACCAGCATCTGGCGATCGCGCATCAGCTTTTGCGCCGCTTCCGGGTCGTCCCAGAGGTTCGGATCTTCGACACGCGCATTGAACTCTTCAAGGCGGTGCTGTGCTGTGTCCCAGTCCAGCCGCTGCTCAAGCAGTTTCAGCGATTTCTCGATCTGCTCAACGGTGTTTTGAATTTCGGCGCGCATGAACGGTCCTGTCTGCTCGGCGTGTGGTTGAGATGTGATAGACCAGCCCCGCCGCCCCTTCAAGGCAGCCGGACCGGTGTTCGATGTCAGGTCAGCGTCAGTACAGCCCGCCCGAACTCAGGGTGCCAAAGCTCGCCTTTGGCCCGACAATCGCGGTTCCACCGCTTGAGGTGGTCACCTGCTTGGAGGCAACATCGCCCGGACTGTACAGTTCAAAGTTGGAGCCCATGGCAAAACCACCGTCGAACTGAATGCCGAAGACCGGCTCTTCGCCTTCGCGGAAACACTCTGCCACGACATTGTCGCCCACCGCTTCGTCCGACAGGCGTGCGCCGGTGTTTCGGTCGATATTGATGAACTGGCACGTATCCGGAGGGGTAAAATCGCTGCCCCCGTATTTGGCAACCGCCTTTTGCATGAACGCATTGAACACCGGGCCGCACATGCCGCCACCTGACGCCCCCCGGCCCAGGCTGCGCGGCTGATCGAAACCGATGTAACAGCCCGCGACGATATTCGACGTGAACCCCACGAACCAGACATCCTTGGCATCGTTGGTGGTTCCTGTCTTGCCCGCTGTCGGCACCGGCAGGTTCACCGTTGACCGTGCGGTGCCCCGATCCACCACACCGGTCATCATCGATGTCAGCTGATACGCGGTGACGGCATCCATCACACGTTCGCGGTTGCTGCGCACGGTCGGCCCCCGACCGGGCTGCAGGCTGGCAAGGTCACAATCCTCGCAAACGCGCCGGTCATGCCGATACACCGTGTTGCCAAAGCGATCCTGCACCCGGTCAACCATCGTCGGCTCGACCCGCTCTCCGCCATTGGCGAACATCGCATAGGCCGCGACCATCTTGTAAAGCGTCGTCTCGTCCGCGCCGAGCGAGTTGGCCAGAACACGCCCCATATTGTCGTAGACGCCAAACCTTTCGGCATAATCGGCGACCACATCCATCCCGACCTCTTGCGCCAGACGGATGGTCATCAGGTTCCGCGACTGTTCGATCCCGGTGCGCAGCGGCGTCGGGCCGTAGAACCGGTTGGACGCGTTCTGCGGCCGCCACACACCCTGCGGCGTGTTGATCTCGATCGGGGCGTCGACCACGATGGTTGCGGGCGAATAGCCACTGTCCAGCGCTGCCGCAAAGACGAACGGTTTGAAGCTCGATCCGGGCTGGCGTTGCGCTTGTGTTGCCCGGTTGAACACCGAGTGCTGATAGCTGAATCCGCCCTGCATCGCGATCACGCGGCCGGTATTGACGTCCATCGCCATGAACGCGCCCTGCACCTGCGGCACCTGTCGCAGGGTCCACCGGATGAAACTGCCGTCATCATCCGACGTCATGCGCCGGACATGCACGACGTCCCCCACCTCGACCAGATCGCCGGCAACACGTCCGCGACGGCCCAGAGACCCGTCTTCGTTGCGCTTGCGTGCCCATTCCACGTCCCGCGCAGGAATCCAGTGCCCGTCTTCGTCATCCGCGACGCCTTCGATCCCGATCCGGGCGTCATTCGTTCCGACTTCCAGAACGACCGCCGGATACCACGGGTTCTCAAGCAGGATGTCGCGCGCAATATCGACCTCGGCCAGGGCCTCGCGCCAGGTCGCCTCGTCGGTCAACTGGTCGGCGGGGATCGTCTTGCCGGTCCCGCGCCACACGCCCTGGCCACGATCATACAGTTCCAGCGCCCGCTGTAGGGCATCCTCGGCCTCAAGCTGCAGTTCCGGATCCAGCGTCGCACGGACGCTGAAACCACCGGAAAAGAATTCGCCCTCGCCGAAATCACTGCTCAGCTGGCGGCGAATCTCGTCGGTGAAGTAAGTCCGGGGCGGCAAGGCCGCGCGGAAGGGCTCGTAATCGCCGTTCTGAACCGACCGCAACGGCATCGCCACTTCGACGTCATAGGTTTCCTTGTCGATATAGCCGTTCTCGTACATTTCTTTCAGAACGAAATTCCGGCGCGCCAAGAGCCGATCCTTCTGGCGCACGGGATGGTATTGCGACGGCGCCTTGGGCATGGAGGCA
>CAYZAD010000386.1:0-2577 GCA_964476315.1 uncultured Rhodobacterales bacterium
ACCGCTTTGCCTTTGCCCAGCTCAGCGATCCGACCGGGGCCTATGAGGTCACGCTCTTCTCCGACACGCTGGAAGCGGCGCGTGATCATCTGGAAACCGGCACCAAGGTGATGGTCACGGCAGAGGCCACGCTCGAAGCCGACCAGCTGAAACTGCTTGGCCGGTCCGTGGCCCCGGTGGATGTGGCGGTCGCGGATGCCGTCAGCATGGGCCTGCGCATCTTCGTGGACGAAGCACAGGCTGTGCCCCACGTGGCCTCCGTGCTCAGGCGCGCGGCCGATCAGATGCCCAATGCGGGCAAGGGGCCCATTCGCATCTGTTGCCTGAACGCGCCGGGCCTGCCGGGGGAAGTGGATGTCGCGCTGGATCGCGAATTCCCGGTCACGCCCGAAATCAAAGGCGCCATCAAGTCACTGGGCGGCGTGATCGAAGTCGAAGAGCTTTAATCGCGCATGTCGGCGGATTGGTGCAGGGGCACTGGACGGCCCCTGTGGCATTCACTACGGTTCGAGCGTCGATTGGGGGGACAAATGACACGTTTCGCAGCGATCCTGTGTGCCGCAGGCCTCTTGGCAGGCTGCGCGTCAGACCCCTTGGAAAGCGTGCCGCGCCTGTCTGACACGGATGTCAGCGCCACCGAAATTCAGGCCGCGATCCGTGCCGACGAGGCCGAGGGTGCCGAGGCGGAGACAGACACGTCACAGCGTGGATTGTTCGGCCGACTGTTCGGGGGCAGCCCCGCGCCGGTGACGGATGGCCCTGCGGATGTCGCCGAAGACACAGGGCAGGCCGAACCGGTCGCAACCGCGGCCGAAGAACCGTCAGCCCCCGCGCGCGGGGGTCTCCTCGGGTTTCTCCAACGTGCGGCGTCGGGCGCGCGCGCATCGGACAGCACGGCTGTGGAGCTGGCCGCGTTGCCGTCAGGACAGACAGATGCGCCGGCGTCATCGGACCCTGCGGCGCAGGCGGGTGCGCCGCAAAAAGGCGATCCGGATTACCGGATCGTCTCTCTTGGAACGGCCTTGCCCTATGGCACGCTGGCGCGGGTCTGCGATGTGCGCACGAGGGAGCTTGGCCGCCGGGTCGAACGCTACCCCGAGCGCAGTGGCATGTACGCGATCTACGATTCCGATCCCGGCAACACGGAACCGCATACCTTTTACGTCACCGGCTTCAAGGATGGATGCGCGCGGCAGTTCACGGCAGCGCTGGCGCTCTTCGGTTCGACCGAAACGCACGAAAGGCTGCGGTATGGCCTGCCAGCCAAGGTCCAGCCCTATTCGGCCACCGACGCGGCCTATGAACGGCTCAAATCCCGCATTTGCCGGGTTGGGCGTGGCAAGCCCTGCGGCGCTGCTTTGCCCAGGCTGTCGCGCAACACGGTATTCGTAAGCGTTTACGAAAACTTCGGCTCAAACCCCGTCTGGAAAACCATCCTGATCCATGACGGAGAGGTCGTGGAAACGGATATTCGCGACAACGGCTAGGCACGCAGGTTGCTTGAGCATCTTGGCCTGCCCGTGGCGATCACGGGTCATGCCCGAACCTGTGCGCGGGGGGCGGTCTAGTAATGCGGTGGGCGTTCGTCGCCGAACACCACGCCGCCCGAACCGGCTGCCTCGCGTTCGGCCTCACGATGCATCAGCATGTCGACCCGTGCCGTCAACCGCGCGATTTCCTTCGCCTGCGCCGCGACCGTGTCCGACAGGTCTTCGGTCAGGCGCGTCAGATGCGCGATGCGTTCTTCAAGCGATGTCATGTCCATGCAGGTGTGATGGGCAGGACGCAGGCCAAAGGCAAGCGAAGAATAGGTCAATAACCGTGCCCTATTGTTTCGCGCGCGAAACATTAGGGCCGAAACGGCCGCATTCATATCCTGTCAACTCGTGCCGTTTCATCGCCGACCCGCGCCGCGACCGTCTGATGCGGCTCTTGCAGTGACACGCCCGCCACCCGTTGCTTGCCCCCATGGGCGCGAGTGGATAGAGGAAGCGCGACAGTTTCCCATCCGGACGATGACCATGGCCAAGCAGAAAAAAGCCCCACGCCCGAAGGCGCAAACGCCCAAGGGGTTCCGCGACTATTTTGGCGCCGATGTGACCGAGCGCGCCGAGATGCTGAACAAGATTGCAGGGGTCTATCATCGCTACGGGTTCGATGCGCTCGAAAGTGCGGCGGTCGAAACGGTCGAGGCGCTGGGCAAGTTCCTTCCGGACGTGGATCGCCCGAACGAAGGCGTCTTTGCCTGGCAGGAAGAGGATGATGGCGACTGGCTGGCCCTGCGCTATGATCTGACCGCACCTCTGGCGCGGGTCTATGCGCAGCATCGCAACGACCTGCCGCTGCCCTACCGGCGCTATGCGATGGGGCCGGTCTGGCGCAACGAAAAGCCGGGGCCGGGGCGGTATCGCCAGTTTTATCAATGCGATGCGGACACGGTTGGGGCCGGGTCCGTGGCGGCGGATGCCGAGATCTGCGCGATGCTGGCGGATTGCCTTGAGGTCGTCGGCATCCCGCGCGGCGACTACATCGTTCGGGTGAACAACCGGAAGGTTCTGAACGGGGTGCTGGAAGCGA
>CAYZAD010000387.1:0-2576 GCA_964476315.1 uncultured Rhodobacterales bacterium
GCATCGGCTGCCCTCGCAATCGAAGGACGTTCTTCGGAGAAAGAAGCCGATTTGTGGGAGAAGACATTTGATACTTACCTTGAAAAAGAGAGATACTTTGATGCGCTGCGTCACTTGGAGCTGCAGAACATCCTGGATGAAGACGGGTACACCAAAGCTTTGACCGCACTTCTGGCGGCGGTGTCTGAAAATGCTGACATATTGACCGTCGTTGAAATGATGGAGTCCATTCCTGGTGATGTAAGTTCTTTGCATCCTGGCATTGGCGAACTCGGTAATCGGATGGCAAAAGAGGGTTTCGGAGGTATGGGTCCAATGCGAAAGGCGGTGGAGAACACGCACGTTCAAGTTGGTGGCGTTTTGGAAACCTCAGAAGAAATGACTGATGCGATGTCTGAGGGTTCGTTCTTGATTGATCCATCAGGGCTAGGCGTTGCGTCGGATGAGGGAGATCTGATTTTGGCGCCTCTGCCGGTCTCTGGCAGTACGGGTGCTTCGACGATCACATCACTCTTGAAGCCGGATAATGAGCCTGTTTCAGTCAAAGCCGCGCTTGATGCAATGCGTGCGTCTTCGACTGTCAGAATGCAAATACTGGAGAGGCTGCCGGATAAGCGATAACTCCATGTCGTTTTGTTTAGGCACAATTTTGATGACCGGCCTGGGCCGGTCACGCGTGCGCGCTGTCAGGTTTGCCACTTTTCCTCTTCCTGCCCATCCAAGTGGTTGTAAATGAAAGCCAATCGCAGAGTGTTCGAGCACGAACAGTTTTGACTGAGCGATGCGTGAAGCCGGAAATCGTGATGATTGCAAAAAGTGAAGTGTGGTGAGACCGGTATGGGAAAGATACTGTGTGGTACCCTTTCAAGGCTCATGATGCGCTCCCCTTTTGGAATTTGAGGGATCGTTCATCGCCTTCATGGCCGCTGTGATTGGACTGATCGACCGGTTGAGTAAAATGGCCGCCGTCACGGTGACGCGCTGCGGTAACCCGTTGGGTGCGCCTTCAAAACATTCGGGAGCGGCGCCGGACCTTCATCTTGGCTGAATGCGGTGGCCACATCTGCCGTTTGCACATCCAATTGGGATCGCCACAAAGTCGCACGTCGTTATGTGCAGGATCCGTCCGGATAGCGGCTGGAACACGTCGGCGGTCCGTGGCACACCATTCCCAACGCAACAGAGGGCGCGCGACATGGCATTCGGCAAAGGACATCACCTCCACCTGATTGACGGCTCGGCTTTCATCTTTCGGGCCTACCACGCGTTGCCGCCGCTCACCCGCAAATCCGATGGTCTGCCCATCGGCGCGGTCAGCGGATTTTGCAATATGCTGCAGCGCTATGTGGAGGGCAATAACGGCCCCGACGCACCGACCCATGTCGCGGTGATCTTCGATAAGGGCAGTCATACGTTCCGCAACGATCTTTACGATCAGTACAAGGCCAATCGCGAAGCGATGCCCGAAGACCTGCGCCCGCAAATCCCGCTGACCCGCCGCGCCACCGCCGCGTTCAATATCGCCTGCGAGGAAATGGAGGGGTACGAGGCGGATGACATCATCGCAACGCTTGCCGTGCAGGCGCGTGAGGCGGGGGGGCGCGTCACGATCATCTCGTCCGACAAGGACCTGATGCAGCTGGTTGGCGACGGTGTCGTGATGATGGACGCGATGAAGGGCAATCGTGTCATCGATCGCGAGGGCGTTTTCGAGAAATTCGGGGTTTATCCTGAACGTGTCGTCGATGTGCAGGCCCTTGCGGGGGACAGCGTTGACAACGTGCCGGGCGCGCCGGGAATCGGGATCAAGACCGCAGCATTGCTCATCAACGAATATGGTTCTCTCGAAGACCTGCTGGACCGTGCCGAGGAGATCAAGCAACCCAAGCGCCGTGAAACGCTGATCGAAAAGCGCGACCAGATCGAGCTGTCCAAAAAGCTGGTCCTGCTGGATGCCAATACGCCCCTGGATTTCACACTCGACGATCTCGAGGTGCGCGATCCCGATCCGGACAAGCTGATGCCGTTTCTTGCTGAAATGGAGTTCCGCACCCTTACCAAGCGTATTGCCGACGCGCTGCATGTAGAGCCGCCCGTCATCCAGGACAAAACGCCGGAAGGCGCAAATCCGCCTGAGGGCGATGCGCCCGAGTTGCCACCGATGGACCCGGCCAAGTACGATTGCGTGCGCGATCTGTCGGCCCTGCAGGCCTATATCGATGCGGCCCATGAAAAAGGCTGGGTTGCCTTTGACACCGAGACCACCGGCCTGAACGACATGACCGCTGACCTGGTGGGGCTCTCGCTTTGCGTTGAAGCGGGAAAAGCCTGCTATGTGCCGCTGACCCACAAGCAGGAAGGCGGCGAAGGTCTGTTCGGCTCCGATGCGCTGGCCGATGGGCAAATCCCGCTTGATGAGGCGCTCGAAGCGATCAAGCCGCTGCTGGAAGATCCGGCTGTCATGAAGATCGGCCAGAACATGAAGTACGACGCAAAGATCATGTCGCGCTACGGGATAGACGTCGCGCCCATCGACGACACGATGCTCATGTCCTACGCGATGAATGCCGGGCTGC
>CAYZAD010000388.1:0-2569 GCA_964476315.1 uncultured Rhodobacterales bacterium
TGGCGGGCACGCGTTCGCCGACGATGCCTGTATCGAACAGCCGGGCGATCTCGGTATCGTCGCAGCCGGTTACGGTGCTCAGGATCTCCTCGGTATGCGCGCCCAGCACAGGTGCCGCGCGGGGCGGATCCCGGTCGAATTGCGAAAAATCCGCGACGTGGCCGGGCACCGGGAAGCGGCCCAGCCCCTCCTGCAGCATCTCGGTAAAGATCGGGTTGTCCGGGCTGAGGTCGGGATCGGTCCGGACCGCCTCCCTGACCGTCCTGAACTCCGACCAGGTGAGTTTCGCCTCGTCAAAAAGCGCCCCGATGGCCTGCGCGGTCCGTGCCGCGAACCAGGGGGCAAGGATGCGCGTGATCTCGGACCGCAGCTCCCACCGCACCCCTTCGTCGCGCAGATCGCGCCCGGTGCGGTTGGCCAGGTCGGCCATCGCCTGCTCGGTTCCGGTGGTTTTGACCAGCCCCGCCCATTGGCGGCCGGTCAACCCGATCACCATGATGCGGCGGCCATCGGCGGTCAGAAAATCCTGACCATAGGCCCCGTAAAGCGCATTGCCGGACTTGCCGCGCTGGGTCTTGTTCAGGACGGCATCGCCGATCATGCCCAGATGCCCGAGCGTTGCGGCAGCCACGTCTTTCAGCGTCAGCGTCACCTCCTGCCCGATCCCGGTGCGCAGGCGGTGGCGTTCCGCCGCCAGAACCGAGGACACGCACATGTGGCCCGCAATCAGGTCCCATGCCGGCAGCGCATTGGCGACGGGGGCGTCATACCCTTCCGGCCCGGTGATGTCGGGAATGCCAAGCGCCGGGTTCACGGTGTAATCCACCTGCGGCCGCCCGTGCCTGTCACCCAGCAGCGTGACCATGATCAGGTCTTCGCGGTGCTGGCTCAGCGTTTCGTAATCCATCCAGCCGCGCACGCGCAGGTTGGTCAGGAACACGCCTGCGTCCTCTCCCGGTGCCGTGATCGTGCGGGTGATCAGGTCCCGCCCCTCGGGATGGCTCATGTCGACGGCAAGGGACCGCTTGCCCTTGTTCAGCCCGGCCCAGAACAGGCTTCGCCCCGACGGCGCCAGCGGCCAGCGCCCGGCATCCAGCCCCCCTTGCAACCTGTCGAAACGGATCACATCCGCCCCCATCTGCGCCAGGGTCATTCCCGCCAGCGGCACGGCAACGAAAGCAGAGCCCTCAACAACCCTCAACCCGTTCAAAATCCCGGTCATCTCAGTCCTCCCATCCTGCTTTTGCCGTCATGCCGACATGCCCAGCCGCCGCGACGGTGCACAACTCAAGTCCACCCTCATCCGATTGCGTCGCCCGCAGGTGCATGTCGGTGTCGTGAAACATCGGATGCACGCCGCGAAAGCTGAAACGGTCGGGCCGGCGCCCCTTCCAGGCGGTTGCCTCGGCCATCAACAGGTTGGCCTGCAACGGCCCATGCACGACAAGGCCCGGATAGTGCTCCACCCCGGTCGCGTAAGGCAGGTCATAGTGGATGCGGTGCGCATTGAAGGTGATGGCCGAATACCGGAACAGCAGCGCGGTCGAGATCGGCTGCGCCACATCGAAGGCCAGCGGTCCGTTCGGCCCCGGTTTCTTGGGTGGCGGCGTGAATTCGGGGGCGATGGGCAAATAGACAATGGTCTGCGCCTCGCGCACGGCCAGCCTGCCCCCGGCGCGCAACTCGTGCAGCACCTCGACAAACACCATGCCCCCGGTGGAGCCAACCTTTTCGTTGACGGAGGCGATGGTCGAGGTCTTCACGATCTCTTCGCCGACATGCAGATCCGAAAAGAAGTCCAGCCGTCCGCTGGCCCACATCCGCCGCTCGTAAGGCACCGGGGGCAGAAAGCCTCCCAGCTTGGGGTGCCCGTCCTCGGCCAGATCCGCCATGCCGACGGCGGGCGGAAAGGCATACCAGTGCCAGAGGGCGGGCAGCGGATCGCCCTCTGACGGGCAGGATACGCCCGGTCGCGCCAGCGTCGCATGGATGGTCGCCGCCGTCGTGGCCGGCACGCAGCCCGTCAGCGCCCGCGTGCGACCAACCCAGTCCCCCAGATTTGGCCCTTCGGCCAGCCCTGCCCTGTCATGCGATCCATCCATGACGCTGATCATGCCGCGCTGCGGCTGGGAGACAGGATGCGCGCAACGGTGGCCCCCATGGCAGAGGGGTTCGGCGCCACCTCGATGCCGCAGGCGCTCAGCAAGGCGACCTTTTCCTGTGCACTTTCCCCAAAGGCCGAGATGATCGCACCGGCATGGCCCATCTGGCGACCCTTGGGGGCGGCCAGACCCGCGATATACGCGGCAACCGGTTTGGTCATGTGGTCGCGCACGTAAGCGGCCGCTTCGGCCTCTTGCGGGCCACCGATCTCGCCGATCATGATGACCGCGTCGGTGTCGGGATCCGCCTCGAACAGTTCCAGAATATCGCGGAAGGACGAGCCGTTGATCGGGTCTCCGCCAATGCCGATGGAGGACGATACACCGATCCCCAGCGCCTGCATCTGCGATGCGGCCTCGTAGCCCAGCGTGCCGGAGCGTCCGACAATGCCGACGCGACCCGGCGT
>CAYZAD010000389.1:0-2565 GCA_964476315.1 uncultured Rhodobacterales bacterium
GCGCAATCGCTGTCTGCGTGCCCTTGATCGCGTGGAAGGGCAGCGACCGTGCTGTCTGGACCCGCCGCTTTTCCTCCGGCCACTCGTCGCGCCAGAGGTCGACGGACAAGCCCCACGACAGCCATGGCAGATGCGGGCTTGGGATATCGAAAGGCTTGACCAGATCACGCAGCCCGTCGCGGAGCTCAGACGCGCGGGAGCCGGTAAGGTCAGCGGCCTCCTCAAAGGCGGTCCGGTTGTCCGGGAGCAGCGTCTCTTGGGCCATCGCAGGTGTCCTATTCGTCACGCAAAGCCGCGACCTTCACGTTGATCGCGTCGATCGCGTAGACCTCGGTCGGTCCCAGCACGATGTCCTCTGCGGGCGAGGCCAGCGCGACGGAGTGCACGCCCTCTTGGTGCAGCTTCGAGAAGAGTGCTGATCGGCGCAGGTTCATGCCCAGCATGCGGTTCGCCTCGACCCATTCCGAAACTGCTGCCAGCGCGCGCTCGCGCACGACGGTGCCATCCGGCCCCGGATAGAGGGTCAGGGTCGCATTGATCTCTGTACGGCTTACCTCGGCGCCGAGGACCTCGACCATGTCGGTCAGCGGTCGCACGTCGTTGTCGATCAGCGACAGACGAACCGCCTCTCGCTCTGCGAGGTTCGGGATCGGGTCGGCCCCTTCGCGCAGGATCGTCACGCGCACCCGGCCGGGCCGCGTCATGATCGCCGTGGCGTCCCGCGCCCAAGGAGCGACGGACAGTGCGTGGTAAACATAGGCGCCTTCCGGCCCAGCCACCGAGAACGCCTCGGGAGCCAGCTGGACCCGGCGGCGCAGGCGCTCGTCGTCCTCATCCACCAGAGAGCCTGTCTCGTCCTCGACCTGCATTCGCTGGGTCGCGAACAGGGCTGCGAGGTGGTCTAGGTTGCTGCCGTAGGAAGAAGCCAGCAGGACGGAGCGCGCGGCATCATTGATCCGCGCGCGCAGGAGCATCTCGCGATAGGCGAACGCCTCGATCAGCTTGCGCGCCGGTTCGCTCTCGAGGTCGATGACAGCAGCGATCGCCGGGAAGCGCGCGACAAGGTCGTCGCGCATCGCGGTCACGATCGCCTCATAGTCCAGCGTCTCGATCACGTCCGGCGGCGTGAGGCCCGACAGGTTGATGGCGGTGAAGCGGCTCATGCTAGGGTCTCGCGCTCCTCGATCAGCACCCCGTCCGGGTTCGCGTAGGCGTCGATGCGTCTGGCGCCCTCGATTGTGAAGTCGCCATAGGTCGCCCTTGGCCGGTACTGACCCTCCAGGAAAAAGTGCAGCTGGCCGTCGCGGGTCACCTCGATGATCTGGATGCGGGTGACGCGGTAGCGCGGCTCCCATTGCTCGATTGCGGAGGTCACCGCGGCAAACCACGGGGTGACTTCGTTGGGCGTGATGGTGCGCCCCAGCAGGTTTGGCACAAACGACCCGTACCACTCGCGCATGATCCGCGTGCCAAACCGCGTGGTGAAGATGTCCTGCAGGCTCTGGACGACATGCGGCCAGCCCTCCAGTACACCGCCGGTGGCCGCGTTCAGGCCGACCGAGGGGCTGGTGTAGCGCGTGGCCATCGGTCAGCCCTCCCCTTGTTGCCCTTACTTCTCGTCGCCTTCGCCAGCGCCATCCTCGGCAACCGGCTTCACATCGGCTTTGGCATCCGGCTTCGGCGCGGCCTTCGCTTTGCCGCCGGATGCCTTCTTCGCCTTGCCGCCTTCGTCGTTCGCGACGGGCACATCGAGCGGCTGCAGCGTGCCGAGGCGGATTTCGTGCTCCGCTTGCTTCTCGGTCAGGGTCAGCACGGTGCCAACGCCGGTGTTGTTCTGGCCAGCGACAAAGCGCCCTGCTTTTTGGGTGATTGCGTAACGCGGCATGGCGTCCTCCGTGCTTACGTCCCGGGCACCCGTGCGGGCACCTTTGCTGATCCCGTCCCGCCCGGGCCGGGAACTGTTGGAGCCGACGCGGGACCGGGCGGGCCCACGACTGCCCCTTGGATCGGGCCGTCGGCCTTTATTGTCTCGGTGACATGCAGCCGCCCATCAATCTGAACGCCGCTGCCGTTGATCGTGACCGTGGTCCCATCAACACGAAAGACAACCTCGTCGCCCCTGACTTCGATCCGCACCGCGCCATAGGTCAGGACGTTTTCGTCTTTGCGGTCCGATGGGGCGGGCACGGTTGAAGACCAGTGGAGCGGTACGGCGACCGCCTGCTGGAAGTCGCCCGTCGGCGAAACAATCGTGAATTGCTGTCCGATCTCTGGCGGCGTGTGAACTCGCAGCGCGCCTGCGTGCTGGGCATAAGGCACCCAAGGCGACAGGAACCGCCCACCAGCTCCGTGAGCCGGGCCAAGGTCCAGCCGGATCCGGAACATCGCCATATCAATCTCCGCGACCCGACCATGGCGCAGCAGGCCAGAGACGCGGCGCTCAAGATCGGTGACGCGGGCCACCAGTTCCACAAGCTCTCGGACCGCCATGTCAGGGGTCCTCCGGGGGTATGATCAGATCAAATCCCCCGCCATCGATGGTGACCTGCTCCAGCGCTTCCGGAT
>CAYZAD010000390.1:0-2564 GCA_964476315.1 uncultured Rhodobacterales bacterium
TCTTCGCCTGCTCGAACATGTCGCGCACACGGGACGCGCCGACACCCACGAACATTTCCACGAAGTCGGAGCCGGAGATGGTGAAGAACGGAACACCCGCTTCGCCCGCAATCGCACGCGCGAGCAATGTCTTACCGGTTCCCGGAGGCCCGACCAGCAGAGCGCCTTTCGGAATCTTGCCACCCAGCCGCGAGAATCGCTGCGGGTTGCGAAGGAACTCGACAATCTCCTCAAGCTCTTCCTTGGCCTCGTCGATGCCAGCGACGTCGTCAAAGGTCACGCGTCCGTGTTTCTCGGTCAAGAGCTTGGCCTTGGATTTGCCAAACCCCATGGCGCCGCCACGACCGCCGCCCTGCATGCGGTTCATGAAGTAAATCCACACCCCGATCAGCAGCAGGAACGGAAGTAGGCTCAGCAGGAAAGACTGGAACCCGGATTGCTGCTGCTGCTCGGCGCGGATCGGCACCTCGTTTGAAATCAAAAGATCAGTGACTGTTGCGTCATCCGGACGGATGGTCACGTAGTCCTGACCGTCCGTGCTGCGGAAGCGAACCTGTTCGCCGTCCAGCGTCACCGAACTGACCGTGTCGTTTTCAACCGCCGAAACGAAATCGGAATAGCTGATTTCGCGGCTTTGCAGCGTGTTGCCGCCACCGGAAAAGATGTTGAATAGCGCAAGGATCAGCAGGAACAGAACGACCCAAAAGGCGATATTACGTGCGTTGCCCAAGGAAATGTCTCCTAAATCGACGCGCTCGGGAATGCCGCGCGTCTCGTCTCGTATAACATAGAGATGCACCGCCCGGGTTCAATGCGAAAGACAAAAAGCCTTGAAACCAGCGTCGCGCCGCCCAAGGACAAAACGCGTCGCGGTGACCCCCGATCCAAATCCCAGCACCGGACAGGCAACAACGGTCCGATTGTGCCACAACGCAGGGCTGGACAATGCCGCACGATACGGCAGTTTCACCGCGTCTTGCCGTTCGATCTGTTGCCACCCGGCGGAACCGAGAGGCTCGACAGACAAGTCTTCGACTGGCAAATCAATGGCTTTTTTTTCCTTGTCTCCCTTCTCCGGGCCATGACCCAAGCCGTCCTCACACGCCAGGATCCATTGCCCATCCCATGGCGCCCCAGGATGCGCCTTTTCTTCGCGAACCGCCGCCAATTCCCGAACCACACGCAGATGCCCCGCCTCAACCAGCACTTCTGCACCATGCAGTGTACCACCTGCCCCTGACAGGACACGGTCAAGCAACGCCTCGCTTGCCGCAGCACGAGGGCGATATTCTGTCGCAGACACGTAGCACAGGGCGGATGTGAGCATCCGCAACTGCGTTTCGGCATCCAACGCCGCAAACCCGTCCCGATCCATCCGCACCTGGCCCAAAGGCGCATCCGGACACAACCGGCCCACGGCGTCACACAAACGGGCGTTCAACCCATCCCGCGCCCGTGCCATGCGCGACGCCGTCGCCGCAAGCACAGAAGACGTGATCCCTTCTTCACCCAAAAGCTTTAACAATTGACGAACGCGGACACGTTCAAAACTGCGATCCTCGTTGGTGGGGTCTTCGGCCCATCGGCCTTTCAGCGCGCGCGCGTACTGTCGCAAATCCGCGCGCGACATCCCCAGACAGGGACGCAGCAAATGAAATCCGTTCCCGCTCTTCGCTCCGACGGGGGCCGTGCCGTCAACGTCAAGATTTTGGGAAGGCCCGAACGGCGCATGCGCGACGTAACGCGACGCGCGCATTGCCGCCAGACCATCCACGCCAGACCCCCGGGCCAGCCGCATCAGCACGGTTTCGGCCTGATCGTCTTGGGTATGCGCAAACAGCACGTGGGTGATGCCGCCCCGCCACTGGTCGATCAGTGCCAGACGCGCCCGGCGGGCCGCGTCCTGAACATTGCCGCGCCCGTCCCACTGCCATCGCAGCGTGGCATGCGGCCACCCCAGCGCCGCGCATTCCTCGGCCACCATCGCGGCCTCTGCCGCGCTTTCAGGGCGCAAGCCATGATCGACAGTCGCAACCCAAAGCCGCACACCATAAGTATGTGTCCAGTTATGGGCAAGATACAGCATCGCCATGCTGTCCCCGCCGCCGGATACGGCCAACCCGATATCAGATGGAAATGCCGGGCCCAGTAATTGCCCCATCGCATCCGCAAAGCGCTGCGCCAGCGGCGGCTGGCTCACGGACAGCCGAACCGTGTCATGGCCGCCTCTGCATCGGCAATCTCGGGCGCGCCCGGATAACGGCCCGCGACCTCGGACAGGGTGACACAGGCTTCGGCCACATTGCCCAGATCGCCCAAAGCCGCACCCAGACGCCAAAGCGCCTCTGGTCCGGCAGCATCGTCAGGATACCCCGCATAGGCATCGAGGTAACGCCGCGCGGCATCGCGCAGATTGCCCAGACCGGCCAGCGCACGGCCCTCGGCAACCAGGGCCTGTGCCTCTAACGGTCCACCCGGATAGGTCTGGCGAAAGGCCGCAAACTGGTCTGCGGCGGATTGAAAGTCACCCTGGGCGAGCGCCTCCCCGGCTCGCCGAAAATCCG
>CAYZAD010000391.1:0-2545 GCA_964476315.1 uncultured Rhodobacterales bacterium
ACGGTATTACGAAAGCCTCGGGCGGACATGGGAACGCGCCGCCTATATCAAGGCGCGCGCCTGTGCAGGCGACATCGCGGCGGGGGAGCGGTTTCTCAGGACGCTGACGCCGTTTGTCTGGCGCAAGCACCTTGATTTCGCCGCCATCCAGGACGCGCATGACATGGTGCAGCGCATCCGCGACCACAAGGGGCTTGGCGGGCCGATCACGCTTCCGGGTCACAACATGAAGCTTGGGCGTGGCGGCATTCGCGAGATCGAGTTCTTTACCCAGACCCGCCAGATCATCGCCGGAGGCCGTGACCCCGATCTGCGTGTGCGCGGGACGGTGCCGGGTCTGGCCGTGCTGGCCCAAAAGGGCTGGGTGCCGCAGGACGTGACCGACACGCTGACCGACCATTACCGCGCCCACCGCGAGGTCGAACACCGGGTGCAGATGCTGCGCGATGCCCAGACCCACGATCTGCCGAAATCCGATGACGGCTTTGCCCGCCTTGCCGCGTTCATGGGCACCGACACCGACACGCTCAAACGCAGGCTCAGAGCGCGGCTCGAAGACGTGCACACCCTGACCGAAGGCTTTTTCGGCGGCGACCCGTCACGGCCTGCGGCCCCCGTCCCGCAACACCTGTTCGACGCAGACATCGTCAGCCGCTGGCAGACCTATCCCGCCTTGCGATCGCAACGGGGCAGCGGGATTTTCGAACGGCTCAAGCCGGACATCCTGCACCGATTGTCCAAGACCTCGGATCCGCAGGCGGCCTTTGCCGCCTTTGACGGGTTTCTGAGCGGATTGCCGTCGGGGGTGCAGGTGTTTTCCCTTTTCGAGGCCAATCCCCACCTGATCGACCTCTTGATCGACATCGTGGGCGTGTCGCCCGATCTTGCCCGCTACCTGTCACGCAACGCGGGTGTGTTCGACGCGGTGATCGGGGGCGATTTCTTCAAGGACTGGCCGGGGCAGGCGGCCCTGCGGAAGGCGCTGAGCCGGGCGCTCGCGCAAGAGGGCGATTACGAACGCAAGCTCGACCTCGCGCGGCGCTGGGGCAAGGAATGGCATTTCCGCATCGGCGTACACCTTCTGCGCGGTCTGGTCGGGGCGGAAGAGGCCGGGCGGCAATATGCCGACCTGGCGGATGCCACGCTGGGCGCCCTGATGCCCGAGGTGGAGGCCGAGTTTGCCCGCAAGCATGGGCATGCGCCGGGACGCGGCGCGGTGGTTCTGGGCATGGGCAGCCTTGGCTCGCAGCGGCTGCATGCGCGCTCCGATCTGGACCTGATCGTCATCTATGACCCGGGCGAGGACGCGATGTCCGAAGGCCGCCGCCCGCTGGCCGCACGGCCCTATTATGCGCGGCTGACGCAGGCGCTGATCACGGCGATGACCGCCCCGATGGCCGAGGGGCGGCTTTACGAGGTCGACATGCGGCTGCGCCCGTCGGGCAACCAGGGGCCGGTCGCCACCAGCCTGTCGTCTTTCCGCGCGTACCAGATCAACGAGGCATGGGTCTGGGAACATCTGGCCCAGACCCGGGGGCGCGTTGTCGCCGGACCCGAGGATGTGGGCCGGGATGTCGAAGAGGTTCAGCGCGATGTCATGGCAGCCCCGCGCGACCGTGATGCCGTTCTGCGCGAGGTCGCAATCATGCGTGCGCGCATCGCATCGGCCAAGGGCGCGGGCGCCTTCTGGGACGCCAAGCTGGGGCAGGGGCGGATGCAGGATATCGAGCTTGTCGCGCAGGCCGCTGCCCTGCTGGCGGCGCGTCCGCTGGGCACGGTCCCCGAGGCGTTGCAAAGCGGTGCCGCCTGCGGCTGGCTCGATGCAGAGACCGCCTCTCATCTTGCGGCCACCTATGCGCTGTGCTGGTCATTGCAGATCGGGTCGCGGCTGATTTCGGAAACCACGGTCACACCCGAGGGCGATCACAGCGCCGCGTCCGATTTCCTGTGCCGCATCACCAAGACGGACAGCATCGAAGCGCTGCGGGACCGGCTGGAGGCCGACACCCGCCGCGCCGCAGACATGATCAACGCGGCCCTGCCCGCGGTGAACGAGGAGAGCGCGTAATGCACAAGGGCGACGAGACCGACCCGAAGGGTCTGATCGCGGAATCCTTCAAGATCGACGGCATCACCTACGAGGAATGCCGCTCGATCTTTCTGGACTGGGCGCTGGCGGTGCCGGTGGACGCGGACAGCGCGTCCCTGATCACCACGCTGCTTGCGCGGCACCCGGATGAAGGCCACCCGATGCGGCAGGTGCTGCAAGAAGGGCTCGCCGCGCAGACCGCGCCCAAGCGCCGGGGCGGTTGGAAAGGCCGTCGGTCCTGAGGCCCCCGAAGGCGTGTCAGGCCGCGAACGGATCGTCCGCCACACCGACAAGCTGGATCAGGAATTCACCGCTGTCGGCGTCCAGCGCGTCCGCGTAGAACCCGTCGATCGCCGTGATGGCCGCCGCGATATCGTCGGGATCGCCATCGCCGAACACCTGCATGGCGGTGGTGGCGGCATCGACATTCGACAGCCCGTTGGTGGTGGCGAAATA
>CAYZAD010000392.1:0-2526 GCA_964476315.1 uncultured Rhodobacterales bacterium
GTTCAGGTCCATCGAAAACGGTGTGATGATATGTGCTTCGGTGCCATAGCCGATGGTGGCGGCAAGCGGCTGACCGGCCAGCATATGCGCGCCATCAAGCTGCCCGCCAATCACGCCATCCAGGAGAACTTTCCAGTTTGCCTGTGCTTCGAGCGTCACGAAAAGACCTTCGTCAAGGAAATAACCATTTTCATACGCCACCGCCAAAGGCGCCATATCTGTGAGTTTGATAAAGCCAAATGTCAGTTCGTCTTTTTCGAGGTCTTGCGCCCAAAGCGGGGAGGTGAGCGCGGAAGTGGCAGCAAGTGCCGCGATCAAACGTTTCATGGATGTGTCTCCTACAATCGACGGCCGGGGAGAGGCCGAAAAACAAAAAAGCCGCTGACGCGCTCCGTCGGATGACAGAGGGTCGAGCGGCTTTGCTCAGAGGTTTCCCGGTCGGTGGGAAGAATTCAGATCGGAGACGCCATTGCCTTCGATGCGTCATTTTTAAGTAACGGCCGAATATCGCGACAACGAAAAAATGCACGCGGCGGACGTTTGCGCTGCATCGCAGCATGTAAAGATGCAGGAATGACTGTTTTTTAGTCAGCTTTTCCCGGATGGGTCAAAAATGCGTCCATCAAAAAAGCGATCCGGATGCAGAATCACACGTCCCGTCACGGACGCAACAGCGGTTTCGTTTGCCAGTGAGCCTTCCAGTTTCTCTGACGCGCCGGGCATGTCAGACGTCACAGCACCGAGTTCCTGACGGTAAAGGTCTGACCGAAAAACACCTGCAGCCAACGCCATCGCCGCGTCGCGATCAAGACCTGCGCGCGGTGCAAGTTGCTGGCCAATCCATTTTGCCTGACTGCGCCAGGGAAAGGTTGCTGCGCCCCCGTTGAATTCGAGAAATCCGTCGACTTGACGCTGGTCGCCTTGCGACGTGGTGGTCAGACGCCCGGACAAGGCGCAGTCGATCAACTCCGGCGCAAGATCGAGGTATTCTTTCCGCGCGAGCAAGCTGGATGCCGCGGTTCGGCTTTCCGGGGCAGACAACCATTTCCCGGCTTTGAACACAGCGCGCATCAACCGGCCCAGCAGGTCCGGTTCCGTCTCCGCCCAGTCTGAGCGTACTGCAAGGACCTTTTCGGGTGCAAAAGACCAGATCGCCTTGCCCGGCAGCAACAAGGCCCCGGCCCGGGAATCAACGGTGACCGATCCCCATGGCTCCCCCACGCAGAAGGCATCGACATCGCCTGCCGCCAAAGCGCTTGCCATCAATGGCGGTGGAACGGTGCGGATAACAATCCCGTCTTCCCCCAACGCCGTGGCCTTGCTCCAATACCGAAGCAGTTCGACATGCATCGAGAACGGAAACGGGACTCCAAAGACCAGCGGTCCGTCACTGACCTGCGCAAGCGCGGCTGCCGCTGCAACGGGATCTGCGAAGTCAAAAGAATAGCCAATCTCGCGGAGCTTGGTTTCCAAAGGAGAGCCAACACCGATCACGTTGCCATTCACCGACAGGACCGAGACCGCCGACAGCGCAGTGGACACGCCACCCAGCCCCATCGCCATTGCGACCGGAACTGGCGACAGCATATGCGCAGCATCCACACGACCGAAGGCCAGCATGTCGCGCACAGATGACCACGACGGGGCCGCGATCAAATCAAGTGTAATGCGTTCGGCCTCCGCAAAACCCATTTCACGCGCAACGATCAATGGCGCGGCATCAACCAGAGGCATGTAAGCGACAGGGACAGAAACAAGCTTCATCCCAGCAACCTCGACGCCGTGACCAGGGCTTCGGCAACGTCTGCGACGCGGCGCCCTTGGTCCATCGCCGCTTTGCGCAGCAAGGCGTAGGCTGCATCTTCATCGACACCCTTGGCCTTCATCAGCAGACCTTTTGCGCGGTCGATGACCTTGCGTTCTTCAAGTGCACGGCGCGTTTCGGCCAGTTCATTGCGCATCTGCCGGATCATGCTGAACCGTGCAATGGCCGTGTCTATCACCGGTTTGATCCGCTCTGCTGACAGGCCATCGACGACATAGGCGGACACGCCCGCCTCGATCGCCGTTTGCGCCAACCCGCCTGCCGCGCCTGACACGAACATGGCCACAGGGCGTTCAAGAGGCCCGGACGCGAGCGTAAGTTCTTCCAGCATATCCCGCGTTGGATGGTCAATGTCGATCAGAACGATGTCGGGCGCATGGGCTGCGATCTTGCGGGCCAGGCCGCTTGTGTTGCCAATGACGTGAACATCGCAGTCCGCGCCATCCTTGAGCGCATCAACAATCGCAATCGCCCGGTCGCGATCCTCTTCGACGACAACGATGGTCAGTTGGTTCGGCATCTTTTCCGTGTGAATGCCCGGGGTTCGGATAACAACGTGGAAAACAACGAAGGGATGGCTATCCCGCGAAAAGCCAAGAAAGGCGAAACCCAGCGCTTAATTCTTGTGCACCGGGTTTCGGGTAAAGCCCTGAAATCAAGAGACCCCGGTCCACTCTGCAAACGGTTTGGATGCCACAAGG
>CAYZAD010000393.1:0-2516 GCA_964476315.1 uncultured Rhodobacterales bacterium
TGCAAGGACTGCGCAGAGCTCGCTGATCGGCCATCACGAACCCATCGTTCAATCAGTGGGCTGAGGGGCGGTGTCATCTGAACTTGTGCTGCCGCTCGATGCGGTGGGGCACGATGCGATCGCGATCGTGGGTGGCAAAAGCGCTTCGCTCGGGGAGATGCGCCGATGCTTGAGCGCTGAAGGCATCCGCGTGCCCGATGGATTCACCACCACAGCCGAGGCCTATCGCCTGCTGCTGGAGGTTGGGGCGTTGCAGCGTCCCTTGGAGGAGCTGCTCGTGAATCTGGATGTGCAGGATCTTTCGGCACTACAGGCAGCTGGCTCTTCGGCCCGGGCTCTGGTGCAACACACGCCCCTGCCACCAGCTTTGGTTGAGGCGATTCTCGACGCCTACCGGGCCATGGGCCGGCCTGCGGTGGCGGTGCGCTCCAGTGCCACCGCCGAAGACCTGCCGGAGGCCTCCTTCGCGGGGCAGCAGGACACCATCCTCAATGTGCAGGGCGACGAGGCCCTGCTGGAAGCCTGCCGGCATTGTTATGGATCCCTGTTCACCGATCGAGCGATCGCCTACCGCCAGCTGCATGGCTTTGATCCCTTGCAGGTGGCCCTGGCGATCGTGGTGCAACGCATGGTGCGGGCCGATCGCGGCTGTTCCGGGGTGATGTTCACCCTCGACACTGAGTCGGGCTTCACCGATGTGGTGTTGCTCAATGCGGCTTACGGCCTGGGCGAAACAGTGGTGCAGGGGGATGTCAACCCAGACGAGATCCTCGTCTTCAAGCCCACCCTTGCCCAGGGATTTCCAGCCATCCTCAGCTGGCGTCGCGGCACCAAGGCCCGGCGGCGTGTTCTCGATGCCAGCGGTTGCATCCGGCTCGAATCCGTGCCGGAGGATTTACAGCGCCGCTTTGCCCTCTCGCCTGACGAGGTGCTGCAGCTCAGTCGCTGGGCCTGTCGGATCGAAGCGCATCTGAGCGCCCAGCGCGGCCAGCCCACTCCCCTCGATCTCGAATGGGCCAAGGATGGCGACAGCGGTGAACTGTTCATTCTTCAGGCGCGTCCGGAAACGGTTCAGGCCAGGCGCCCGGCCACCGTGTTGCGCCGTTGGGTGCTCGATGACGTCGGTGGCGAGCCGATCTGCCTCGGGCGTGCGATCGGCGCTGGTGTGTGCAGTGGTCAGGCCCGTGTGTTGCACGCACCAGAGGAGATGGAAACGTTTCAGGAGGGTGAAGTGTTGGTGACCACCCGCACCGACCCCGACTGGGAACCGATTCTTCAGCGCGCCGCCGCTGTGGTCACCGATCGCGGTGGGCGCACCTGCCATGCGGCCATCCTGGCGCGGGAGCTTGGGCTGCCAGCGATCGTGGGCACTGGTGATGGCACCTCGCGCATTCAGCCCGGTCAACTGGTCACCGTGAGTTGCTGTGAGGGAGATGAGGGGCTGGTGTATCGCGGTGCCGTGCCCTTCCACGTGGAGGAAAGGGATCTGGGTGGTCTCCCTCCAACCCGCACCCGCATTCTGATGAATGTGGCCAACCCGGAGGAGGCCTTCCGCTTGGCGGCGATTCCCTGTGATGGAGTCGGCCTGGCCCGACTGGAATTTGTGATTGCGCATCAGATCGGGGTCCATCCCATGGCCCTGCTCCATCCCGAGCGTGTGGCGGATCCACACGAACGGCAGTTGATCGCGGCTCGGCTGGCCGAGGCTTCCGATCCGGTGGAGGGGTATCGCACCCAATTGGTCGAGGGAGTCGGTCGGTTGGCGGCAGCGTTCTACCCCCAGCCGGTGTTGGTGCGCTTTTCCGATTTCAAAAGCAATGAATATGCCCATCTCCTCGGCGGGCGCGTCTTCGAACCCGAGGAAGACAATCCGATGCTTGGCTGGCGTGGCGCCCTGCGTTACACCTCTCCGGGATTTCGGGAGGCCTTTGCGCTGGAGTGTCAGGCGATCCTGCAGGCAAGGGAGACGTTGGGACTGACCAACCTGATTCCGATGGTGCCCTTCTGCCGCACACCTCAGGAAGGCGATCGGGTGCTTGCGGCGATGGCAGAGCAGGGATTGGTGCGTGGTCGTGATGGTCTGCAGGTGTATGTGATGTGTGAGTTGCCTGCCAATGCCATGAGCGCGGATGCGCTGGCCCAGCGGTTTGATGGCTTTTCGATTGGCTCCAACGATCTCACCCAGTTCACCCTGGGGTTGGATCGTGATTCCGCTGCCGTTGCGCCCTGGTTTGATGAACGCGATCCAGCGGTGTTGGCGATGATGCAACTGTTGATCCGGGCGGCCAAGCGCTGCGGCAAACCGGTGGGGATCTGCGGACAGGCACCGAGTGACCATCCGGCTTTGGCTGAATTTCTGGTGC
This sequence comes from uncultured Rhodobacterales bacterium, assembly GCA_964476315.1. Classification (GTDB taxonomy): domain Bacteria; phylum Pseudomonadota; class Alphaproteobacteria; order Rhodobacterales; family Rhodobacteraceae; genus Marivita. Next base: position 2,364 of record CAYZAD010000393.1, read on the forward strand.
GGGAAGGCATCGATTCGATCAGCCTCAACCCGGATGCAGTGCTGCGGATGCGACTCAAGGTGGCCACGATTGAGGCGGCGCAGGCCATGTGCTGATGCGCATCCGCGGCAATCATGCAGCAACGATGCAGCACTGTTCACTGCTGACATTGTC
>CAYZAD010000394.1:0-2497 GCA_964476315.1 uncultured Rhodobacterales bacterium
CCGGGATTTCTCGTAGATCGCGGCGGAGGGATCCTGCAGGTAGTTCGAGCGGATGATGGTGGTGTTGCGCCCCGTATTGCCGCCGCCGAGCCAGCCTTTTTCAAGCACCGCGACATTGGTGATGCCGAAGTTCTTGCCAAGGTAATAGGCAGTGGCAAGGCCATGCCCCCCGGCCCCCACGATGATGACATCGTATTTCTTTTTCGGCTCGGCCTTGCGCCACGCGCGTTCCCATCCGGTGTGATAGCGGATGGCTTCACGGGCGACGGCAAAGACGGAATAGCGTTTCATGGGCGCGACTCGAGGCTTGGGGCGTTTGGGTGATATGTGGACTGAACAGCAGCCGGAGCGGATACTCCACGCGTCATTTTGCACTGTTTTTGCGACATGGCGCTTTGTCACGGGGCTTTGCCCTTTTTTCAAGCGTTTTGCGGATATACATCACCTGAAACAGCTGATGGAATTTGCGAAAGATGACGTTCTTTTGGATCACGACCGGGGTGTTGGCACTGGCGATGGCCGCTTTGCTGGTCATGGCGCTGTTGCGCGGGCAGCGCAACACGGGCCCGGCCGAGGCGTTCGACGTTCAGATCTATCGTGACCAGCTGGGCGAAGTGGATCGCGATTTGCAGCGCGGCGTGATCTCGGACGAGGATGCAGAGCGCCTGCGGACCGAGATTTCGCGCCGCATCCTTGCCGCGGATGCCAAGGTGCAATCGACCGGCGTGGCCGGTCAGCAGCCGCGCGCGCTTGGCCTGTCGCTGGCGGCGCTGATCGGCGTGGGGGTGATTGGCGGCGCGTTTGGCCTTTACATGCAACTGGGCGCGCCGGGCTATGGCGACCTGGGTCTTGCGTCGCGCATGGAGATGGCCGAGGACGCGCGGGAAAACCGCCCGTCGCAGCAGGATGCCGAAGGCCAGATGCCGACCGGGGCCAACCCCAATGTGCAGCCGGAATATACCGAACTTGTCCAGCGCCTGCGCGGTGCCGTGTCCGAGCGTCCGAACGACATTCAGGGGCATGTCCTTCTGGCGCGGTCCGAAGCGGCGCTTGGAAATTACGTGGCGGCCTATCAGGCGCAGGAACGCGTGGTTGCGATCAAGGGCGATGCCGCCACCGGGTCGGATTATGCCGATCTCGCGGATATGATGGTGCTGGCCGCCGGTGGCTACGTGTCGCCCGAAGCCGAACGGGTGCTGGAAACGGCGCTGACGCGCGATCCGGAAAACGGCGTGGCGCAGTATTACATGGGCCTGATGATGGCGCAGACCGGGCGTCCCGATATCGCGTTCCGCCTGTGGGACCGGTTGATCCGCGTCAGCCCTGCCGATGCGGTCTGGATGCCGCCGATCCTGGCCCAGATGGAGGAAATGGCGTTCCGCGCCGGTGTGCCGGATTACCAGTTGCCGCGCATCGCCTCCCTGCCCGGCCCAACCGCCGAGGACATGGAAGCGGCGGGAGAGATGTCAGAGGAAGAGCGTCAGGAAATGATCCGCGGCATGGTGGCGAACCTGTCCGACCGTCTGGCAACCGAAGGCGGCCCGCCGGAAGACTGGGCGCGGCTGATCACGTCGCTGGCGGTGCTGGGCGATCAGGCGCAGGCCATCGCGATCTGGAACAACGCGCAAGAGGTGTTTGCCGAAAATCCCGACGCGCTGGAAATCGTGCGGGATGGGGCGCGGGCCGCAGGTCTGGTTCTCTAGGGCGTGGTCTTTGACGACATCTCTGACTTTGCGCAGGCGCTGCCCCCGATGCGCGCTGTAGCGGGGCTGGATCTGGGCACCAAGACCATCGGCGTGGCGGTATCGGACGGGATGCGCAGCGTGGCCACGCCGCTTGAGACGGTGAAGCGGCGCAAGTTCGGGCAGGACGCCCAGGCGCTGATCGCGATTCTGAAGGCGCGCGAGATCGCGGGGCTGATTTTGGGCCTGCCCCGCAACATGGACGGGACCGAAGGGCCACGTTGCCAGTCCACCCGTGCCTTTGCCCGCAATTTCAGCGCGTTGTGGGACGGTCCCATCGGATTTTGGGATGAACGGCTGTCCACCGTTGCGGCAGAAAGAGCACTGCTGGAGGCGGATACGACACGAAAACGTCGCGCAGAGGTGATCGATCACGTCGCAGCAAGCTATATCCTGCAGGGCGCGCTGGATCGGCTGCGCCATATCGAGGCAGAGTGAACACATGAAAGACGACATCTGGAGCCGCGACGAGATCGAAAGCCCCTGTGTGAAGATCTGCATGGTGCATCCGGAAAGCCGTCTGTGCACCGGCTGCCTGCGCACCATGGACGAAATCGGCGCGTGGTCGAAGATGTCCCCCGAGGCGCGCCGCGCCGTAATGGCGGAATTGCCGTCCCGCGCGGGACAGTTGACCAAACGCCGTGGCGGTCGGGCCGCGCGGTTGCAGCGCTGACGACCGTCCGGACATGAGGTCACGTCGCGCTTGACGGGCGGCCACCTCGGAGACGTCGAAACACGTTTGAAGGGTCTTGGGC
>CAYZAD010000395.1:0-2490 GCA_964476315.1 uncultured Rhodobacterales bacterium
TGATCCTGTTCCTGTTCTACCTCGGCTACATGGCGCTGTGGGAGGCGATCGAGAATGACGACACGGCGGCGGACCTGACCTCGATCCTGTGCCTTGTCGGATCGGTTTTTGCGATCCTCAGCCGTTACGCCGTGCATTTCTGGAACCAGGGCCTGCATCAGGGCGCAACGTTTTCGCTCGACAAGGAAGAAAACATCTCTGACGTGTTCTGGTACCCCGCCGTGCTGAGCATGATCGGATTTGCGCTGCTGTTCGTGGCGCTCGTGTTCCTGCGGACCCAGACCGAGATTCGCGCCCGCAGAACCCGTGCGCTTCTGGCGCGGGAGGGACAGGGATGATGCCCGATCTTGGCAAGTATTCCTTTGAGGTGCTCAGCTCTTATGGCGTGACGCTCGTGCTGTTGGTGTTGATCGTCGTCTTCAGTATCCGGCGGTCCCGCAAGGTGCGTGGTGCGTTGGAAGAAGTCGAAAGCCGCAGAGGATCCAATGGCTAAGATTTCGCCCCTCATGCTGCTGCCGCCGTTGCTGTTCGGGGCATTCGCGCTTTTGGCGTATTTCGGGATGTTTCGCGAAGATCCGCAGGGCCTTCCGTCAACCCGCGTGGGTCAGCCCGCGCCGCCGATCACAGAACTGGCGCTGACGGGATATGACGCGTTCTCGCCCGACATGTTGCGGACCGGAGAGGTCACTCTGGTAAACTTCTGGGCCAGCTGGTGCCCCCCGTGCCGGTTGGAGCATCCCAAACTGCTCGAGATGCAGGCCGAGGGCATGTCCATCATCGGTGTGAATATCCGGGATCAGGAAAGCACCGCCGCCAGGTACCTTCAGGACGACGGCAATCCCTTCGTGGCCGTTCCCTTCGACCCGGCCGGGCGCACCTCAATCGATTGGGGCGTCACGGCCCCGCCAGAGACGTTTATCGTGGATGGCAATGGGACGGTGCTGTTCCGATTTGCGGGTCCGCTTCATGGTGCGGATTATGAAAACCGGTTTCTGCCCGCGCTGAATGCGGCGCTGGGGCAATAAGCCTTTACGGCAGGATCACATTGACGGGTTCGGTGGTGCCTGCAAAGACGCTGGCACCTGCAATAACCAGCAATGCAGCTGTCTGGACAATGGTCAGCAGTTTCATGGTCTCACTCGTAGATCGGGGTTTGCCTGTGAACCGCTAAAGTGGGGGCAACCCCGACAAAAGTGTAGGGTCCAAGCTGTCACATGCGACAGGATGTGCCAATCCCGTGCAGATAAGCTGATCCGGATACGGTATCTTCTGGTCCCGCCCGGTATCTGCTTGGCCGTGAAACATACCGTATCCCATGCGAAAATCCGTGTGTCTTGACCGTCGCCGGCACGGTCATCGTACCCGACAGACAGATACCGCCAGTTTTACGGCGCGCGGATTCGCGATTTACGTCGTCAGCGGATCTGCACCGAACCGGTTGGGTCCATCGGTGCCTTTCTGAACAAAGAAGTAGATGAGGACCAAAGCGCCGACCAAGGGGATCAGGATAAGCAGATACCACCATCCGGATTTGTCCAGATCATGCAAACGCCGGACCCCAACCGCGATGTTGGGCAGCAGCACGGCCAGCGAGAACAGCGCGCCAAGGAGGGAGACCTGTTGCCCGTCAACGGCCATGCCAAAGAGCGTGCGATCCACGATGCCGAGAACGAAATTCGATATCACGACAAACAGGGCAAACCACCAGAACTCGGACCGCTGTGCACGTCCCGAGAAGGTGGCGAATTTGCGAAAGCAGGTTTTTACGGCGTCTTGAAATGTCATGGCATGAACCTCGGCGTCAAATGGCTTGAGACCAAAGTCATGCAGACATGCGCTGTCGGATCAAGGTTTGTCCGGCACGGCAATTGGCGTTCCGCCGCGCCCGATTGTCCGTGCGGCGGGTCAGGAACGGCGGGCATCGAAGCCCGCCTTTCCTTGCGATGTCGCGGGATCACTCTGCCGCGATGGCGTCCCGTCCGGCAAGATCGCGCAGCACGTAGTGCAACACGCCGCCGTTTTCGATGTACTCGATCTCGATCCCGGTATCGATCCGGCACTTGAGCGTGATCGTCTTTTCGGTTCCGTCGGCATAGGTGATGGTGCAGGGCACCTCGGCCAGCGGTTTGATGTCGTCAAGCCCGTGGATCGACACGGTTTCGTCACCTGTGAGACCCAGCGACTTGCGGGTGTCGCCGCCGGTGAATTCGAACGGGATCACACCCATGCCAACAAGGTTGGAGCGGTGGATACGCTCGAAGCTCTCGGCGATCACGGCCTTGACGCCGAGCAGCGCCGTGCCCTTTGCCGCCCAGTCGCGGCTGGAGCCTGCGCCGTACTGTTCGCCCCCGAAGACGACCAGCGGAACACCGGCCTCCTGATAGGCCATCGCCGCGTCATAGATCGACGTTTGCTGGCCGTCCGGGCCCTTGGTGTAGCCGCCCTCGACCCCGTCCAGCATCTCGTTCTTGATGCGGATGTTGGCGAAGG
>CAYZAD010000396.1:0-2469 GCA_964476315.1 uncultured Rhodobacterales bacterium
AGGATGAAACGGTAATATTGCGGGAAATCGCGCAGCAGATCCCGGCAGCCCCGATGGAAGCCAGCCAACGGCTGAAGCGCCGCACTGTCGAGGGTGGCGCCCGTGCTCGCCAGCGCCCCAAGAAACTCGGCGTTTTCCTTTAGCCAAAAGACATCCCCCCGCGCGCGCCGCCCCACGGCAAAGGCTTGGATCAGCCGGGCCGTTTGAATGGCCGGGTCTTGGCTTTCGTCAGGTCTCAGCAGAACAACATTGGTCATCGCATCGCCTCCGACTGGGGGGAACGGCGGGCGACAGAGCCGCCCGCTTGCACAGTTTCAGCCGCTGAAGGGCAGCACCTCAGCCGGGGCGAGGCCAGTGGTGAACAGGCCGACCCCGCCGCCTTGCGTGATGCTGCTGCCGTCCTGCTGTAGCCCAGTGGTGAAGATCTCGACCCCTTCGCCCAACAACATGTCACCGCCCCCACGGGTGAGGCCGGTGGTGAAAAGGCCAACACCGGCGCCAAGCGCCATGGGATTGTCCTCTGTCTGAGGGGCTGTTACGGGGGCGAAGTCGCGTGCAAAAATAGCAGTCATAGTATGGTCCTTTCAAAGGGCTTTGCAATTTAAAGATGTAGTTATTCGACTGATGCACGTTAAGCGTGTCGATCCAAGCATTTTTCGGCTAACGCATTGTACTGAAACACTTATCCACATTAAGGTCGCGCCACAGTTTCGCCTTAATTCTCAATTTCTCTTGCGCCCTGTGGAGAAAAAGAAATGCCGCCCACAGGGCAGGATCGAGACAATACGGGCAACCGCCTCGCGGCATTTCTATAATAGCGAGAAATCCGGCCCGAGAATCACCTTAAGCGCGCAAGCCTTCCCCTTGCTCCGCGACGCCAATTGCGCGATAGCAGTCGGACGTCGAAAGAGGGCCGGATATGAAGATCGCGAGTTTCAACATCAACGGTATCAAGGCCCGCGCGGCGGCCCTTCCCGATTGGCTAGACGAGGCGCAGCCGGACGTTGTCGTGCTGCAAGAGATCAAGTCGGTGGATGAGGCTTTCCCCCGCGAAATGCTCGAAGAGCGCGGCTATAACGTCGAAACCCACGGGCAGAAATCCTTTAACGGCGTGGCGATCCTGTCGAAACTCCCGCTTGAGGATGTGACCCGCGGCCTGCCGGGCGATGATGCCGATGATCAGGCCCGCTGGATCGAAGCGACGGTTGTGGGCGACGATATGGCGCTGCGGGTTTGCGGGCTCTACCTGCCCAATGGCAACCCGGCGCCGGGGCCGAAATACGATTACAAACTGGATTGGATGAAACGGCTCGAAGCGCGGGCGCGCGATCTGCTGGCGGACGAGATGCCGGCCTTGATGGCCGGGGATTACAATATCATCCCGCAGGCCGAAGACGCCGCCAAGCCCGAGCAATGGACGGATGACGCGCTGTTTCTGCCCGCGTCGCGCGCAGCGTTCCGCCGGGTGCTGAACCTGGGCTTTACCGAAGCGTTCCGGGCCTGCACCCAGGGCGGCGGGCATTATTCGTTCTGGGATTACCAGGCAGGCGCCTGGGAGCGGAACAACGGCATTCGCATCGATCATTTCCTTCTGACGCCGGCCTGCGCCGACATGCTGACCGACTGCTGGATCGAAAGTGCTGTGCGGGGCCGTGAAAAACCGTCGGACCATGTCCCGGTTTGGGTCTCGCTAAACGCGTGAACCGACCGTATCTTGTCACACATCCCCAACCGACTTACATCGGGGGAACAATCATGACGGAGTTCTGCCAATGGCAATGCAAGCGCAGGAAATAGAAGATCTCATTCGCGCAGAGTTTCCTGACGCCAGGATCACCATCACCGATCTGGCAGGTGACGGGAACCATTACGCCGCCGAGGTCATCGACGAAAGCTTCAAGGGCAAGAACCGCGTGCAACAGCAACGCGCGGTCTATGCGGCCCTGAAAGGCAAGATGGATGGATCGCAGGGCGAGCTGCACGCCCTGGCGCTGACCACGAAAGCCCCGGACTGATGCCGCGGCGTGCATCGCATGAGGTGATGGTGCTGCTTTCGGGGCGGTTTGCCTGTTCCCGCTGGAAACTGGCCCGGGCCGCAGCAGGTGACACGCCCGCTGATCCGGCATGATGCAGTTTCTCGCGAATACATGGCCATTGTTTGGTGCAATCGGCCTCGTGACACTGATAACAATCGGCGCGACCATGCCGTATATCCGCAAAGACAGAAAACGCCGCGAAGAGTTGGAGCAAGACAATGACTGACGCCAAGCAACAAATCGATGAAACCGTAAAGAGCAACGATGTTGTGCTGTACATGAAAGGCACGAAATCGATGCCGCAATGCGGTTTCTCCAGCCGTGTGGCCGGTGTCCTGAACTACATGGGTATCGACTATACCGATGTGAACGTTCTCGCGGATGAAAACATCCGGCAGGGCATCAAGGAATATTCCGACTGGCCCACCATCCC
>CAYZAD010000397.1:0-2464 GCA_964476315.1 uncultured Rhodobacterales bacterium
CCCCCCCCCCCCCCCCCCCCCCCCCCCCCCCCCCCCCCCCCCCCCCCCCCAACCCGCGCCCAGAGCGCGACCGCCGCCCCGCCCTGGTACAAAAAGCCGAAGAGGAGTGCCGCAAGAAGCACGCCAAGCGGGTGAGAGCGGCCCATGAGCGCGACGGCGATACCAATGAAGCCCGCGCCTTCGGTCGCATTCATCACGAGGCGTTCCGCCTCTCCCATCGTGGTGTTGAGCGCCATCAGGCCAGCCAGTGCGCCAGAGATCAGCATGGCGACGACAGTGATCTTGACGGGGCTTATGCCGGCGTATCTGGCGGCGGATTCGCTTTCGCCAAAGGCCCTGATTTCATAGCCGAGCTTGGTGCGCCAGATCAGGACCCAGACGACAAGACACATGACGATGGCCAGGAAAAACGTGACGTTGGCCGGCGCGCCACGGAACATCGCGGTTTCCGCCGTGGAGAACATGTCCTGGAACGTGGGCAGATGTGTCGGTTCGGGGAATTTCGCGGTTGCCGGGTCCATCGCACCTTGCGGGCGCAGAAGGTTGACAAGGATGTAGTTCAGTACGGCGGCGGCGATGAAGTTGAACATGATCGTGGTGATCACGATGTGACTGCCGCGTTTGGCTTGCAGGTAGGCGGGCACAAGCGCCCACATGGCCCCGAAAAGCGCGGCAGAGGCGGTTGCCCCCAGCAAGGCCACATACCAGTTCGGCCATGGAATGTAGAGGCAGGCAAGGGCCACGCCAAGGCCGCCGATCATCGCCTGACCTTCGCCGCCGATGTTGAACAGACGCGCGTGAAAGGCAACGGCGACGGCAAGGCCGGTGAAGATGAAATTGGTGGCGTAATACAGCGTATAGCCCCAGCCGGACGAGCGCATCAGCGCGCCGTCGACCATGAGGCGGAACGCCTCGACCGGGTCTTCGCCGATGCCGATGATGACCAGCGCAGACAGGATCGCGGCCAGAAAGAGCGAGATCAGCGGAACCAGGACCGCATCGGCCCAGCCGGGCATCTTATCCATCTTTGTCACTCTCCTGCGGTTTGGTCTTGGCGGTCGGGCCGGTGGTGATCGTTGGCGCCCCTTGCTGGATCGTCGCGCTGAAGCCGCCGATGCTCATGCCCGCAGACGGCTTTGGTGTGCTCGGGACCGGTTTTTCGCTTGTGTCGATGTTGATGACCTCGGGCGCGTCCGGTGCGTCGGCTGTGGTGTCGTCCAACGGCGCGTCCGTTTCGATCACGGGCGCATCTGCCGACGTATCGCCGGGCGGCGGGGCGCCCTTGGGGGCGTTTGCCGTGCTGTCGATCCTGTCAGTGCCGGTCTCTGGCTCTGGGGCCGTATCCGGCGTATCGGACGTGGCGGCGGTGTCGAGAGGTGCCGTCTGAGCCTGTTCGTCGGGCGATGGCGCGTCTGCGGCGGGCGGCGCGGTGTCGTCCGCAGCTTCCTCTGCTGCCTGCTGTATCTCATCGGGGGACAGCGCCATGGGATTTTCCGGCACCTTGGCATGGTCGGTATCGGTGATGCCGGCCATGAGCAGCCCAAGTTCTTTCTCGTTCGTGTCCTTGGGCAGGCGTTCCCCCATGATCTGACCGTCGAACATGACCGCGATGCGGTCGGAGAGCGAAAAGATCTCGTCAAGTTCCACTGACACCAAGAGGATTGCCTTGCCTTCGTCGCGCAGGCGAATGATCTGCTGGTGGATGAATTCGATCGCACCGATATCCACGCCGCGCGTCGGCTGGCCGACCAGCAGGATATCGGGATTGCGTTCGATTTCACGCGCGAGAACGATCTTTTGCTGGTTGCCGCCGGAAAAGTTGCGCGCGGCGAGCTTGGGATTGGGCGGGCGGACGTCGAAGCGCTCCATCTTCGCGGCGGCTTCGCGTTTGATCGCCGCGTTGTCCATCATCGGGCCGCCCGTGTCGCGGTGGTAACCGAAGACGGTGTTTTCCCATGCGCTGAAGGACATGATCAGACCTTCGCGGTGCCGGTCTTCGGGAACGTGGGCAATCCCGCGCGCGCGTCGGGACTGACCGTCGGAATGTGCGCCGCTCAGGTCGATAGCCTGGCCTTTGACGCGCACGGTTCCGGTTGCTTCGGCGTAACCTCCCAGCACCTCGAGCAATTCGGACTGGCCGTTTCCGGCAACGCCTGCAATGCCCAAAATCTCGCCCGCGCGGACGTTCAGAGAGATGCCCTTGAGCCGCTCCACCCCCTTTTCGTCGACCAGACGCAGGTTTTCGATTTCGAGCACCGGATCGCCGGGGTGCGCCTCTTGCTTGTCGACCTGCAGCAAGACCTTGCGCCCCACCATCATCTCGGCCAGCCGTTCGGGGCTGGTTTCTGAAGTCTTGACCGTGGCGGTCATCTCGCCCCGGCGCATCACGGATACGGTGTCTGTCGCCTCCATGATTTCGCGCAGTTTGTGGGTGATCAGGATGATCGTCTTGCCCTCTTTGCGC
>CAYZAD010000398.1:0-2460 GCA_964476315.1 uncultured Rhodobacterales bacterium
ATATTCGCCATCGACGACAGCGCGTCCATCTTCTGGGCGCGACTGATGCGCGGAACCATTTCCATCGCGATGACATTGGCGCCTTTTGTCTTGGCGGCCTCCATGCCTTCTTCGTTGGCGGCAGGGTTGAAGAACGAAATCAGCGTCTGACCTTCGCGCAGGCGTTTCAGCTCCGCACTGTCGGGCTGGCGCACCTTGGCGACAATGTCAGCCTCTTTCCAAAGGGCTGGTGCCGTCTTGACAACCGTGACCCCCGCCTCTTCGTAAAGCGCATCCGCAAAGCCCGCCTTGGCGCCCGCGCCGCTTTCGATCAAGCAGTCATATCCTAGCTTCTGGAGCTGTCGGGCACTGTCGGGCGTCATCGCCACGCGGTTTTCGCCCTCGAACACTTCCTTGGGTGTTCCGATTTTCACCTGAGCCATCCCCCTTTTGCGTCAATTCATGATGCCGTAGCGGCAAGTTTCCGGTGATGGGTCTACAATGCTGACCTAATACATACAATGCGTCCCACCCGCGAACCGCTGATCTAGAACAGATGACTGCGGGCTTCTAGAGCCAACGTCGCGTTTGTTTCTCGTATCGGGCAAAATCCGCACGAAAATTTCGTCGCAAGCGTTTTTCTTCCGCCAATATGAAGTGTTTCTCGATCCACCAGACGAAAATCGGGATCAGTGGGAGCGATAACACCGCATCCCAGTACAGGATCATGCCCGCCAGGATGAGCGAATCGGCAAGGTAAATGGGATTGCGGCTGCGCGAAAAGATACCCGATGTGATCAGGTGCGCGGCGTCTTGATGCGGAATGATCGTCGTGCGGTGCCGTCGGAATTCGAACACGGCCAGCGCGACAAGGACAAGACCGGCCCCGACCAGAAGCCCGCCCAACAGGTCAGCCCAGACCGGGCCAAAGCTGAGCGCATAATCAAAATGGGTCTTTTGCAACCACGCGAGCAGAAGCGCGGCGCAGAGCCAGACAGGGGGGATGTCCAGGTACTTGAGCATGACGCGGATATAGCAAGCGTCTTTGGCAGACGCGACCCACGCAATCAGGACATATGGACGCCGCTGTGGCAAAGCACACCGGCGGTGCGGTTCTTACATTTTGACGCAGCCGAGAATTTCGTTCTTCGGGATGCGCGCGACCATCACGCCGCCGCTGACCCGCTTTACGTGAAACCCATAGCCGCGCATGCGGAATTTCCATTCGGCATCCGACAGGGTCTTTTCGCGTTCTGCGACCAGGAAATGGCGCAGCGCGCTCAGATCCGATGCTGTTGTTGTTTCGGCAAACATAGGTGACTCCTCGTACATGACCTAAGGGAAAAGGTGCTGGCGAATTGGGGCCAAACTTGGATCGAAACAGGGTTTTTTGCCGATTTGGAAACAGTGAATCGGGCGAAAGTCGGGCGTGCGGTCAGCCCTTGGGCTCGTTCACCGTGGGGGTAATACGCGTCTTGCGCAGGACCGCTTCGCGCCAGGTGATGAACGCCACGGAACACATGATCACAAGGCCTCCGGTGATCACCCAGGGGTCTGCCGGTTCGGCGAAGAACAGAACGCCCAACAGGACAGACCACACCAGTTGCAGGAACGTCACCGGCTGTGTGACCGTCACGGGCGCTGCCGCAAAGGCCAGCGTCATGGTATAGTGCCCCGCTGTTGCGAAACACGCCACAAGCGCGATGATCGCCAGATCGCCCCAGCTTGGCCAGACCCAGACAGCAAGGGCAAAAGGCGCAAGCCCGATGGTGACGGTGATCGACAACAACGCCACGACCATGCTTGCGCGCACCTCGCCCGACATGATCTTGGCAATCAGGTAGCTCCCCGCAAAGAACAGCGCCGTTCCCAGCATCGCGATATGCCCGGGATCAAGCTCTCGAAAGCCGGGACGCAGGATGATCAAGGCCCCGACCAGTGCGGCGACAACGGCCATGATGCGCCGCGCCGCAAGAGTTTCCTTGAGAACGAACACCGCGAGGATCGTCACGTAGACAGGGGTGAGATAATTCATCGCCGTCACTTCGGCGATCGAAATCCGGGTCATGGCAAAGAACCACAGGATCACACCCAGCGAATGCACCAGCCCACGCAGCCCAAAGAGGGTCTTCTGGCGCCGGGTCAGCCGGATTGCCATAAGCTCGCGCCAGACCGGGATCAGGAACACCAGACCGATCACGTAGCGCAGAAAGGCGGACTCGGCGGCAGGAATGCGCCCTCCCAGCGTTTTGACCAGCGCCGTGACCGCAACGAAACACAGCCCTGTCATCACCATCCAGAAGATGCCCATGACGGGATTGTCGGCGGTGTCGGTGGGTGAGGAACTGCTCATGCCTGCACTGGAGCGGAAGGATGCGCGAAGTGCAAGAGGCCCATCGCGGCAGCGGGCCGTCATCCTCGGGCCTGGCCCACGGATCTCGTAGTGGAGCGTCATCCTCGGGCTTGACCCGAGGACCTCGT
>CAYZAD010000399.1:0-2449 GCA_964476315.1 uncultured Rhodobacterales bacterium
CGGATGAAAACATCCGGCAGGGCATCAAGGAATATTCCGACTGGCCCACCATCCCGCAGCTTTACGTGAAGGGCGAATTTGTCGGGGGGTGTGACATCATCACCGAAATGACCCTGTCCGGTGAGCTTGATACGCTTTTCGACGAAAGCGGCGTGGCCTATGACAAGGACGCCGCAGAAAAGATCCGTCAGGCCAACGCCTGATCAAAGACTTTATGGCCAAGGGTAGACCGGTCTGTCATCGGCTACCCTGACCGTCTTCCTGTGACGACGTATTGCGGTGATACGACGAAATAGGTCCCGTCGTTCAGGGCCTGTTCCATTTGTTCAACGACATTGCTGATGGTGTCGTCGCTGATTGACCCGCTTTCCCTCGCGTATTTTCCCATATTGCGGATCATGCCAAGAAGCCGGCCTGTCGTGTCGGGCACGGCGGTGATTGCGACGTCGATGTCGTGAAATCCGGCACGGGCAAACCTGGCGTAGAGTTTTCTTCCCATATCCGCATGGCGACATGCATGTGCCGCCGCTTTGACGAAGGCACGCCACAGATCATGCTCGACCGGTTCTGCAACCATCATGAACCAGTCGCCGTCAATGGCATGCGCCAATCCTCCGGGTCGCAAAATCCTGTGGAACTCGGACAGGGTGCTGACCGGATCATCGACATAGATAAGCGTGTTTCGTGCCGTTACGCGGTCACACACAGCATCGTCCAGAGGAAGTGCGACGCCATCGTTGAGATGGGTGGTGATGCGCTGCGCGATGCCAGCGTCCGCCGCGTTTTTGCGAACGAGGCCGAGGAAGTCCGGATTTATGTCGAGGGCATGAACATGCCCGTCAGCGCCGACTTTTTCAGCCAGAGCTACGGCGACCTTTCCGGGACCGCAGCCAAAGTCCGCAACGACATGCCCGGGATCGAGTCTCGCGGGTTCGTATAGCGCGTCGGTGGCGGCATCCCAGGCAAAGCCATCGCGATAGGCTGACATGCGGTCTTCATCGATCTCGCGCCAGTGCGATTTGTAATATGGCTCCTGCGGCATACCCACGTCCCCCGCGTCACGGCAAATGGCGTTGTTGTGGCACGCGGGGCAAAGAAGACGCCAGTGCTGCCCTACCCCGCCTTTTCTTCGACGTCGCGGGCCAGCGCCTCGGCACGGGCGGCGATCTCTTGCAGGCTCTCCGTCACTTCGGTCGGCACCACCGGCACCTCGATGCGTTCGGGTTGCGGTGGTGGTGCGTCCTTCAGCATGCGCAGTTCCGACAGGTGGGCCGCGGCCCGGTCTTCGGTTTCACGCAGCTTGTCCTCGAGCCCGGCCGTCTTGTCGGCCAGCATGAGGCCCGCCATCAGCAGCATGCGCGCTTCGGGAATGCGCCCGACCTGCTGGGCCAGGACCTGCGCCTCGTTATCGAGCATCTTGGCGGCCGCGTGCAGGTACTGTTCCTCGCCTTCCTGGCAGGCCACGTCAAAGCTGCGACCTCCGATCGTGATTTCAACTTCGGGCATCAGTTGGCCTCCTGTGTCTCAGCGGCGGCTTGCAACAAGGGTTCGAGCGACCCGAGGATGGCCTGCGTTTCGGCTGTCTCAAGGGCGCGGGCCGCGCGCAGCGCCTCCAGCTCGGCCAGCATGGCCTTGTTGATCAGATGCGGCTCTCCGACATTGTCGGCAAGCGCGCTGCGCAACTCTTCATTGGTGGCGCGCAGCATGTCATTGGCCTTGCGCAACCGTTGCATCTCCTGGTCAAGCGCCGCCACATCCAGCGCGGGGGCAGAAGGGGCCTGTGCGGCAGCCGCTGCCGCGGCTTCGGCGCGTGCGGCTTCCAGATCGTGCTGATGCTTTTCGTGCAGTTTTCGCACCCGCTCTTCAAGCTGGGCATTGGCCAGTTTCTCGTCGTTCAGGGCGTCCTGCAGCCGCGCGACCTCTTCCGGGTCAATCTCTGGCACCTGCGGTGCGGCGGATATCGCGGCGGCGGCCTTTGCCTCGATCTTTTCGACACCCTGAGAAACACGGTCCAAGGCTGCCGCGATGCGGTGATGTAGCTCGTCAATTTGGGTCATTTGCCTGATCCCCATTTGTTGTCTGCCGAACCGCGCGCCACTGCGGTCAGAGGCATTTTTCCGTTCGCTCGAAACGAATCGCTCCGTCCTCTTAATGTGAAAGTTTAACAACCTGCGGTCAAAAATGCGCCCCCCAAAGCCATCTGCGCGCCGGAGGGCGGCTTGAACTCTGGCGCATGCCTGCTATGAGCGCGGGATGTCACCCCTAGACCGACATATGACACCCACATATCACAAGGACTCGCCGGCCCGTGGATATCGAGACGCTCAAAGCGAAAAACCCTGATCATTGGAACAAGGCAGCGGCCATCCGCGCGCTGACGTTGGATGCTGTGGCCGCGGCCAATTCAGGCCATTCCGGTATGCCCATCGGCATGGCCGACGTGGCAACC
>CAYZAD010000400.1:0-2434 GCA_964476315.1 uncultured Rhodobacterales bacterium
GGGCTGTGCATGACCCCGCCGCAACTTGTCACCGACGGTTGCGTGTTCCGCGTCGCCTCACGATAGAACCGCCCCCGGGTTCATGATGCCCTTCGGGTCCAGCGCATCCTTGATCGCCCGCATGGCGGCCAGCTTTGCAGGATCGCCATAGCGGGCAAGGTCCGCCTTCTTGGCGCGTCCAACGCCATGCTCTGCGCTGAACGTCCCGCCCAGGTCGTTGGCAATATCGTGGACCAGTCGCTTGATCTGCTTGGTTTCGGCAAGGAACAGGTCACGAGACTGCCCTTCGGGTGGGAACACGTTGAAGTGCAGATTGCCATCCCCGACATGGCCAAAGCAGTTGATACGGAAATCCCCGACCTGTGCGATGGCCTGCCGCACGCGCGCAATGAAAGTGGGCAATTCGCCCAACGGCACGGACACATCATGGCTTGAGACCGCGCCAATGCGACGGTTCGCTTCGGGGATATGTTCCCGAACCGACCAGAAGTCGCGTCGCTGACCTTCGGATTGCGCGATCACGGCGTCAGGCGCGATGCCTTCCGCTTCCGCTGCCATGAACAGATCTTCCAGCGCCGATTGCGGGTCAAGGCCCTTGGGCAGGCCGATATCCATCAACACCATCCATTCAGGGTGATAATCGCCAAAGGGCTTGCGAATATCCGGCAGTGTCTTGCTCAGGAAATCGAGCCCCGTCTTGTGCATCAATTCAAACGCGCTGATGCTTTCGCCCAATTGGCTCTTGGCAAGCGACAACAGATCAAGCGCGGCTTCCGCGTCTCGGATCACGAAGACGGCCGTACCGATCGATGCCGGTTTCGGAAACAGCTTGAGCGATGCCGCCGTGATGATGCCAAGCGTGCCTTCCGCACCAATCATCAGGTTGCGCAAATCGTAGCCGGTGTTGTCCTTGCGCAGGCGTTTCAACCCGTTCCAGATCGACCCGTCCGGCAGAACGGCCTCGAGCCCAAGACACAGGTCGCGCGTGTTGCCGTATCGCAAGACGTTGACACCGCCCGCATTGGTGCTGAGCAAGCCGCCGATCCGCGCCGACCCTTCCGAAGCCAGCGACAGGGGAAACAGGCGATCCACATCGTCCGCCGCAGCCTGGATCGTGGCCAGAATAGCCCCGGCCTCGGCGATCACCACGTACTCCTGCGGATAAACGGCGCGAATGGCGGTCATGCGTTCCAGTGACAGGATCAGGGGCGCTTCGGAGTCGCCCTCGGGTGCAATCTGGCCGCCAACCAACCCTGTGCCGCCACCGTAGGGCACAATGCCCACACCTGCCGCACCACAGGCCTTGACCAGCGCCGCGACCTCTTGGGTCGATCGGGGCCGCGCCACATATCCGCGGATGCCCTGAAACCGGCCGCGCGGTTCTTCGAGGTAGGATTGATCCGCCAGCGCGAACATGTCCGCCGGAAAGTGCGACGCCAGCGCATCGATAAAAGAACTGTCCGCAGCATCGCGTGGCATCACATCACCTCAGTGAGATCAATTTTCGGAATCCCGCAGCCATTCCGGCCGCAGGACCACCACCGTAGGCCGGGACGGCAGATCGCGCAATGACAACTCAAGGAAAGACGTCGTCCGCCGGTCGATGTCAAAACTGTCGGCAACTTCCTCGAGAAACGCTTCGCGGGCGAATTCCGAAAACCAGTGCATCGGGATGACAACGCTGGACTTCAGCCGCTCCACGATCCGCACCATCACTTCGCGGGGCAGGGTGTAGCCGCCGTCGACCGGGACCATCACCACATCAAGCCGCCCGATGGCCGCGTATTGCTGTTCGTTCGGTTCGTGATGCAGGTGCCCGAGGTGACCGATGCAAAGACCTTCGACCTCGAAAATGAAGATCGAATTGCCATTGTCCTCCTGCCCGCCGAATTGCGACCGGATATCCGTCGAGACATTGCGCACAAGGACCTCACCCAGATCAAGGTGATGGTCGATGCCTTCTCCGAACGGGCCCCATCCGGGCAGCACATGTGGAATGGCCGGGTCCGGGTTCGCCGTCCAATGGGTGTCATGGGCATGGTTCATCGTCACGACGTCCGGGATCAGGCTGGTGTTGCCAAGAAACCCGGTAAAGTCGGTGGCAATGTTCATGCCGCCCGGGGTCTGGATCAGAAAGGTGGCATGCGCGACATAATTGATGCGCACACTGAATTCCGGCACCGCCTCAGACCATGAAGCTTTCTGGATATACGCTGCACCCGGTGTGGCATCGGCAATGGCAAGACAATGGCTGGGGCGGCGGGTTTCCTGCGCAAATGCGGCGCTGCCCATGACGATGATGGCAAGCGCCATCCAAAGTGATTTGAAACGCATTCCGGACCCTCCTGCCGGAAAGATAGTACAGACCTGACGACGGTCTACAAAAACCGGCGTGGTGGGTACACGGTTCCGAAACGTCCGCGCCCGGGCCTTT
>CAYZAD010000401.1:0-2422 GCA_964476315.1 uncultured Rhodobacterales bacterium
GCGCGACCGGTTCGGAATCCCCACGCGGCTGAACTTTTATACCGAGGATGAACTGAATACGATCGTGTCGCGCAATGCGGTCAAGCTGGGGGTGTCCACCGCGCCGGAAGGGGCGCGCGAGATTGCGCGCCGGTCACGCGGGACGCCGCGGATTGCCGGGCGGCTTTTGCGCCGGGTGGTGGATTTCGCGGTGGTGGAGGGCGATGGCGTTGTCACCAAGGATTTGGCCGATGGCGCGCTGACCCGGTTGGGGGTCGACGGGCTGGGGCTTGATGGCGCGGACCGGCGGTACCTGCGCCTGATCGCCGAGAATTACGCGGGCGGGCCGGTGGGGATCGAGACGCTTTCGGCCGCCTTGTCGGAAAGCCGGGACGCGCTGGAAGAGGTGATCGAGCCCTACCTGTTGCAGCAGGGATTGATCCAGCGGACGCCGCGGGGGCGGATGCTGGCGCAGAAAGGGTGGTCGCATTTGGGATTGGCCGTGCCAAAGGGTCCGCAGCAATCCGATTTGTTCGGGTAGATTTGCATATTTTTGAAAAGAAGAAGCCGAATGATGGATGCAGCCGAGATTGAACGGTTTTTCACGCGATCTGACGGATCCTACCTGTTCGCGCGCTGGGGGCGACCGATCGCGCCGATCGTGTTTGGCGTGCAGGACACGACATTGTCCGTCGTCAAGGGCGCGTTCGAAGCGGTGTGCCAGATGGCCGGGCACCAGATGGCGGAAACCGATCCCGAACTGGGCACCAATGTCATGGTTTTCTTTTTCCGGGAGTGGGAGGAATTGCTGGCGGTGCCGGACCTTGATCGGTTGATCGACGGCCTGGTCCCGCTGGTGGCGAAACTGTCCGAGGCAGAGGCCAATCAGTACCGGGTGTTCCGGTTCGATGCGGCAGGCGCGATCAAGGCCTGTTTCGTGTTCTTGCGCATGGATGACGTTCTGACGGCGATCCCGGCGGAGACCCTGGCGTTGTCGCAGGTGGTGCAGTCCATGCTGCTTTGGTCAGATGTGGCATTTGCGGACCAGTCGCCCCTGGGGCAACTGGAGGACGGGCGCGTTGTGTTGCGGCCCGATATCGGAGCGCTGATCCGGGCCGCCTATGATCCGGTGATGCCCGCGATGGCGGATGATGCGTCCCATGCGCTGCGCCTGGCCGCGCGGATGCAGTTGGCACAGGGAAACTGAGCAATGGTGCATTCGTTTCCGGTGCGGGTTTATTACGAAGACACGGATATGGGCGGCATCGTCTATTACGCGAATTACCTGCGGTTCATAGAGCGCGCGCGGTCCGATTGGGTGCGGTCGCTCGGGATCGACCAGAACGCGATGCGCGAAGAGGACGGCGTTGTATTCGTTGTCCGGCGGGTGGAGGCGGATTACCTGCAGCCGGCAAAGTTCGACGACGAATTGCTGGTCAGAACCACGGTCAAGGCGGTCACCGGTGCGCGGTTGATCCTGACGCAGGATGTTCTGCGCGGGGAGACGGTGCTGTTTCAGGCCGAGGTCACGGTTGTGTGCATCGGGCCGGGCGGCGCACCGGCGCGGCTGCCGGCGAATATCCGCCGTCACATTCACTAAGCGCTCCGGTTGACGCCGTTTTGATGCCAATGTGTTGGCCTTTCCCCTGAAATTGGGGTAGAAAGGCTGGTAATCAGAGCCCGATGAATGGGGCCAACCGGCTAAAGAGCAGGCAGATGGAAGCAGAGACACTCGCGCTGGCGCAGGAGATTGATTTCTCCATGTGGGGATTGTTTGCGCGCGCCACGATGACCGTCAAGATCGTGATGATCCTGTTGATCCTCGCGTCGTTCTGGGCATGGGCGATCATTATCGAAAAACTCTTGTCCTATCGCAGGGCGCGGGCCGAAGCGGCGGAGTTCGATCGGTCCTTCTGGTCGGGAGAGCCGCTTGACGAACTGTTCGACCAGATCGGACCCGAGCCGGATGGCCGCGCGCAAAAGGTCTTTGCGGCGGGAATGACGGAATGGCGCCGGTCGCACCGCGAGGATGGCGGCCTGATTGCCGGGGCGCATGCACGGATCGACCGGTCGATGGACGTGGCGATCCAGAAAGAGGCGGAGGATCTGCAAAAGAACCTTGCCGTTCTGGCGACGGTGGGATCGGTTGCACCCTTTGTCGGGTTGTTCGGCACGGTTTGGGGGATCATGCACGCCTTTATCGAGATTGCACAGCAGGGCAACACGTCGCTTGTCGTGGTCGCACCCGGCATCGCGGAGGCGCTTTTGGCGACCGGTCTGGGCCTTTTGGCGGCGATCCCGGCGGTTGTGGCCTTCAACAAGTTGCAGGCGGACAGCGACCGCATCGTTGCGGGCTACGAATCCTTTGCCGACGAGTTTTCCACCATCCTCAGCCGCCAGTTGGACAGCTGAGCGATGGGCGCGGGCGTCACACAGGGAAGCA
>CAYZAD010000402.1:0-2415 GCA_964476315.1 uncultured Rhodobacterales bacterium
ACGGGTGCAAATTTCCCCCATGATCATCATCGTGGCGTGGCCCTGGCTCCAGCACTCGCCCGCGTTGGGACAGCCCGCCTCTTCGCAGACGGTGACCAGCTTGTTCTCGCGCATGATGCGACGGGTTTCGTTATAGCCCTCGCCGGTTGGCGCCTTCACACGAATCCAGCTGGGTTTCTTGGGCTGGGCGTTGTCCGGACGATGGGCTTTCTCCGGATGACGTTGTTCGGGTATCTTGAGGTCTCGCAACGGTTTTTCCCCGCAAACTGCAGTTCGGATTGCCATAGCATAAGCATCAGCAGGAGGTAGTACCAGTGTTGCATAGCTGCGTTGCAGCTACAAATTCCCAAATGTAACGAGTACCTCCTGCACCTGTTTTTCAGGCGGTTCTGCCATCTGCCGCCCTGCCTTGCGTCGATCTGTCCCGGCGCAGACCATGCCGCTACCCGATCAGAACCCCCTCTTTTGACAGGGTGGCGGCATAAAACAGGCTCAGCCGCTGCAACGCGATGCGCAGCACAACCTTGCCCGACCGCGCAGACCATCCCATGCGCCGTTCCGTGGCCTCCATCCCTTCGCGCAGGCAGCAGCAGCGCAGGGCCACATCGCTCAGCCCGGGGCCAAGATCCTTGATCGCGTCCAGCGTGCGGATGATCGCCTCGGCCTGGCGCGGATTGGGGGTGTGACGCGCATAGAACCGGGTCAGCGCTTCGGGTCGCTCCCACCCCAAAAGCTCTGTCTGCCCAAAGCCGGCGATCTGGAAATCCTCGGAAAGCCGTTCTCCGGCCTTCACGAATTCGGGCGTCAGGAACGGCTGGCCATCGCTGCCGCGCCGCCGCGCGAGGGACACCAGCGGGCTTTCCGAACCGGGACCGTTCGATTGCGACCGGTCGCGCGACCGGCGGTCTCTTTTCGGGTCGGCGAAGCACTCCAGCGCGGCCTGCATGTCCCGGCTGGCCCTGCGGTCCCGCGCTGCGACCAGACCGGGCAAGGCCGCACGCCCTTCCGGGGTGATCCGGTAGCGTTTCAGCGACGTGCCCCCGGTTTCGCGCACCCATCCCCGCAGAACCAGCGCCGCTGCAACATCAAGGCTTGGTTTGCCCAGCACAACCGTCGCGCCTTCTTCTTGCATCTGCACGATTGCGGGCTCTGGCAGGTCAAGCGCATAAAGCATGACCGCACCGCCCTGGCAAAGCTGCTTGAGCGACGCAATCGCGACATCAAACACCGTGTCGGCACAGATGGCAGTGTCCTCGTCGGCCTGGCTGAGCGCCTTGTCCACCAGCGGGTCATCGCGCATGGCTTCGGTCTTGCGCACCTGGCGCAGCACGGTCGAGGCATGGCACCCCGCTTCGCGGGCAATCTCGCGGATACCGCGCCCATCCGAGGTATGCGCAAGATACCGGCGCACCGGTTCCGGCATCAGCACACCGAAATCGTTCTGAGTTTCACCACAGGTCAAGCTTGTCATTAAGAACCCCCATCATCTTGGCAGCTGTCAAAACATCCCCAGGTTTATCCACAGGCTGATACCACCTATGCGTGTATTTGTTTCGGATGTGTTAACAATATGAGACGCTGTCGGTTTTGTTTTCATTTTGTAAACAATTGGAAACACCACCGTTCGATGCATCACGCGGCGCGCAACACACGTTTAGGTTGTGTAACGATAGATGTGCCATGTCTGGCCATGCACACCATCAATGGGGATAATCAATGCAAGACCTGCTCACACAACTCGCGCAAATCCGTCGTCCGCGCCTTCTGATCCGCACAGCCCGCATCGCGGCTCAGGACTACCGCCGCGAAACGCTGCTGCCGCGTATTCTGGGATACGGTGTCCTGCCGCGCACGGGTCTTGCACTCATCAAGCTCATGGCGCTTGAACGCGAACTGAACGAGCAAAGAACCAGCGGCGATGCCGGTTACAGCATCGCCACGCATGTCGAGATTCTGACAGCGGTCATGGGTGAATCGGCCATGCTGCGCGCACAGATCGACGCCGCGCGTCTTACATGAAGGCGTCGGGCATCGACGCTTTCTTCCGCGCCACGTAGTCTGTCAGTGCTTCATGAATGCCCGGGTCAAGATGCGGTTGCTGATAGCTGTCGATCAACCGCTGGACCCGCTCGGTCGCGAGCGCCATCGTGTCGCGCGCGCCCTCCTCGGACCATGTTTCATAGGGTTTGAAGTCGAACAGATCAGACCGCCAGAACGCCGTCTTGAAATTCGCCTGCGTGTGGGCACAGCCAAGGTAATGCCCACCCGGGCCCACTTCGGCAATGGCCCCCATGGCCTGCGCATCCGCATCGACGGAAACGCCCTGCGCCATCTTGTGCAGCGCACCAAGCTGGTCCGCATCCATGACGAATTTCTCGAACGACGCAACCAGCCCGCCTTCGAGCCAGCCGCAGG
>CAYZAD010000403.1:0-2407 GCA_964476315.1 uncultured Rhodobacterales bacterium
GAGGTCGATGGCGAAGTTCTTGCCCAGCAGCGCGGGCAGTTCGGATGATACGTAATCCCACATCTTGAAATGCGGGGCCCATGGTGCCTGCGTCGCGTTCACATAGAACCCCGCGCCCTTGCCCAGGTCATAGGCCTCGTCATCGGCGACGTCGTCCCCACGTGGTGACGTGTCGGGAAACACCACGGCCATCCCAAGCTCTGCCGCCGCGCCCTGCGCTGCCGCCTTGGTCATGGCGTTCTCGTGTGTGCAGGTCAGGCCTGACAGGTACCACAGCACCGGAACCGGACCGCGTTTCGCCTGCGGCGGCAGGTAAAGCCCGAATGTCATGGTGCATCCGCACACCTCAGACGCATGGGAATACACGCCTTGAACGCCTTCAAAGCACAGGTTCTCAGATACTTTTTCCATAAGTCCCCCTCAGACCAGAACTTGCGAGATCACGAACGACACCGTCACGATGCTGAGCGTGGTCGAAATCAGGATCGCCGCCGACACTCTTTGCGGCGCAACATTGTAATGCTGGGCCAGTATGAACACGTTCCCCGCCACTGGCAAAGACGCGGCTGCAACGGCGACACCTGCCTTGTACGGATCTGCGGGAAACAGCAGGTAGACACCAATCGCCACCATCAGCGGATGCACGATCAGCTTGCAGAAACTCAACCAACCCGCGACATAAACCCGTTCTGCCGATTTGCTGGCAAGCGAGGCACCGATCGCAAACAGCGCCCCCGGCGTGGCGGCAGCACCCAGAATGGCCAGAAACTGGTTCACCGGAGCCGGAATGGGCGCGCCGGTGGCCGATACTGCAAAGCCCAGAACAATCGAGACGATCATCGGGTTTTTCAGCAACCCGGTCGCCACGGTTTTGAAAATGCCGAAACTCAGGCTGCCTTCCCGTGACGCGGTCACAAGGATCACGATCAGCGACGAAAACACCACCAGGTCGATTGCCAGAATCAGGATGATCGGCCCGACCGCCGCCTCCCCCATCAGAAGCGCCAGCATCGGAACGCCCAGGAACCCGGTATTGCCAATCGCGGCCACCTGCCCTTCGAACCCGGCCCGCGCCACGTCCATGCCGCGCAAAAACGCGACCGCCATGGCAAGCCCATAGACAAACGCGGTGCCCCACAGATAGCCGGTTGCAATGCGCCAGTCGAAAATCTCGGCCAGCGACAGGTTCGCCGAAAAGCGAAAGATCATCGCGGACAGGGCGAAATAAAAGACAAACTTGGTCAGGTAGGCGGTTGCTTCCTCGGTAAAGAAACCGGTTTTGCCTGCGCCGTAACCAACGGCAATCAGGGCAAAAAACGGAACGGTTTGAAGGAAGATTTCCAGCATATCTGCCCTGTTACCATGCAATAGACCGGCGTCAATTGCGACAGGGCGGTGTCATGCGCCAAAGACCGTTCGGGCTGCATCGTGCGACGCCGGGCATGCCCGTATGTCATCGAACCTGCACTGACCGGCTTTGAGGCGTCAGGTGCATGTATCAGCTGTGCGGCAAGCGGCTGTTCTGGGCAACCGATCTGCCAGCAACCCCATAGAAGAATCGTCATCGCCATGCTACATCTCGTGGTATGAATAGCCACGCACCCAAGATACGCGCCTCAATTCAACAGCTTGAGGAAAGCGCCATCAACCGCATTGCAGCGGGTGAGGTTGTTGAACGCCCTGCCTCCGCTGTCAAGGAACTGGTCGAGAATGCCATCGATGCAGGCGCAACGCGCATCGACGTGGCGATTGCCGATGGCGGCAAGACCCTGATCCGCGTCGCCGACGATGGCTGCGGTATTCCCCCCGACGAACTGCCTCTTGCCATCGCCCGCCACGCCACCTCCAAGATCGACGGGTCCGACCTGCTCAACATCCACAGTTTCGGGTTTCGCGGCGAAGCGCTGGCGTCTCTCGGGGCTGTCGGTCGGTTGACCCTGACGAGCCGTACTGATGGAACAGACGCCGCTGAACTCAATGTCACGGGGGGCAAGGCCGATCAGATCAAACCTGCGGCCCTGTCGAAAGGCACCATCGTCACGCTGCGCAACCTCTTTTTCGCGACCCCGGCGCGCCTGAAATTCCTCCGCTCCGACCGGGCCGAGATGCAGGCGATTTCCGACGTGGTCAAACGGCTTGCGATGGCCGAACCCTCGATCAGCTTCACCCTGCGCGATGTGTCCGGCGGCGGCGAAGGGCGCGTGACCTTCCGGGCCGATGCTGTCACCGGTGATCTGTTCGATGCCCTGCGCGGACGATTGGGTCAGGTCATGGGGCGCGAGTTCATTGACAACGCCGTGGCCATTGATGCCGAGCGTGAGGGCATCCGCCTTACCGGGTTGGCCGGCTTGCCGACCTATTCGCGTGGCGCCGCCGTGGCGCAATACCTGTTCGTCAACGGTCGCCC
>CAYZAD010000404.1:0-2405 GCA_964476315.1 uncultured Rhodobacterales bacterium
TCCTTGATCATCTTGAGAAGCGCTTCAGTGCTCATTCTCTCTTCCCTTTCACTGATATTTTTGGGTGTTTGGTGTCTTTGTCTGGATCAGATGGCGTCTGACCCGGTCTCACCGGTGCGGATGCGGATGGCTTGTTCCACAGGGGATACAAAGATTTTGCCATCACCGATCTTGTCGGTCTTCGCAGCTTCGACGATGGATGCGATAGCGCTGTCGACCTGATCGTCATCCAGAACCACTTCAATTTTCACCTTCGGCAGAAAATCGACCACGTATTCGGCACCGCGATAAAGCTCGGTGTGGCCCTTCTGCCGCCCGAAGCCTTTTACTTCCACAACGCTGAGACCCTGAATGCCTGCGTCTTGCAGTGCTTCTTTCACTTCATCAAGTTTGAAGGGCTTGATGATCGCTTCGATTTTTTTCATGACAGGTCCCTCGCTCCAGCAATGAGGTGGTCAGAACACTTCTGTCGGAGGGCCACAATCGGCTACACCTAGACGAGTCACCGGGGCTTGGGTGAATGAAACGCAACGTCTAAAAAATGGGCATTATGCCTAATTTAAGTGCGATATTGAATCGCTGCCGAGGATTTGCATGACCGAATTGCTTACGTCTGCCCAGATGCGCGCCATCGAATTGGCGGAAATCGAGTCGGGTGCCGTCACCGGCCTGCAATTGATGGAACGGGCTGGGCGCGGCGCGGTCGCCGCGCTTTTGGAGCATTGGCCAGACCTTGGCGCGGGCGCGCATCGTGCAATGATCCTGTGCGGACCCGGCAACAATGGTGGCGACGGGTTTGTCATCGCGCGGGTGCTCAAAGGCAAAGGCTGGCATGTGGACGTTTTCCTTTTCGGCGATCCCGCAAAGCTGCCGCCGGACGCAAAAACCAACCACGACCTTTGGGCCGAGGATGGTCAAGTGACGGCCTTGAGCGCAAAAGCGCTGAGGTCCTGTGCACGGCCCGATGTTTTCGTCGATGCCGTGTTTGGAACCGGGCTGACACGATCCCTGCCAGAGCCGCTGGCACAGGTGCTGGACACCGGGTTTTGCAGTCACTGGCCCGAGGCCGGTTCCATCCGACGCATCGCAATCGACTGTCCGTCAGGCCTGAATCTCGACACCGGAACCGTCCCGCTGCCAGAAGGGGACGATCCGTCAGATACCCCACGATACGTGAACGCGGCGCATCTGACGGTGTCTTTCCACAGTTTCAAGGTTGGGCATGTCCTTGCTTCCGGGCCTGCATTGTGCGGCGCGCGGCGTTTGGTCGATATTGGCTTGCGCGGCAAGGACGCCGCTGAACGAACCGTGATCGGGCGGCCGCCAGACCCTAAGCGCCTGCGCCTGATCGAACCCGTTGCCGGTGGCATGTCGATCCCGGGACGTGATTGGCCCGGCCGGTGCATCGCCAAGATTGAGGGCACGGGGCACAAGTACGACTATGGTCATGTCATGGTCATGGCCGGCGGTGTCGGACGGGGCGGTGCGGCCCGCATGGCGGCAAGGACGGCATTACGCTGCGGTGCCGGTCTGGTGACGGTTCTCTGCCCGCCAGCCGCCTTGCAGGAAAACGCCTGTCACCTTGACGCGGTCATGTTGCGGGCCTGCGCGGATGAAGAGGCGTTTGACCGCATCGTCGATGACCGGGTGTCCTCTTTGTGCCTGGGGCCTGGCATGGGCCTTGGTGAAAGAACGCGTGCGTTCGTCTTCAAGGCATTGCGCCATGATAGCGGTGGGCGGGCGTCGCGCAGAACGGCCGTCGTCTTGGACGCCGACGCCTTGACGTCATTCGAGACGGACCCGACCGCCTTGTTCAAAGCCTGTCATGGCAGAACGGTTCTGACACCCCATGAGGGCGAATTCGCACGGCTGTTTCCCGACCTCGCGCATTCAAGCCGCGCCAACCTGTCGAAAGCCGATGCCGTTCGGATGGCAGCAGACCGGGCGGGGTGCATTGTCCTTCTCAAAGGCGAAGACACGGTTATCGCCCAGCCGGGTGGAGGCGCCGCCGTCCACTCCGCGACCGGCGACCGTGCAGTGCCATGGCTCGCGACCGCCGGGGCAGGCGACGTGCTGGCGGGACTGATTTCCGGCCTTGCCGCGTCGAACAAGTCGCCCGATCTCTTTTGCGTGGCAGAGGCCGCTGTGTGGCTGCATTGCGAGGCGGCGCGCCACTACGGCCCCGGCCTGATCGCCGAGGACTTGCCTGACATGCTGCCCCGCGTTTTCGCAACGCTCTCCGCCACCTGAGGCCAGCGCAAGAATCCTCTCGCCTCCGTCGAAGAGGTTTGCTAGGACCCCGCTCAATGCGGGTGTGGCGGAATTGGTAGACGCACCAGATTTAGGTTCTGGCGCCTTTGGCGTGGGGGTTCGAGTCCCTTCACCCGCACCACCACACAGTCTTT
>CAYZAD010000405.1:0-2389 GCA_964476315.1 uncultured Rhodobacterales bacterium
CTGATCAACGGACCAAACCTGAACCTGCTGGGCAAACGTGAGCCCGAGATTTACGGCGCGGATACGCTGGATGATGTGACCGCGCGCTGTGAGGCGTTGCTGGGGTCGGCCGGGTTCCATTTGCAGGCGATGCAATCGAACCACGAGGGCGTGATCATCGATACGATCCACCGCGCCCGTGACGAGGCCGCGGCGATCGTGATCAATCCAGCCGCCTTCACCCATACATCCGTCGCGATCTTTGACGCGCTCCAGGCTTTTGACGGGCTGGTGTTCGAGGTGCATATCTCGAACGTCCACAAGCGCGAAGCATTTCGGCATCATTCCTACGTGTCCGCCCGTGCTGATGGGGTTCTGGCGGGGTTCGGCGTGGAAGGTTATGAACTGGCCATGCGCCGCGTGATCAGCCTGTTGAGCGCCTAGAACGGCCCGTCTTCCAGAACGCCATCTGCCGACATCTGTGCGTAAAGCAGACCTTCGCGCAACCCGCGATCCGCAACGGACAATCGGTCCGTGGGCCAGCAGCGCAACAGTGCTTGCAGGATGGCCGCCCCCGACATGATCAGGGCCTGGCGATCCTGTCCGATGCGGGGATCCCGGCGGCGGCCCTCGGGGCCAAGCCGCAGGTATCCTGAAATGACGTTTTCGATCTGGTCGGACGTCATGCGCAGCCCGTCCACCTTGGTCCGGTCATAGCGTTTGAGACCGAGATGGCTGGCCGCCACCGTGGTCACCGTTCCCGATGTACCGACGATCTGAAACCCTTCTCGTGCCTGCTGATCCTTGTAGGGTGCGAATTCGGCAAGGTTTTCTTCGAAGTACCAGCTCATGAGCGCATACCGGGCGGAGTCGCTTTCCACGTCCGAGAACTGGTCGCGCAACGTGGCCACGCCAAGGGGGACGCTGATCCAGTCCACCACTTTCGCCGCCGGAAACGGGCTGTCAGCGGTGTGAAAGCCCGAATGCAGGCGCATGATGGCCCGCGGGCGATCGAAGGCGGGAACCGCGCTCAGGTCGATCCAGACCAGCTCTGTCGAGCCACCCCCGATATCGACCACGAGCAGTTGTTCCGTTTTGGTGCTGACCAGCGGCGCACAGGAAATGACCGCAAGACGCGCCTCTTCCTCGGTCTGGATGATTTCCAGCGTCAATCCCGTCTCGCGCCGCACCTGGCGAATGAAATCCCGGGCATTATGTGCCCGGCGGCAGGCTTCGGTGGCAACCAGCCGCATGCGACTGACATTGTGGCGCTTGATCTTTTGCTGACAGACACGCAGGGCCGAAATCGTCCGGTTCATGGACGACCGGCTCAACCGGCCGGACTTTTCCAGCCCGGCCCCAAGCTGGACCGATTTCGAAAAGCTGTCGACCACGTGAAACTGGTTGCCCTTGGGCTGGGCAATCAACATGCGACAACTGTTTGTGCCCAGATCCAGCGCGGCATAAAGCTCGGATGGATCGGGCCGTGACGGCGCGGGGCTCTCTACCGGTTTCGGGAATGCGCCCGCACCTTTGGGACGCTTTGGCGCCATACTTCCGCGCCTTCCGAATATTCAAGTTACTTGAACTGTAAGCACGCGCGCAGCGTATCGCAAGACCTGCGAACATCGCGGTGTGTTTATGAGCCACGCTCATGCAAAGCCTGAGAATTATGGACCGCCACATGCATCGTAATCGCATCGCTTCATGCCTATTGTGCAGGAGGGTCGCGGACAGAAGCGGTTAAGTCGAAAATCGACCCTGTGAAGCCGGCGGGCTCAATTACGAAGGCGCAACAGATCAAGGGAATCGGGTCCATGGTGGATGTAACTGTTGTCTATTGGCGGGATATCCCGGCGCAGGTGATCGTCGGCAAAGGCCGCCGTGGCGCAAAGCGGCAGTTGAGCGAACGGTTCGAACAGGCCATCGACCGGGCGGCCATGAAGGTGGGTGCGGCAGATACCGACAGTTATCTTGCCGAATGGCGCAAGGCTGCGCCATACGCCATGGAGGGCGAGGCAGAGGAGGTCTGCGCGGCAGAGGCGGCGCGGCTCGAAGCTGAATACGACAAGGCGCGCATCAAGGCGCTGATTGACAATGAAGGCTGGGCACAAGCCCAATGAACCTGAGGGAGGCCATCATGGCTTTGTTGAATTTCCGGAAGCGTGACGACGCACAGCCCGCTGGCTCCCCTGAAATGGAGGCCTTTCTCAAGGGTTATTCCATCGAAGTGATGCCGCGCACCGCCGAGAAGGTGGACGATTTCAAGACCCTGCTTGCCCCCGGCACGCGCGTCTATATCGCCCATATCGAAGGCACGCCCATCGAGGATATGGTTGCCACCGCCAAACGGCTGGCCGATGACGGCTATCCTGTCATGCCGCACTTCCCCGCGCGCATCATCAAGGAC
>CAYZAD010000406.1:0-2371 GCA_964476315.1 uncultured Rhodobacterales bacterium
TCAGAACCTTGTGGATCACGTCCGTCATCGCGTGATATTCGCCCTTCGGATCCCGCGCGGTGACAAGACCGAAATCATTCATGAACTTCATCAGGCGTGGCGTGTTGGCTTGCGCCTTGAGGTCCCAGACAGACGCCGTGTGGCAGCCCGACTGGTAGGCACCATCCACGTTGGGCGACAATACCGTCGCGGCCATCGCCTCAAGCTCTTGCGCGGTCATCAGACCCGTGGTGTCCTGCGACCCCACGATGTTCACGCGTACGCGCGCGTCAGACCCGGCATGCATCACCGTACCTTCGGGCACGCCAACCGCGTTCTTGTTGAAGATCTTTTCAACCGCCGTCAGGCCCTGCCCTTCATGCGTGATGATCTTGGACGGGGCAAATACGGTGGGGGCTTCGATCCCCAGCGTTTCCGCCGCGAATGTCTGCAGCTTCTTGCCAAACACGATTGCGTAAGAGCCGCCCGCCTTGATGAATTCCATCTTCTGCGGCGTGAAGGCAGAGGACACATCGACCAGTTCTTCGCCGTCTTCGCTGAGCAGCTTCTTGTCCTTGGTGTTGATTTTGAGGACCGTCCCGGTTTCGACCGAGTATTTCTGTTCAAGGATCGGGTTGCCGTCATTGTTCAGGATCGCATTGCCATCCTCATCGGTCTTCTTGACCCAGTTCTTGAGGTCGATCCCGATGCCGCCGGTTACACCGACCGTCGTCAGGAAGATCGGCGAAATGCCATTGGTACCCGCCACGATGGGCGCGTAGTTCACGAACGGCACGTAAGGGCTGGACGGTTTGCCTGTCCACAGCGCCACGTTGTTCACGCCCGACATGCGGGAGGAACCGACGCCCATCGTCCCCTTTTCGGCAATCAGCATCACCTGCTTGTCCGGGTGTTGCAGCTTAAGCGCCTCGATCTCTTTCTGCGCTTCGGGGGTCATCATGCACTTGCCGTGCAGTTCCCGGTCAGAACGCGAATGCGCTTGGTTGCCGGGTGACAGAAGGTCCGTCGAAATATCACCTTCGGCCGCGATGTAGGTGACGACCTTGATCTCTTCATCGATCTCGGGAAGCTTGGTCAGGAATTCCGCTTTTGCGTAGCTTTCCAGGATGTCTTTCGCCACCGCGTTGCCGGCCTTGTATGCCTCGGCAAGACGGTCGGTATCCGCATCGTACAGGAAGACCTGCGTTTTCAGAACGTCAGCGGCATCCCTGGCGATGTCCGCGTCATCCCCCAGCGCCAGATCCAAAAGCACTTCGACCGACGGGCCACCCTTCATGTGCGACAGCAATTCGAACGCAAAGCCGGGGGTGATCTCTGCGACAACCTCACGGCCCAGAATGATCTCTTTCAGGAACTGCGCCTTCACGCCTGCCGCACTCGTCGTGCCGGGCAGCGTGTTATAAATAAAGAATTTTACCGCATCGGCGCGATGTTCGTTCCCGGTGTCCTTGATCAGATCGATCAACTCCGCCACAAGCGCACCGTCATCGATGGGTTTGGGGTTCAGGTCTTGCTCTTTGCGGGCTGCGATTTCTGACAGGTAGTCGGTGTACAAGCTCATGGTGGATCCTACTTGGCTATATCCAATACGTACGGAAGCCGGGACGCAGGACACTGACGCAAACCGAACTTGACCGTATTTGTATGCGACAGTATACCAAGCATACGAGGACAGCAATCGCCACCTTGCGGACACGTTGTCTCAGTTAAGGGGGCCTGACGCGCACTTGGGGATACACCCTATGCCATCCGCTCCTGCCGCACGGCCCCAATTGGACAATGACCGCAGTTATGCCGATACTCCGTGTCGGTCATGCACTTGAGGAATCGGCTCAAAACACACACGTCACGCATGGTCGCTGCAACGCGCTTCCAATCAAACCAGGAGAGCAAAGAATGACAATTCAGGTCGGTCAGGACACCGCGAAGACCCGCAAGACGCTCACGGTCAACGGTCAGTCCATCGCTTACTATTCCATACCCGCTGCCGAAGCAGCCGGTCTGGGCACGTTTTCGAACCTTCCAGCCTGCCTGAAAGTGGTTCTGGAAAACATGCTGCGCTTTGAGGACGGCAAGACCGTCACTGTCGAGGACATCAAGGCCTTCGGCACATGGGGCGAAAACGGCGGCCAGAACCCGCGCGAGATCGCGTATCGTCCGGCGCGCGTGCTGATGCAGGATTTCACCGGCGTTCCGGCGGTTGTGGACCTTGCCGCGATGCGTGACGGGATCGTGGCGCTGGGGGGTGATCCCGAAAAGATCAACCCGCTGAACCCGGTCGATCTGGTCATCGACCACTCGGTCATGATCGACGAATTCGGCAACCCGCGCGCGTTCCAGATGAACGTGGACCGCGAATACGAACGCAACA
>CAYZAD010000407.1:0-2330 GCA_964476315.1 uncultured Rhodobacterales bacterium
GCGGGTCCTCGCGATAGGTCTGCATCAGGGCAAGGATCTTGTCTGCCGGTTGTTCTTTGAGCGTCTCAAGCATCAGTCATCTCCAGTGGCGACCGGGACGGTGGGAAACATTCCCCATTCCGACCAGGACCCGTCATAAAGCGAAACATCGTCTTTCCCCATTCGCGCCAAAGCCAGCGACAGGATCGCGGCAGTGACGCCGGAACCGCATGTGGTGATCGCGGGTTTGGAGAGATCCACGCCGGCGGCTTCGAAAATCGTGCGCGTCTCGGCGGGGGATTTCATCGTCTGATCGTCGTTCAAAAGCGTCGCGTAATGGACATTCTTCGATCCGGGGATATGCCCCGCGCGCATACCGGGGCGCGGTTCCGGCTCTTCCCCGCGGAACCGACCCGGAGAACGCGCATCGATGATTTCCTGATCCTGCAGCTTGGATGCGGCCGACACCTGTGTGACGTCCTTGACCAGGTGCGCCTGACGCCGCACGGTCATGTGCCGGTCACGGATGATGGGCGGCATGTCTTCGGTCTCGCGCCCTTCGGCCACCCATTTTGGCAAACCGCCGTCAAGGACTGCCACGTCATTCTGCCCCATCAGCTTGAACAGCCACCAGACACGCGCAGCGGAAAACAGGCCCGCGCCATCATAGACCACAACCTGATGTCCATCGCCGACGCCCATGGCCCGCATCCGCGACATGAACTTCTCGATCGGCGGCGCCATGTGCGGCAGGTCCGACCGACTGTCGGAGATTTCAGAGATGTCAAAGAAACGCGCACCGGGAATATGATTGGCCTCATATTCCGCTTTGGCGTCTCGCCCGGAATCCGGCATGTACCAGGAGGCATCAAGAATGCGCAGGTCCGGGTCGCGCATATGCGACGCGAGCCACTGTGTCGAAACAAGTGTTTTGGGATCGTCCTGTGCCATAAGCGCCCTCGGAACTGCGGTTGCACCTGCATAAAAGCGGCACGCCCGACTCGCAAGGGCACTGCCCGTGATGCGTCAACAGAAAAATGGTCCGTTCAACCGGCGTTTTTCAACAGACGCTGCTTCTGGCGGCCCCAATCGCGCTTGGCTTCGGATTCGCGCTTGTCATGGTTCTTTTTGCCCTTGGCGATGCCAAGTTTCATTTTCACCATGCCCTTATGGTTGAAATACATCACCATCGGAACAAGCGTCATGCCTTTGCGCTGTGTTTCGTTCCACAGCTTTGACAGCTCTTTCCTGGAGACCAGCAACTTGCGCCGTCGCCGTTCCTCATGCGGGAACATGGCACGATTGTAAGGTGCGATATAGGAGTTCACGAGCCAGAGTTCGCCATCCTCGACTGCCGCATAACACTCGGTGATGTTCGCGCTGTTTTCACGCAGAGATTTGACCTCGGAACCTTGCAGCACGATCCCGACCTCGATGTCATCCTCGATGGCATAGTCAAACCGCGCGCGGCGGTTTTCGGCGATCACCTTGTAATTCGGGTTTTCCTTCGGCTTTGCCATCGATGCGGTCTCCTTATCCCGCGAGAGGTTTGAATATAGGAAAACCGGTGCGGTTTGAAACGGGTTTCTGCTTCACGTCTTCGCGGGCAATCGCAAGGCCACCCAAAGGCGGCGCGAAGTGTTTATTATTATATTATTTTCAATGACTTGAAGCACATCGACAACCTGTCGCGCGCCCTGCTGTCGCAGGCGCCTGCAAAGGCACATTTACGATCTATCTTAGCCGTGAACAGAAAGGTTACGCGTTACAGTCATGGATACACTGATCCTCTCCCGCATCCAGTTTGGTGCAAACATATCGTTTCACATCCTTTTTCCCACGATCACCATCGCGCTTGGGTGGGTGCTTTTGTTTTTCAAGCTCAGGTTCAGCCGGACGGGCGACCAGAAATGGGTTGAGGCCTATCGGTTCTGGGTCAAGGTCTTTGCCCTGAGCTTTGCAATGGGTGTGGTGTCTGGCATCACCATGTCGTTCCAGTTTGGCACCAACTGGCCAGGCTTCATGGAAAGCGTTGGCAATATCGCGGGCCCGCTCTTGGCCTACGAGGTGATGACAGCGTTCTTCCTTGAGGCGGTGTTCCTCGGGATCATGCTTTTCGGCATGTCCAAGGTGCCAAGCTGGCTGCACACATTGTCGACATTCCTTGTGGCGTTCGGCACGACCATGTCGGCCTTCTGGATTCTCGTGCTCAACAGTTGGATGCATACCCCAGCCGGGTTCGAGATGCGCGACGGCGTGGCCTATGCGACCGATTGGTGGGCGATCATCTTTAACCCGTCGATGCCGTATCGCCTTGTGCACATGCTGCTGGCGTCCGGTCTGACCGTGGC
>CAYZAD010000408.1:0-2326 GCA_964476315.1 uncultured Rhodobacterales bacterium
GGTCCGGAGGCCAGCGCGGCGTTGTGGGCGGCGCAATCCAGGATGGCATAGACGCTCGACATCACTTTCCAGTCGAGATGGCCGTGACGGCGGATGATCGAATAGACCGGGAACGGTTTGCGCAGCAGGTTGCCCCCGGCCTGCAACAGCCGTGCCACATGGGTCGAGCCGATGGTGTCGGAATCGATGAACCGCGCCTCGACCACCGTGCGCACGAGGTCGGTCACCCCCTGATCCGCATAGTAGCGCACCACGTCGTCGAAGACGCAGCGCAGATCGTCGGAGGTGCGCAGGATGCGCCGCGCGCCTTCGGTCTCGATCACGTGGGGCAGGCCGAAACAGCTGTGGAATCCTTCGAAATCGCCTGCGATCAGAGCCTTTCCGGTTCTGAACAACAGCTCATCGGCGATTTCTTCTGCGGCACAATCCTGAGACATGGGCAGGAGTCTATACTCAGCTTTGAGAATAAATTGCAAAGATTCAGCGGCCAAATTCAGACCACGGACAATTTCCGCCTCAATGTTGTAAAACAGACCGTTTCCTAATCGTCCCCTGGCACCGGCGCCACCCGCTCGGCCATCATGGAAATCATCTCGAACATCACCGCCGCCGCCGTCAGCGCGGTGATCCGGTTGGGCGCGTCCTTGGTGGGCATCATGCAGACCACGTCGCCACCGACGATGTTGAGCCCCCGGACACTGTGCAAAAGCGCCACCGCCTCGTCGATGTCAAAGCCCTTTTCGCCCGGCTCCAGGTTCGACACGCCCGGCGCGATGGTGGGATCGAGGCAATCCAGATCGAAGGTGATGTAGACCGGCCGCCCCGCCAGCACCTCGCGCGCCTGCGCCACCACATCCGCCAGCCCGCGCTGGCGGAATTCCTTCATGGTCACCACGTTGTAGCCATAGTCATAGGACGGCTGCAGCCAGTCGAGCGTGCGGGGATGCCCGCGCAGCCCGATCTGCATCGACCGGGTCGGGTCCACCTGGCCCTGATCGGCCAGGTACGCCCCCCAATGCGCCGCCGATTTTTTCGCGCCGAGGAAGTGGTCCACCTTGGTGAACACATCCGTATGGGCATCCAGATGCAGGAAACACACCGGCTCGCCCCCCGCGATCTTGCCCTGCCCCAGGGCCTGCACGATGCCGCCGGTGATCGAATGGTCCCCCCCGATCGACACGGGCCGCGCCCCCGCCGCATCGATGCCTGTGTAGAACGCGGTGATGTCTTCGATGCAGGCCTCGTTGTCATTGGCCCGTGGCAAGGGCACATCGCCCACATCGACGATGTTGGCCGCCGCCCAGGGATCGAGCTGGAACCCCCCATGCACCCGCCGCTGCACCGCCGAGACATTGCGCAGCGCCCGTGGCCCCAGATGCTGGTCCCGCTCGGTGGTGCCGTTGCCGGTGGAATGCGGCACGCCGACAAGGGCGATATCCGCCCCCTCCGGGCCTGCATGGGGGCAGCGGAACATCGTGGGGATGCCCCACCAATAGAGGTTCTGCATCATCGAGGTCTGATAGGGGTCGGACATGAAAGCACCTTTGCACAGGGGGTCATGCGCGTACCCTAGGTGCAAAACCGGAACCCGGACAATCAGAACCGCAGGATGCAGGATCTCACGCCCCGGTCCGACGCCGGAAAAGCGGCAAGGGGGCCGGACATATCCGCCCGGCCCCCCGAGGGATCACGCCACCGCGAACGGGTCGTCGATCACGCCGACCAGGGGCATGAGGAATTCCCCGGTCTCGGCATCCAATGCATCGG
This sequence comes from uncultured Rhodobacterales bacterium, assembly GCA_964476315.1. Lineage (GTDB taxonomy): Bacteria > Pseudomonadota > Alphaproteobacteria > Rhodobacterales > Rhodobacteraceae > Marivita. The sequence continues at coordinate 1,768 of CAYZAD010000408.1, forward strand.
CATGGAATGCATCGATCGCTGCCACCGCATCCGCAATGCTGTCCTCAGACCCGTCGAACAGCGCCATCGCCGCCGAGGCATTGCCGACATCCGACATCCCCTTGTGCACGGCGAAATACGCGCCGACATCCGTCTTGTCCTCAAGGTACTGCCGGTCCGCCAGTTGCTGGTCGATGAACGCCTGCGAGGCATCCGGCTGCGGGTCGGCCTTGGCCCCTTTCAGGACCTCGAGGATGAACACATCCCGCCCGACACCGCCGCTGTTGAGCGCATTGACCCAGAAATCGAACCCGTCCTGATCGGCAACGCGCCCCAGCACATTGGCATAGACCGTCGTTGCAAAATCCTCGTTCGACAGCGTGTCGGGATAGGCCGCGCGCGTTTCGTCCTGATCGATGAAGAGCGCCGCGATCTCGCTCAGCGAAATGTTGTTCGCCACCGCCGTGCCCCAGAAATAGAGCCCTTCGGCATCCGGCGCCCGGTTGAAATAGGCGATGTAAAGCTCGATCAGGTCCTCGAACGCCTCGGCGGACAGGCTGGTGAGGGTTTCGAAGCCACG
>CAYZAD010000409.1:0-2305 GCA_964476315.1 uncultured Rhodobacterales bacterium
GGCGTGCTGCCGGTGTTGGCGATCTCGATGCCGATGGAGCGGGAATTGACATCCGTGACCGGCCCCCAGGCCCCTGCCCCGGCATGCCAGGCGCGGTCTACCTCATCCACCAGGTGCCAGACCGTACCATCCGGCCCAAGCACGTAATGAGCCGAGACCTGCGCCTCGGTGTTGCAGAGCCAGTCGCGCGCCTTTTCGGCGCAGTCCATCGCGGTATAGTGCAGAACGATCAGATCGGGCCGCGCGCCATCCCGGCGCGGCCCGCAATTTGGCGACGGATGCCAGAGCGGCGTCAGTTCCGCACCGCGCGGAACGGGGCCGGATCCCAGTTGCAGGCAAACCCGTCCCCGTCAGGATCGAGGTTCTGGCGGTCGCGCTCGGGGCCGCCATTGGCCAGGAATTCCTCTTGCGCGAGGTCCGCCGACGGGAAAGCCGCACAATTGCGCTGGTGTCGCGACTCGGTCGCAAAAGCCGAGCGGCGATAGATCGGCGCCCCCTTGGGGTTCGTCGTCTGCAGCGCGTAAGCCACGATATTGGGCCGGTCCGTGCCCGGCCGCGTGGGCAGGGCCTCGGGTTCAATGATCTGGTACCGCGCCCGGTTCTGCGCGATCAGGGCGGCATCGCCCTCGATGCTGCGCGTCTCGGACACGGCGTTGAAGTCATTCTCCGAGGAAATGCCAGCGGCATTCGTCACGACCTGCGGCGGCGGGTTGCTGGGCGACGCCTGCACCGGATCGACGCCGGAGTTTTGCCGCCGCGCCTCGAGCGCTGCTGCATCGAGCGGACCGGTATTGGTCGTCACGCCGGAGAGCGGCGATCCGGTAACCGCGGGCGGCGGGCCGATGGTCGTGGGCGCGGCGCGGCCTTCGAGCACCGCATCCCGCTGCTGGTTATAGCCATCACGGTCGAACCCGACACCGCGTGCGCTGTCCGGGATCGTGGGGGCACAGGCGGTCAGCGCAACAAGCGCCACCCCGTAGCCCAGTTTGCGCACCATAGCTTGAAACTCTGTCATGTCCTGCCTCTTTTGGCGGGGTTTACCACCATTTCGCGGGCTTCGCCACAAAGCCTGCCGCCTGTTCCAGCGCATAGGCGGTATTGAGCAGATCGCCTTCTTCCCATGGGCGTCCGATCAATTGCAGGCCAAGGGGCAGTCCCTGCTTGTCGACACCTGCCGGAACCGCGATGCCGGGTAGACCGGCGAGGTTGACGGTCACGGTGAAGACGTCGTTGAGATACATCTCGACCGGATCGGTCACGTCCTTGCCCAGCTCGAACGCCGCCGACGGTGTGGCCGGTGTCAGGATTGCGTCGACGCCCTGGGCGAAGACGTCCTCGAAGTCCTTTTTGATCAGGGTGCGGACCTTGCGGGCGCGGTTGTAATAGGCGTCGTAGAAGCCTGCGGAGAGCACGTATGTGCCGACCATGACCCGGCGCTGCACCTCGGGGCCGAACCCTTCGGCGCGGGTTTTCTCGTACATTTCGGTGATGCCGTCGCCCTGCGCCAGTTTCGCGCGGTGTCCGTAGCGCACACCGTCATAGCGCGCGAGGTTGGACGACGCCTCGGCGGGGGCGATCACGTAATAGGCCGGCAGCGCGTATTTGGTGTGCGGGAGCGAGATGTCCTTGATCACCGCGCCTGCGTCCTCGAGCATCTTGCGCCCTTCAGCCCAGAGCGCTTCAATCTCGTCCGGCATGCCGTCCATGCGGTATTCGCGTGGGATGCCAATCACCTTGCCTTTGATGTCGCCGGTCAGCATCGCCTCGAAATTCGGCACCGGGAGATCGGCGCTTGTGCTGTCCTTCGGGTCGTGGCCGCACATCGCTTCAAGCATGATGGCGGCGTCACGCACGTCTTTGGTCATCGGGCCCGCCTGATCGAGGCTCGAGGCAAAGGCGACGATGCCCCAGCGCGAGCAACGGCCATAGGTCGGCTTGATGCCGGTGATGCCTGTGAATGCAGCGGGCTGGCGGATCGAGCCGCCGGTGTCGGTGCCAGTCGCGCCAAGGCAGAGGTCGGCGGCCACGGCAGAGGCCGAGCCACCGGAGGAGCCGCCGGGTGTCAGCGCGGTGGCGTCATTGCCACGGCGCCACGGGTTGATGGCGTTGCCATAGGTCGAGGTCTCGTTCGAGGACCCCATGGCGAATTCGTCCATGTTGAGCTTGCCCAGCATGACCGCGCCCGCGTCAAAGAGGTTCTGGCTGACGGTGCTCTCGTACTCCGGCAGGAACCCTTCCAGGATACGCGAGCCGGCCTGCGACGGCACACCCTTGGTGCAGAACAAATCCTTGATCCCGATCGGCA
>CAYZAD010000410.1:0-2299 GCA_964476315.1 uncultured Rhodobacterales bacterium
CTCCAGAACACGTCGGGTTTTGTGTATTACGTGTCGATCACCGGCATCACCGGCGCGGCCGAGGCGCAGGCCGCCGACGTGGCACCCGAGGTGGCGCGGATCAAGGCGGCGACGGATCTGCCGGTGATCGTGGGATTTGGCATCAAGACGCCCGAGGCCTCGCAATCCATCGCCGGGGTGGCGGACGGTTGTGTTGTCGGGTCTGCCATCGTGGCGGAACTGGCCAGCGGCAAGCCGGTGGACGAGGTTCTGGCCTTCGTCAAAACGCTTGCCGACGGCGCGCACCGCGCCTGACGCCGGGACCGGTCGCTCCTCTGCACCTGCAAGAGGCACCGCAGACCGTACCGAGGACCTTTTGGGCCGCACGGCACGGCCATACTGCCTTATTGGCGGGCACCTTATTGCGAATTGTCAATCCGGCGCGGCAACACCGCGTCTAGGTTTTGGAATACGTGCGCAGTCAACGGCACTTGCGCGCGCATCTGAAACCAGGAGGGACTTATGTTTGCACTGTCCAGATTTTCGAAAACCGTTTGCGCCGCCCTGATCGCGGCAGCCACAGCCGCGCCTGTCCACGCGCAGGATTCAGGTTACGGGGCATCGCTGTTCAAGGACAATTGCGCCGTCTGCCATGGCATGACCGGTGCCGGCGATGGCCCCGTGGCGGACCTGTTCGCGCAACGGCCGGGCAACCTGACGGAACTGGCCAAGGCGAATAACGGCGCGTTCCCGTTCAGCGAAGTGTACCAGTCGATCAATGGCCGCCGGGATATCACCGCGCATGGCAACACCGAAATGCCGATCTGGGGCGACCTGTTCCTTGAAGAAGCCCTGCCCGCCACCGTGCATCCGGGTGTGAGCGCCGAGGACGTCGTGCAGGGGCGCATCCTTGCGCTGACCTATTACCTGCAATCCATTCAGGAGATGTGATCCTGGGCTGGTTCGGTGTCGGATCACATCTTGCGGCATCGAACCAATCACGGAAATGACGGACAAAAATGCCGCGTTGCGTGGTTGCGGTCTCATTGGTAAGGAAACCTAACCAATATGACCGAAAGCTTTTCCCATGCCCGTCATCACAGAGATCGAAGACCTGCGCCGCATCTACAAACGCCGCGTTCCCAAGATGTTTTTCGACTACACGGAATCGGGGAGTTGGACCGAGCAGACCTTTCGTGAGAATTCGTCTGATTTCGACAAGATCTACCTGCGCCAGCGTGTCGCCATTGATATGGAGGGGCGCAAGACCGCGACCAAGATGATCGGTCAGGACGTGTCGATGCCGGTGGCTCTGGCCCCTGTCGGGTTGACGGGCATGCAGCATTTCGACGGCGAGATCAAAGCCGCCAAGGCGGCAGAGAAATTCGGCGTGCCCTACAGCCTCAGCACCATGTCGATCTGTTCGATCGAGGATGTGGCCGCGAACACGTCAAAGCCGTTCTGGATGCAGGTTTACACGCTGAAAGACGACGATTTCATGCAGCGCCTGTTCGACCGGGCGAAAGACGCCAAGTGCTCAGCGGCGATCATCACGGTCGATCTGCAACTGCTGGGGCAGCGGCACAAGGACCTCAAGAACGGTCTGAGCGCCCCGCCCAAGCTGACGCCAGCGTCGGTCGCGAACATGATGACCAAGGTGCAGTGGGGCATGGGCATGCTTTCGACCAAGCGCCGCTTCTTTGGCAATATCGTGGGCCATGCGAAGGGCGTGAAAGACCCGTCATCGCTCAGCACATGGACGGCAGAAGCGTTTGACCAGTCGCTCAACTGGGATCGGATTCGCGAGTTCCGCAAGATGTGGGACGGCCCGCTTATCATCAAGGGGATCATGGACCCGCGAGATGCGCTGGAGGCGCTGAATGTCGGTGCCGATGCGATCGTGGTGTCGAACCATGGCGGGCGGCAACTGGATGGTGCGCTGTCGTCGATCCGCGCGCTGGAGCCGATCCTGGACGCGGTCGGGGACAAGATCGAAGTGCATATCGACAGCGGCATCCGGTCCGGTCAGGACGTGCTGAAAGCGACGGCCCTGGGGGCCAAGGGCACCTATATCGGGCGCGCCTATGTGTATGGGCTGGGGGCGCATGGTCAGCAGGGTGTGACCGATGCGCTGAACATCATCCATAAAGAGCTTGAGATGTCGATGGGCCTGTGCGGGCACACGGATATCAACAAGGTGAACAAAGATATCCTGATGGTGCCCAAGGGCTTTTCCGGCGATTGGGCAGAGTGAGGGCGGGTCCGGCTGATGCCGGGCCTGCGGTTTCGGCTCCGGTCGGGGACTGCCCGGCCGGATGGT
>CAYZAD010000411.1:0-2275 GCA_964476315.1 uncultured Rhodobacterales bacterium
TCGAGACGCGGATCATGACGCCCGACGACGCCCGCGCCCTTGGCGCGCAGGCGCTGTTCGGCGAGAAATACGGCGACGAGGTGCGCGTGGTGTCGATGGGGCGGCAGACCGGGTCGGGCAAGGGCAATGACGGCAATACCTATTCGTTGGAACTGTGCGGCGGGACACATGTGCGCCAGACAGGGGATATCGGTGTTTTCGTGACCCTTGGAGACAGCGCGTCGAGCGCTGGCGTGCGGCGGATCGAGGCGCTGACCGGGGCCGAGGCCTTTGCCTACCTGTCGCAGCAGGATCACCGGTTGGCGGAGACGGCGTTGGAGCTCAAGTCTCAGGCGGCGGATGTCCCGGCACGGGTGCGGGCGCTTCTGGAAGAGCGCAAGGCGCTGGCCAATGAGGTGGCACAGTTGCGACGCGAGCTTGCGATGGCAGGCGGTGCCGGGCAGGGCGGCGGCGCGGAGGCCCGCGAGGTGAACGGCATCACGTTCATTGCGCAGGTGTTGTCCGGCGTCTCTGGCAAGGACCTTCCGCCGCTGATTGACGAACACAAGGCCCGGCTGGGATCAGGGGCGGTATTGCTGATCGCGGATACGGGCGGCAAGGCGGCTGTGGCCGCAGGGGTGACATCGGATCTGACGGGCACGGTGTCGGCTGTTGATCTGGTCAAGGCGGCCGTGCCAGAATTGGGCGGCAAGGGCGGCGGTGGCCGCCCGGACATGGCGCAGGGCGGCGGCGCATCGGCGCAAAACGCCGATGCCGCAATCAAGGCTGCCGAAGCCGTTTTGGGAGGATAGACCATGCCAGCGCTTTGGATTGCCCATGTGACCGTGACGGACCCGGAGGCCTATTCGAAATATGCCGAACTGGCCGGTCCCGCCATTGCCAAGCATGGCGGGCACTTCATTGCCCGCGGCGGACGCTACGTGCAGCTTGAGGGACAGGAACGCGCGCGCAATGTCGTGGCCAAGTTTCCGTCGCTGGAAGCGGCCGAGACCTGCTATAACAGCCCGGAATATCAGCAGGCGCTGAACCATGCGCGGGATGCCTCCGAACGCGAATTGCTGATCGTGGAGACGTCGGAGTAACGCACGGAATTACGGGTGGAACCGGTCGAACACCACGATCCCGTCCTGAACCGCACGCAACTGGGCGCAGATATCACCGCGCCCGGTCACATGGCCCCAGACGTTCTGAACAAAGATGTCGGGTGCCATGAAAAGGATCATGGAATTGATCTGGTCGTGGGTGACGCGGTTGTCGGGCGGTTGTGTCGCGACGACGGTGTTGCGATCTTCTTTCGATAAATCAAGAAGTTGCAGCGTGTAAGCGAAGTACTCGCTGGTCGCCACGCAACTGTCGACCGGGCATGGTGTGTTGTCCATGGCCGCGTGTGACAGTTCGTGGACGATCACGCTTTGAAACAGCCGGGACGGAGGGATGTCCTTGAAGACGCCGGTTTCGGTGCGGCGTTCTGCGATCAGGGCTGGTGACAGAACCTCGATCCTGGCTTCGCCGCAATGGAACAGTCCCAGGCAGGTCGGTTGCTCGATTTCGGCGACGGAGACCGTAACCGGGTCCGGAGGGGCCAGATCACAGCTTTGCAACAGGGCAAGCGCCCGGTCGGAGGCGTTGCACATGGCGTCGAGGTGAGAGGCATCGGCACTTTCGACAGTGACCAGTTCATTTTCGCAGATCCGCGTCTCTGCCCCCGAAACGGTTGGGCAGAGACCGACAAGACACAGGATCAGGCGTCGGGCATGCGTGCGTATCATGCCCGGAGCCTATCGTGTCGCGCGGCAGCTATCCAGATGTCAGCTGGTTTTTGACATCCGCTTGCGTTCATGCGGGTCAAGATATCGTTTGCGCAGGCGGATGGCGTTCGGTGTCACCTCGACCAGTTCATCGTCATTGATGTAGGCGATGGCCTCTTCCAGCGACAGTGTCATGGGCGTGGTCAGCCGTACGGCCTCGTCCGTGCCCGAGGCGCGCACGTTGGTCAGCTTCTTGCCCTTGAGGGGGTTCACCTCGAGATCGTTTTCGCGGCTGTGTTCGCCGATGATCATGCCCTGGTAGACGGGTGTCTGCGCGCCGATCATCATCTTGCCGCGCTCTTCGAGGTTCCAGAGCGCGTAGGCCACGGCCTCTCCGTTTTCCATCGAGATCAGCACACCGGCGCGCCGCCCCGGAATCGGACCCTTGTGCGGGGTCCAGCCGTGGAACACGCGGTTCAGAACACCGGTGCCGCGCGTGTCGGTAAGGAATTCGCCGTGATAGCCGA
>CAYZAD010000412.1:0-2261 GCA_964476315.1 uncultured Rhodobacterales bacterium
TCACGTGTTCGTTGGTCACTGTCTTGACCACGTCGGGGCCGGTGACGAACATGTACGAGCTGTCCTTCACCATGAAGATGAAGTCGGTCATCGCGGGGCTGTAGACCGCGCCACCCGCGCAGGGCCCCATGATCACGCTGATCTGCGGCACCACGCCCGACGCCATGATGTTGCGCTGGAACACCTCGCCATAGCCCGCAAGGCTGTCCACACCTTCCTGAATACGCGCACCACCCGAGTCGTTGATCCCGATCACCGGCGCGCCGTTCTGCATCGCCATATCCATGATCTTGCAGATCTTCATCGCGTGGGTGGCCGACACCGAGCCGCCCAGAACCGTGAAGTCCTGAGAGAACACATAGACCATGCGGCCATTGATCGTGCCCCAGCCGGTGACCACGCCGTCGCCTGCCGGGCGGTTCTTTTCCATCCCGAAATCGGTGCAGCGATGGGTGACGAACATGTCATATTCTTCAAAGCTGCCCTCATCGAGCAGCAGCTCCACCCGCTCCCGCGCTGTCAGTTTGCCGCGCCCGTGCTGCGCGTCGATGCGGTTCTGACCGCCACCCAGACGAGCGTCAGCGCGGCGGGTTTCCAGCTCTTGCAGAATATCTTTCATGGAGGGTCCCTTTTTTCATTGCGCGGACCATACAAAGGCCGCAGGGCCGCTCAAGTGTTAATGAGCAAATTTGCAAACTCTGAAAACAGGCCTGCGTGCAATTTGCAAACCTGCAAATTGTATCGGTACGTCCATGAATATGGACATTCCCCGATCACAGGCGTAGCGATAGGTAATGAGTTACGCCTCACGGGTCCGATTTCTCGACCGCTCCACACCGCCGCATATTGTCACACTGATCCTGCTTGCAGGGCTTTCGGCGTTGGTGATGAACATCTTTTTGCCGTCCCTGCCCAACATGGCCGCGGATTTTCAGACCGACTACGCCATCATGCAACTGTCGGTCGCGGTCTATCTCGGCGTCAACGCGGTGCTGCAAATCCTGATCGGGCCGATTTCGGACAAGATGGGGCGTCGCCCCGTCATCCTGTGGGGCCTGATCGGCTTTTGCGCGGCCACCATCGGCTGCATCTATGCCCCCAGCATCGGCTGGTTCCTGTTCTTCCGCATGGCACAGGCCATGATCGTCACCGCCATGGTCCTGAGCCGCGCGGTGGTGCGCGATTGCGTGCCACAGGATCAGGCCGCATCAATGATCGGCTACGTGACCATGGGCATGGCCGTGGTGCCGATGATCGGCCCGGCCTTTGGCGGCATGCTGGACCAGGCCTTTGGCTGGCAATCCAACTTCTGGCTGCTGCTGATCCTTGGCATGGGCCTCTACTGGCTGACCTGGGCGGATCTGGGCGAAACCGCGCGTGTCAGCGGGCTTTCCCTGACACAGCAGTTCAAGCAATATCCCGAATTGCTGACCAGCCCGCGGTTCTGGGGATACGCGCTTGCCGCGGCACTGGCGTCGGGGGCGTTCTTTGCCTATCTCGGCGGCGCGCCCTTTGTCGGCAGTGAGGTGTTCGGCATGACCCCGGCCGAGCTTGGCTTTTTCTTCGGCGCCCCGGCGATCGGTTATTTCGCGGGCAACTTCGTCTCGGGCCGCTATTCGGCCCGCATCGGCGTCAATCGCATGGTCTTTGTCGGCTCGCTCATCAATGCGACCGGCATCACCCTGTCGATGCTCGTCTTCTGGCTGGGTTACGGCACACAATGGAGCTTTTTCGGCTTCATGACCTTTGTCGGACTGGGCAACGGCATGATCATCCCCAACGCAACCGCCGGGATGCTGTCTGTCCGCCCTCATCTGGCCGGGACGGCCTCGGGTCTGGGCGGGTCGATCATGCTGGGCGGCGGCGCGGGGCTTTCGGCGCTGGCGGGCGTTCTGCTGGTGCCCGGCTCGGGCCCCTGGCCACTCTTGTGGATCATGTGGCTCACCGCCATCGGGGCGATCATCGCCATTCGCTTTGTAATCTGGCGGGCCGCGCAATTGGGGGGTCTGGACACGGCCTGAAGGATTTGCAAACTCGCAGCATGGCACTGCAAACCTGCAAAGGATCCCCATGGCCACCCAGAAACTCTATGCCGGAGCCAAGCTCCGGGAAATCCGCACCCGGCTTGGCATCACCCAGCGCGACTTTTCCACCAAGATGGGCGTGTCCCTGCCCTATCTGAACCAGATGGAGAACAACAAGCGCCCGCTCTCCACCACGGTCGTGCTGGCGCTGGCGCAGGAATTCGGCGTCGATGTCAC
>CAYZAD010000413.1:0-2255 GCA_964476315.1 uncultured Rhodobacterales bacterium
GCTTGTTGGCCAGACGGCTCACCGCGCCTTTCAACGGCTCCAGTTGCTGATCGAGATAGGCCCGCAGGCGTTCCAGTTCGACCGGTTCGGCAAGGTCCTCGGCCAGGATTTCCTCGTCATGTTCGGTGTCGAACACCTTGTAGTCCGGGTCGGCCTCGGAAATCGGGGCCGGGGGCGGGGGCTCCAGCGGGGCCTCGCCCTCGGGCATCTCGGTTTCTTCACCCAGTTCCTGATCGGCCATCTCGTCCATCGAGACCTGCGCCTGTGACGGATCCTGTGTTTCGTCCTGGCTGGATTCCGGGCTGGCTTCGGCATCCTGTTCCTGATCGTCATCCTGCCCGGTGCTGTCTGGCTCCTGTTCGTCGTCCGAACCCTCTTCGGCCTGATCTTCGGCCGCATCGTCCAATTCGTCCGGATCGTCACCCAGCTGGTCGCCATATCCCAGATCGGTGATGATCGACCGCGTGAACCGGGCAAAAGCCGCCTGGTCGCTCAGCACGTCGTCGAGGTTTTCAAACGTTGCGCCGGCCTGTTCTTCAATGAACCCGCGCCACAGGTCCATGACATTCTGCGCGCCCTGTGGCAGATCGCGACCGGTCGCAAGATGCCGCACAAGGTACCCGGCGGCTGCAGGCAGCGGTGCGTCCGATGCATCCTTGATCTGATCATAGCCCCGACGCGCGGCATCATGGCCGATCTTCGCGTCGATATTGCCCGCCGTGCCGGGCATGTCGCGGGCCCCCATGGCTTCGCAGCGGGCGGTTTCCATCGCTTCGTACAGCTCGCGCGCCATGTCGCCTTGCGGACAGTAGCGCGCATGCGTCCCGGTGTCGTGATAGCGCCGATGCATCGCCATCGCATCTGCCGTGCCCCGCGCAAGCATGACCTCATCACGGGTCAGGCGTCGGCTGATCTGCGGCAGGCGCATCGCATCACCCGAGATCCCGGATGGATCGACGGAATAGCTGACCGTCAGCTCGGGGTCATGCGCCAGCACCTTCGTGGCTTCAGCCAGGGCTTTCTTGAACGGATCAGCGGGGTTGTCTGAAGGTTTGTTCATATCCCAGATGTGCAATGACCGTCGGGGCAATGGCAAGCGCATTTATGCGGATTTGCGCTGACCAATTAACACTTGGTGCCGGCCCTGCCTCCGCTTAGGATTTTGGGCAAGCCCGGAACAACAAGCGATGAGCATGTGTCATGGCAGTGAACGATACGGATTACCCCGGTGGACAACCCAGCCAGGAGGTCAGGCTGGCCGCCCTTGGGTTTGACGGCAGCGGGCATCGCGGTGGCGGTATCGACCGCCCCCGGACCGTCACATTGCCTGCCAATTCCGTGCTCTTGCGCTTTTACAAACCCGTTGAAAAGGCAGGCGAATACCCTGGGGACTTCGGCTCGTGGTGGTTCACGCCCCACGAATACCGCCGCATCTGCGGATATTTCGGTGTGGACGGCCGTGCCCTCGTGGTGGGCCGGTCAAGCGGGAAATCCGGGCTGCATGGCGTTCTGGTGCTGTTGAAGGAATGGTATGGCGGCAGCCCGCAACAACTGGCCTATGTCAACGCCGTACGCCTGAAAGCGCCGTTCCTTGCCTGTTACGGCCCCGGCGCACCTGCCAATTCCGACGGTTACGGGCGCACGCTCAAACCGGCGCTGCTGACGGACGGCACGCCGGCCCGCCAGGTCTACATCCACCAATGCTGGACATATCAGGCCTTGATGGAGCGGCTGCTGCCCGAAAATGCCTCGACCGATGCGGTGTTCGGGGGCAAAAACGGGCTGCCAGCTACAATTGCCAGCGCGCCTGCCCTGTCATTCGAGGCCTGACGCCGGAACGCGCCGTGCTGTCGGGACTCAGCCGATGCTCAGGCTGGCTGCGCTTTCGGGCAGTTCTTCGTCAAAGCAGCGCTGGTAGAACTCGGCCACGGTCTGCCGCTCAAGCTCGTCACACTTGTTGAGGAACGACACGCGGAACGCATAGCCCACATCGCGGAAGATCTCGGCATTCTGCGCCCAGGCAATGACCGTGCGGGGGCTCATCACCGTGGACAGATCACCCGACATGAACGCCGTCCGCGTCAGATCCGCCACCGTCACCATCTGGCGTACGGTCTTGCGACCCGCCTCGGTGTTGTAATGCGGTGCCTTGGACAGCACGATGGAGGTTTCTGCGTCGATTGACAGGTAGTTCAGCGTTGCCACCAGCGACCAGCGGTCCATCTGGCCCTGGTTGATCTGCTGGGTGCCGTGGT
>CAYZAD010000414.1:0-2199 GCA_964476315.1 uncultured Rhodobacterales bacterium
AGATGGGGCACAAGGGGGGCATGGAAGTCTGTGCATGTCTGTGAAACCTCTGCTGCTGATCGCGGCCTATCTTGCCGTTGTGACCCTGCCCGTGATCGTCTCGTGGGCCATGGGCGGGCCGCCGCGTCCGGTTCATCAGGAACTGGCCTCGGGCCTTGGCATGCTGGCCTTCTCGATCATCCTGGTGGAATTTGTCCTGTCGGGCCGTTTCAAGCGCATTTCCAACGGGATCGGCATGGATGTGACGATGCGCTTTCACCAGGTGATGGCGCGGTCGGCGCTGGTCTTTGCGCTTGTGCATCCGTTCCTCTATGGCGGCGGTACGCCTGCGGGCGGCCCGCGGCCCTGGGACCCGACGCGGCAACTGACCGTGACGACCGATATCGTGGCGCTGTCGTCGGGCATTGCCGCCTTTGTCCTGCTGCCCAGCCTCGTTCTGTTCTCGGTCTACCGCACGCATCTGGACTACAAGTACGAAACCTGGCGGCTGATGCACGGGCTGGGTGCCGTGCTGATCGCGGGGCTTTTGCTGCATCACACGATTGACGCGGGCCGGTACGGATCGCAGCCTGCCATGATGTGGGTCTGGCTGGTGCTGACCGGGCTGGCGGTCGGTTCGTTGATCTATGTCTATGCCATTGTCCCGTTCCTGGAAAAATCCCGCGCCTGGCAGGTGGCGCGGGTTCTGCAACTGACCCCGAAACAATGGGAAGTCACCCTGACCCCGACCCGTGGGTCCGGTCTGCATTTCATCGCGGGGCAGTTCGCCTGGCTGAATATCGGCCACGGGCCCTATTCGCTGCATGAAAACCCGTTCTCCATCTCCTCGGCCCCGGCGGATGGTCCCAGTGTGTCATTCATGATCAAGGAACTGGGGGATTTCACCCGCACCATCGGGCAGATCACGCCGGGCACGGTGGCCTATGTCGACGGGGCCTATGGCAGCCTGTCCGTCGAGGGGCGCACCGAACCCGGTGTTGCCCTGATCGCGGGCGGGATCGGCATTGCGCCCCTGCTGAGCATCCTGCGCCAGATGCGCCTGACCGACGATCCGCGCGCGGTCAGGATCGTTTACGGCAACAAGACCGCAGACCAGATCGCCTGCCGGCAAGATCTGGACGCGGAAGACACCCATTACGTGCTGTCCGAACCGCCCGATGGCTGGACCGGCGCAACCGGTCTTGTGGGGCCAGAGTTGCTGGACGCGGTCTTTACCGAGGAGGAGCTACGGACATGGGTTTTCGTGATTTGCGGCCCGGCCCGGATGATGGAGGTTGTCGAAGACCACCTGATCGACAGGGGCACCCCGTCGCACCGCATTCTGACGGAACGGTTCGACTATGATTGACCCGCTCCGCCATCTCAGCGCCCGGCGGCGCCTGTCCCTGGTCATCCGAAGTGCGAACGTGGTGCTGGCCGTCGTTCTGCTGGCCTTTGCCCTGCGGTGATCCGCGCCGGGCGCGGACAGGTGTCATTTAGCGCTAACGGCGTCCACGCATTAATCCAGGTTAATCAAGCGCTTTGCAAAAGCTGGTAACCCTTTCTGTGCGAGAGCCGGTTGGATGCCAACAGGCCATCCTTGCCAACACAGAAAAGGATATCCGAAATGAAAGCAATTCACGCAACAGTTTGCGCCTTTCTGGTCGCTTTGCCCGCTCACGCCTTTGCCCAGGATGCCAGCGTGGAGGCAGGAAAGCGCGAATACATGGTCGCCTGCGCGGGCTGTCATGGTGAGTCGGGCAAGGGCGATGGTCCTCTCGCGGGCCTTCTGCACATCGAAACCCCCAGCCTGACCACGATCAACGCGCGCACCGGCGGGGGCGAATTTCCATTCTACAACACTCTGAAACTGATCGATGGCCGCGATGTGCGGGCGCATGGGGGCGATATGCCCATCTGGGGCGAAAGGTTCTCTGCCTCTGCGACCAGCCAGCGCGGGGAAACCGCCGACATGGTGGCGCATGGGCGTATCCTGTCGCTGGTGAGCTACCTGCAATCCATCCAGGAGGAATAGCGCCACGCGGCAAGGCCGGTGCGGACCGGTCTTGTGACCGACCGGCGCGCGCACCACTCACGGACACGCCTGTGTCGGCCACTCACGGGCCGACCGGACGCCGCATTTTGAAACTCTTAACACCCTGCGCGGCATATCCCTGCGCACAAAAGCTTTTGAGCGGGAAGGGTCACTCCCATGCCGCG
>CAYZAD010000415.1:0-2192 GCA_964476315.1 uncultured Rhodobacterales bacterium
TCATCGTCCCGCCGAATTGCGGGTGCGGATGCAAGATGATGGCAATGGGGGCATCGCTTTCTTTTTGCGGATGGTAGCGGCCTTCGAGGCGGCCTTCGGGTCCTGGAAAAATCACCTCGGGCATAGGCGGTGGTGGCTCCTGATGGGGCGCGGGCGAACCCATCGAACAATTGTTGACAGCTTCGCTCAGGCTTCTTAGAACGGTTCTAAATTCGGTTTGGTCCGAACACGGGTGTGCCGCACATATGCAATTGACTGTGCAAGGTCAATTGCAGCGGCCATCGCATTGGGAGACTGGCATGAAGTTAAGTACAAAAGGCCGGTATGCAATGGTCGCCCTGGCGGATATTGCGTTGCAGCCCGAGGGAACGCTGGTGACGCTTGCGGATATTGCGCAGCGGCAGGATGTATCGCTGCCCTATCTTGAGCAGTTGTTCGTTAAGCTGCGGCGCGCGAACCTTGTTGCGTCGGTGCGCGGACCCGGGGGCGGCTATCGCCTGGCCAAGCCGGCCAGCGAGATCCGCGTGGTCGATGTGTTGGCGGCGGTCGATGAAACCGTGGATGCGATGCACAAGGGGGCGGGGGCCTCTGGCGGGCTGTCCGGCAGTCGGGCGCAGTCCATGACGAACCGGTTGTGGGAAGGATTGTCGGCGCATGTTTACGTGTTCCTGCACCAGACCCGTCTTTCGGATGTCGTCGAAAACAGTCTTGCGCCATGCCCGGCGGTGCCGAACCTCTTTGCCGTGGTGGATGACTGATGGGATCGCATTGGCTGCGCCAATATGTGGCTCAGGGGGCGCTGCCCCCTCTTGGCCTGCGGCCAATTCACCCCCGAAGTATTTTTGAACCAGAGAAGCCGGGAGCGGTCTGAATGGGGCGGGTGTATCTGGATCACAACGCAACCGCTCCGCTGCGGCCTGAGGCGCGCGCGGCGATGATCGCGGCGATGGACGTGGTGGGCAACCCCAGTTCGGTCCATGCCGAGGGGCGTGCGGCCAAGGGCCTGGTTGAACGCGCGCGGGCGCAGGTTGCCGCGGCGTTCGGGGCGGATGGCGCGGATGTCGTTTTCGTGTCGGGGGCGACCGAGGCGGCGGCGCTGGCCTGTGCCGGGCGCGGGTTGCTTGGCGCGGCGGTGGAGCATGACGCGGTACGGGCGTGGATCGATCCGGTTCTGCCGGTGGATGCGCAGGGCCGGGTGACCGTGACGGAGCCGTCGCGGACGGCGTTGCAACTGGCCAATTCGGAAACAGGCGTTGTGCAGGAGCTGCCCGACGGCTTGGCGGTTGTGGATGCGACGCAGGCTTTTGGCAAATTGCCGGTGGCGTTCAACTGGATGGGTTGCCAGATGGCGCTGATTTCAGCGCATAAACTGGGCGGGCCCAAGGGTATCGGGGCGCTTGTGATGAAACGGGGCACCGATCTGGCGGCGCAGATCAAGGGCGGCGGTCAAGAGATGGGGCGCCGGTCCGGGACCGAAAACATTATTGGAATCGCGGGCTTCGGCGCCGCAGCTGAAGCAGCTGCGCGGGACCTGGAGGCGGGCGTTTGGCAGCGCGTGGAAAAACTTAGAAACATTCTAGACTCTTCTATTGAGGCCGAAGCGAAAGAGACTATTTTTGTCGGGAAAGGGGCGCGTCGCCTGCCCAACACCACCTGTATCGCCACACCCGGCTGGAAAGGTGAGACGCAGGTGATGCAGATGGACCTGGCGGGTTTTGCGATCAGCGCAGGCTCGGCCTGTTCCAGTGGAAAGGTGAAGGCCAGCGCGGTGCTGACCGCGATGGGATATGACGAGGCCATGGCTGGCAGCGCGATACGCGTCAGCCTTGGCCCAGAGACGACAGAAGCCGAGATTTCCCAGTTCGCCGAGGCGTGGCTGGCAAAACGGCAGAAACATCGCGCGCGGGCCGCGTGAGACTATCGGAGAGGTACAATGGCTGCTTTGGATAATGTGACCGTCAAGGAAGGCGTGGATCAGGAAACCGTTGATGCGGTGCGTCAGGTTGGCGGCACGTACAAATACGGTTGGGAAACCGAGATCGAGATGGACTACGCGCCGAAGGGTCTCAGCCCGGATATCGTGAAGCTCATTTCCGAAAAGAACGAAGAGCCGGAATGGATGACCGAATGGCGTCTGGCGGCCTATGAGCGCTGGCTGCAGAAGGAAGAGCCCAAATGGGCGATGGTCGATT
>CAYZAD010000416.1:0-2179 GCA_964476315.1 uncultured Rhodobacterales bacterium
GGATCTGGCGACTGAGCATGAATTGCCGCGCAAGGTTCTGGACTGGCGGCAGCTGTCCAAGCTGAAATCCACCTATACCGACAGTCTGCAGGAACATATCAACCCCGAGACCGGCCGTGTGCACACGTCCTATTCCATCGCCGGGGCCAATACCGGGCGTCTGGCCTCGACCGATCCGAACCTTCAGAACATCCCGATCCGGTCAGAGGAAGGCCGCCGCATCCGCGAGGCGTTTGTCGCCGAACCGGGCAAGACGCTTGTCGCGCTGGATTATTCACAGATCGAACTGCGCATCCTCGCGCATATTGCCGACATTCAGGAACTCAAGGACGCGTTCAGGGAAGGGCAGGACATTCACGCTGCCACTGCGTCGGAAATGTTCAACGTGCCGTTGGACGAGATGACGCCGGATGTGCGCCGACAGGCCAAGGCGATCAACTTTGGTGTCATCTACGGCATCAGCGGCTTTGGCCTGGCCCGCAACCTGCGCATCCCGCGGGCCGAGGCGCAGGGCTTTATCGATCGCTATTTCGAACGCTTCCCGGGCATCAAGGCGTATATGGACGACACCACCACGTTCGCGAAGGAGCATAACCGGGTCGAGACGCTGTTTGGCCGTGTCATCCACACGCCCGAGATCAACGCCAAGGGCCCGCGCGCCGGCTTTGCCAAGCGCGCCGCGATCAATGCGCCCATTCAGGGCACGGCGGCGGACATCATCCGCCGCGCAATGGTGCGTATGCCCGATGCCATCGCGGATCTGCCCGCCAAGATGCTTCTGCAGGTGCATGACGAACTGCTGTTCGAGGTCGACGCGGGGTCTGAAGACGCGCTGATCGCCAAGGCGCGCGAGGTCATGGAAGGGGCGGCAGATCCGGTGATCAAGCTCGATGTCCCTTTGGTTGCGGATGCCGGGCAGGGGGCCAACTGGGCCGAGGCGCATTAGCAGACCCCGGGCGCCGGACAGGCGCCGTCGCAATCCGGGCGACACGGGCCCAAATCTGTGCAAGGCTCTGTCCCGTCACATCGGGGGGGAAATGCCATGAAGATCGACGGGGCGTGCCATTGCGGGGCCATCACCTACGAGGCAGAGCTTGATCCGGGGCATGTCGGCATATGTCATTGCAGCGACTGCCAGTCCCTGTCGGCCTCGGCCTTTCGGACCTTGGCGATGGTCAGCGGTGACAGTTTCAAGATCCTGACGGGACATCCCCGGCACTACATCAAGACCGGCGATAGCGGAAACAGGCGGGTGCAGGCGTTTTGCGAGGGCTGCGGATCCGGTCTGTATTCGTCAAGCGACGAAGACGCGCCGCCGCTCTACAATCTGCGTCTTGGCACCGTACGCCAGCGCGCAGAGCTGGAGCCGCAATTTGAATGCTGGGCGCAGTCCCGGCTGCCTTGGGTTCAGGCTTTGCCACACACGCGGAAGTTCGACGGAAACCCGGTTCTGTGACCAGCAGCGCCACGGGCATCCAAGGTTACCCATGGATAACCGTTAACGCGTGTTAACGCTTTGAGGGCGCGTCAGATCAGGCCGTTTTCCCGGAACAGTGCCTGAAGATTTGCCTCGGGGCGCGGCCCGATATGGGAAATCACCTCTGCCGCCGCGACGCAGCCCATGCGCCCGGAGGTTTCCATGTCACGACCCGTCGCCAGACCATAGAGGAACCCGGCCGCGAATTGATCGCCCGCACCCGTGGCATCCACCGGAACAACCTTTTCGACCGGGATATCCGTGCGCGCCCCGTCGCGGATGATCGACACACCATCACCCGAGCGCGTGCAGACGACGAGCGGACAAATCGCGGAGACCGCGGCAAGGTCTGCCTCAAGATCGTTATTCTGGTAAAGCGACATGATCTCGGCCTCGTTGCCGATCACAAAGTCCATTTCATGCTGGATCAGGTTCAGGAAATCCTCGCGGTGCCGTTCCACACAGAACGGATCGGAAATCGCGATGCCGGATTTCCCGCCAGCCGCCCGGCAGGTCCGGGCGGTGCGGATAAAGGCGTCTTTGCCCTTGTCCTTGTCAAACAGGTAGCCTTCAAGAAACACCACCTCGGCCTCGGCCGCCACGTCTTCGGACACGTCCTCTGGCCCCAGTTCGGCCGAGATGCCCAAATAGGTGTTCATCGACCGCTCCCCATCGGGCGAGACAAAGATCATCGACCGCGAA
>CAYZAD010000417.1:0-2170 GCA_964476315.1 uncultured Rhodobacterales bacterium
AGATCCGCTGGGTCGGAGACATCATCGGATCGCCGCCGTTGCACTCTTCGTCGTCGCCGTCATCCTGGTTGCAGTGGATCACGACCTCGTCGCCGACTTTCCAGCGCTTGACCTTGTCACCCACTTTCCAGACGATGCCAGCCGCATCGGAACCCGCGACGTGGAACGGCTGCTTGTGGCCGTCGAACGGGCTGATCGGCTCACCAAGACCGGCCCAGACACCGTTATAATTCACACCGGCCGCCATCACGAGAACCAGCACCTCGTGGCTGTCGATGTCCCACGTGTCGACAACTTCGACCTCGAACGACTTTTCCGGCTCGCCGTGACGCTCGCGGCGGATCGCCCACGCGTACATCTTCTTGGGGACATAACCCATCGGTGGCATCTCACCGATTTCGTACAAGTCCTTCTCGGGCGCGTCGTATTCCGCGATACCGGTTTGCTGATCGAGAGCCATCGAAGCCTCCATAAGTCCTGACAAATACAGTGCCGCAATGCAGAATCGCGGCGTCTCACAGTCAGATATTGGCAATCTTGAAATTATGCAACAAGATTAAGTCTGATTTTGAAATTTTATAACCGAGCAATCGCAGAAATCATTTTGCGGATGCAGCACCACCAGCCATCAGATGTGCAATCGAATTGGCATAGAACCGCGCCAGGGCCGCCTTGTCCTCGGCGACAGTGATGGTCTCGCCCTGCATCACGACGATCCCGCGCCCCTTCAGAATGCCCAGCCCGAAATCAAACGCGTAATCCGGGTTGTTGCGCGGAACATGGACCTGCACATCGGACAATCGATCCAACGCCTCGTGGAACGCCGCCGACAGTTCGGACCGCGTGACAGGTCCGTTCTGCTGCAGCAAAAGCCAAGCCACCAACGGAACGGGCAGCACCGGCACCGCCTTGGCAATGCGCTCCATGATGATACCGGAAACCTTTTCCGGGCTGTTCACTCCGTTGGGCACCTCGCTCAGCAGCACAGGTGTGCCAAAACTGACCGCGGCATAGCCAAACCGGTGGAACCGTCGCGTGATGCGCAGCCAAAGCTGACGCAGGATCGCCATGAAGACCACCGAAATGCGGGCCCTGAACCGACGGTTTCCCGCCTCCTGCGCTCTTATGAGGATCGTATCCTCAAGCACACGGTCATAGTTCAGCGCAATGGGTACAAACACCACGTCCCTGTTTGCCGCCTGTGATCCCTCAAGGATATACTTGAGAATGCCCACCTTCGGGCGGGCCAACGACCCGTTCAGGCTCAACCCGCCTTCCGGAAACACGGCTTGGGTGACACCCGCACTGGTGGCTTGCTGCACATAGCGCGCCAAGACCTTGCGATAGAGCTGGTCACGCGATTTGCGGCGGATGAAATACGCCCCCATCGCCCGGATCAGACGCGACAAGGGCCAGACGCGCGCCCATTCCCCAACCGCGTAGGACAGCGCCGAGCGATCCGCAGCCAGGTACGTCACCAACACGTAATCCATGTTCGACCGATGGTTCATGACGAACACAACCGTTGCGTCCGGATCGACATCCGCCAGCGTGGCATCGTGATGCACCATGCGCACGCGGTACAAGGACGTGGCCAGCAATTTGGCCGCGCGGATCGCAAAACCGAAATAGGCCCATGCCGAAAACGACGGCACGATTTCCCGCGCATACCGCCGCGCCCGTTCGAAGGCCACGTCTTCCCGCACGCCCTCTTCCTGGGCGTGTTCCACAATCGCCTGCGTGACCTCGGGGTCGTAAACCAGCCGCTGGATCATGTCCTGCCGCCGCAAAAGCTTGAACGGCTGAATCGGGCGCTCAAGCCGTTCGTTCAACCGTTTGACCGCACGTTCCATCCGGCGGCGAAAGAACCAGCGCACCGACGGAAACAGGAAATGGGACGCGAAAGTCACCGCCGCGAACAGCAGGATAAGTACAAAGGCCCAAAGCGGTAGCGTCACCTGCGAGGTCATGCCGCTACTTTTGCAACGAAGTCCGCCGGGGTAAATGGCAAAGCGTGCACACCTCTCAAAGCCATCGCCGGATGCGACAACGGTCTGGCTTTCCTTGCGGAGGACACCTGACATATGCTGTCGCGCAGCAAAACCTCTCGCGCCGCAATGCAGCGAATTGACAGCGACATAAAATTTCGCGTATCCAGCGCAGAACGCAA
>CAYZAD010000418.1:0-2170 GCA_964476315.1 uncultured Rhodobacterales bacterium
GAAATTGCGGCTGCGTCCGACCTGGTCAAGAAACTCTGGCCCCATCATCGTGCCGGTTCGGTGCGGGTAGTTGTAAAGCATCACCGGCAGCCCGGCGGCCTTGTCGATGGCCAGCGCATTGAGCGCGTTTTCGCGGTCGGTCGGCACAGCGTAGGGTGGAGAGGCCAGCAGGATGGCATCGGCCGTCATGTCGCGCGCGGCGGTGGCCAGGGCCAGCGAATCCTCCGTCAGCATCGCCCCGGTTCCGACGACCAGCGGCACACGACCGGCGACGCGGTCATGGGTGAAGCGCGCGATCTCGATCCGTTCCGCCACGGTCTGGGCATAGTTTTCGCCTGTCGATCCGCCTGTGATCAGCCCGTGCACACCGGCGTCGATCAGGTGGTCGATCACATCCGCCAGCGCATCCCGGTTCACAGCGCCATCCGCGCGGTACGGCGTCACAACCGGTGTATAGATGCCGTCAAATTGGAAAATGGGGGTCATGCGGGCCTCTTTTCAGGAAACGATCCCAACGGCGCGTCAAGGCCGCCGGGCATGACGAAGCGTTCGATCTGCGACCGGGACAAGCGCCAGTGGTCCAGCGCAAGCTGTCCCGCCGTGTCGGGGGTGCGGTTCTCGATGGCGGCGATGATCGCGTCATGCTGGTCTGCCGCCGTGGTCAGGCGGTCGCGCATGTCGTCGTTCTGCGGGCTGTAGAAGGTCATCCCGATGCGGGCGTGATCGATCAGCAGCCGGTTGTAGGAGGGCAGAAGATAGGCGTTGTCGGCCATGTCGCCGGTGATGGCGTGAAAGCGGTTGTTGGCCAGCGCACGGTCGGCAACCGACCCGGTGCGCAGCGCGCTGCGAAACGCGACCTGCGCGGATTTCAGCGTGTCGATCTGCGCGGGTGTCGCGTTATCGGCGGCCAGTTGCAGGATGGCGCTGTAGATCATCGGGGCGGCCTGGAAAAAGGCGCGCAGGGTGGTGTGCGACAGGTCGGCCACGCGCACGCCGCGGTTGGTGCGGTGGGCCAGGTAGCCTTCGCCCGCGAGGTCGCGGAACACTTCGCGCAGCGGTGTGCGCGACAGGTCGTATTCGGCACAAAGCTGCGCTTCGTCCAGATCGGCCCCGGGCGCCAGAACGAGCGTCAGAACATCGGAGCGGACTTTTTCGGCCAGCCTGTCTTTCCGGGTTTGGGTGTTTTCAGCCATCTGAGTCGCCTTTGGTTGAGGCGACGGTAGGATAAAAAATACAATTTGTATACAAAAACTGTTGCGGTGGTTCTAATGCCCGTAAAACGCGGAATAGATGCCGAAAAGCCCCACGCACACAAGGCTGAGCGCCCAGACGATATCGAGGTTGAACCAGGTTTTTGACAGGAATTTCAGCCCCAGCCAGAGATAGATGAACACCGCGATGGCGGCCCCCGCCACGGTCATGGCGATGGTGTGGACGGCGGCCACCAGAAAGGCGAGCCGGATATTGCTGGTCATCAGGGCCTGCGCGGCCTCGTGGCTGGTGTCTTCCTGCGCGTAGCCGCAGATGCCCAGAAAGATCGGCACCAGCATCAAACCCGCCCCATGTGCCAGCGCCGCCAGAAACGACCAGAGCGCCAGACGCGCCGGATGCACCCGCGCGAGAAAGCGGGGATGGCGGCGGTTGATCAGCAGGTAGACCCCCATGCCAACGACGATCAGACCTGCCACAAGCCGGATCTGCAGTTCCCAGTCGACAAGGAACACCATCATCGAAAACGGCAGCAGGATGGCCAGCATCGACAGGAAATGCCCCAGCGCCAGCAGGCCAAGCGCGCGGGGCAGGGCGCTTGATTTGCGCTCCATCAGGGCGGCAGACACCGCCAGCGGCCAGCCCATTCCGGGATTCAGACCGTGATACAAGCCGGCGACGATGACGGCCCACCACAGGGCCGTCACCGACATCTCTTCAAGACCCATTTAGGCGGAGGGGTAACAGAAGCTGTCTGTCGAACAGTCCCCGCCCTCGAGCCGGATCTGGTGACTGCGATATCCTTTCGGGAAGTCGATGTAGAAGTCGGGATCCAGCGCAAAGCTGCCATCGTCGCCGACCCGCGCCATCACCATCTGGCCGCCTTCGTCATTCGGATAGAACTGGTCGTCCCATGTCGAATAGAGCGAGTTGGTCCAGTAGACGCGCTTGCCGTCGCGGC
>CAYZAD010000419.1:0-2155 GCA_964476315.1 uncultured Rhodobacterales bacterium
GATTTCGATTTCGACAAGGTGCTGGAACAGTCCAAGGACAACCCGGTCTTCTACGTTCAATACGCCAATGCCCGGATCAATTCCGTGCTGCGCAAGGCCACCGAGGCGGGCATCGCCATCGACGACGCCACTCTGGCGGCTGTCGATCTGACGGGCATGACCCATGACAGCGAACTCGCCGTGGCGCGCAAGCTGGCGGAATGGCCACGCCTTGTGGAAATCGCGGCCCGCACGAACGAACCGCACCGGGTGGCGTTCTACCTTTACGAACTGGCCTCCGACCTGCATGCGCTCTGGAACAAGGGCAACGACCTGCCGGAACTGCGGTTTTTGCAGGACGGCAACACTCTGGCGACGCAATCGAAAATCGCCCTCGCGCGGTCCGTCTCGGTTGTTATTTCCGCAGGCCTTGGTATCTTGGGCGTCACACCGGTCGAAGAAATGCGCTGACAAAAGCGCCATGACCGGTTGAGGCAAAGGCAAGAAACCCCGGTGGCAACGACCGCCGGGAGATGAGGCGGACATGGCAGACATGCATATGACGGCCCCTTCAGGTGGGGAAGCGACGTCGGGCAACCTGGCCTCGGCAGCCAATTGGCTGGGCGCGGCAATGTCACTGGCGTTGATCGTAGGTGTATCGGTTTGGGGATATCGGCTGATCATGCGGGATGTCTCTGGCGTTCCGGTTGTTCGGGCCATTGAAGGCCCGATGCGGGTCGCGCCGGAGGATCCCGGCGGACAGATTGCCCGGCACGAAGGGCTTGCCGTCAACGATGTGGCCGGAACCGGCGCATCGACGCCGCCGCCTGACCGCTTGGTGCTGGCCCCGCAGCCGCTTGATCTGACCCCGGAAGACCTGCCGGTGACACAACTTGACCTGTCCGAAACCCTGACCGAGCAGGAAGAGATCGCGCTTGCCTCCCTGCGTCAGGATGCCGAGGCCGAGGCCGACGAAACACCCCAGATTGCGCTTTCCGACATCGTGAACGCCGACGACCCGATCAAGGCGCTGGCCGATCAGATCGCTGCCAACGCAAAGCCGTTCACAGAGATTGAGCCTGCTCCGAACACGGGTGTCTTTGACCAGACCCCGTCGCAAGAGGTTGCGGCGCTCGTCACCCCGCCAGACCTTATCCCGGCATCCGTTCCGGGCGTCGCACGGTCCTTGCGTCCGACACCGCGCCCCGCCGGGTTGCAGCAGGCGTCACTTGCCATCCCGGCGGCAGCCCCGTCGTCAGCCGTGGCCGAACTCAGCCCGGACGACATCCCCTCCGGAACCCGCCTTGTGCAATTCGGTGCCTATGACAGCCCCGAAATCGCCCGCGAACAATGGGGGCGTCTGCAGGCCCGCTTCAGCGATTTCCTCGTTGGCAAAGACCGGGTGATCGAACAGGCCACATCGGGGGGCCGTGTTTTCTATCGCCTGCGCGCGCATGGATTTGCCGATCTCAGCGATTCCCGCCGCTTTTGCGCCGCTCTTGTGGCCGAAGGCGCGGATTGCATCCCGGTGGTCAGCCGGTGACCCCATTCGGGGCAGCCATTTTTGGCTGTGACGGCGCGCGCCTGTCCCCGGACGAGCGCAGGTTTTTCGGTGAAGCGAACCCGTTTGGCTTCATCCTGTTCGACCGCAACCTGGAAACAGCCGACCAGATCCGCGCCTTGACCTCGGACCTGCGCGACTCCGTTGGCTGGAACGCACCGATCTTCATCGATCAGGAAGGTGGGCGCGTGCAACGCCTGCGCGCACCCTTGGCAACGGATTGGCTGCCCCCGCTGGATCATGTGGCCCGCCTGGGCGACAACGCGGCCGCCGGCATGGCCCTGCGATACGAGATCATCGCACGGGAATTGCGGGACCTTGGCATCGATGCCAATTGCGCACCGATGCTGGATGTCGCGCGCCCGCAAACGCACCCGTTCCTGCGCAACCGCTGCTATGGATCAGACCTTGCGCTGGTTGTGGAAATCGGGCGCGCCGTGGCCGAGGGCTGCACCGCAGGCGGCGTGTTTCCGGTGATCAAACACATTCCCGGGCATGGCCTTGCACAGATGGACAGCCATCTTGACCTGCCGCGCATCGACGTCCCCGCCGAAACACTCGACAGCATCGACTTCGCCGCCTTCCGCCCCTTTGCCGATGTGGCGATGGGGATGA
>CAYZAD010000420.1:0-2107 GCA_964476315.1 uncultured Rhodobacterales bacterium
TCGCGTTCGACCAGCGCAGGAGTTGCGGGGCCATGTCGTCGGGCACGCCGAGCAGTCGCGCGATGACGATCACCGGGATCGGTTGGCAGAAGGTGGTGAGGATGTCGAAGGGGGTGCCCGAGGGGAAAGCGTCGATTTTCTCGTGGGTTAAAGCGGCTATTTCAGGTGCCAGCGCCTTGATCCGGCGCGAGGTGAAGGCGCGCAGGACGAGGCCGCGCAGGCGGGTGTGGCGGGGCGGCTCAAGCTCCAGCATCGAATGGGCCTCGACCGCATAGAAAGGCGCGAGGTGATCGGGGATGGCGGGGGCCATTTCGGGAGGGACTTCACGACCAAAGCGGCGATCGCGGAGGATGCTGTGCACCGCGCGGTGGCTTGCGGCGCAGGGCATGCCGTAGTCGGCCCACCATGCCAGATCACCCGCGGTGCGGAGGCGATCATAGAACGGGTAGGGGTTCTGGACGAAAACCGGGTCGGTGGGATCTTGTGTGAAACGGCGCATGGCTCGTTTGCTCAGACAGCGTTCAGCGCATCCACAATGGGGGCAAAATCGCTGGCCTTCAGGCTGGCCCCGCCGACAAGGGCACCGTCCACGTCCGCCACGGCAAAGATCTCGGCCGCGTTCGACGCCTTGACGCTGCCGCCATAGAGCAGGCGGATGGCTTGGGCGGTGTCGTTTCCGAAGCGCTGGATCAGGGTGCTGCGCATGAAGCTGTGAACCTCGGCGATCTGATCGGTGGTGGGGACCTTTCCAGTGCCGATGGCCCAGACGGGTTCATAGGCGATGACGGTGTTTTCGCCGGTGCAGTCGTCGGGCAGGGACCCAGCAAGCTGTCCGCCGATGATGTCGAGCGTCTTGCCAGCCTCGCGGTCCTCGAGCGTTTCGCCGACGCAAACGATGGCGCAGAGACCGGCGTCCCAGGCTGCCAAGGTCTTGTACGCCACAAACGCATCGGATTCGCCGTGATCGGCGCGTCGTTCGGAATGGCCCAGGATGACATGGCTTGCGCCTGCGTCTTTCAGCATGGCGGCCGATACATCCCCGGTATGTGCGCCCGAGGCTGCGCTGTGACAGTCCTGACCGCCGATCCTCACCTTGCCCGCGCGGGAGGAGGCGGCCCCGATCAGGGTGGCGGGGGGACAGATGAGAACCTCTGCCGCGCCGGAGGCCGCATCCTGCAGCGCATCGATTTCGGAAAGCTGTGTGGTCAGGCCGTTCATTTTCCAGTTTCCGGCGGCGAGTTTGCGGCGCATGGCGGTCGTTCCCTGATCTGCTGTGTCCTGCGCATCATCGCGGCGTGCCGGGTGACGTCAAGGGCTGTTGCGGGAGACGGTCCGAGATGGCAAAGGTCGCGCGTACGGCAGGAGGGGGGCGACATGATCCCGAGAATTGATGCAGCGGCACTGGCTCAGGGCGATCCGGAGGCTTTGGCGCAGATGAAACAGGCCGCCGAAGAGGTGGGGTTTGCCACGGTCTACAACACCAAATTCACCTCGGCGCGGATGCGGTTCGTGCTGGCCGCCTATCGCGCGTTCTTTGCGCTGCCGGTCGAGATCAAGGACCAGGTGAACATGGCGCGCACCGGGTCGAACCGCGGCTGGGGCGCACCGAAATCGGAACAGGTCGATCCGAATGCGAATCCCGATTACAAGGAAGTGTTCGATTGCGGCTATACCCTGCCGGACGGGGACATGCGCGTGGCCTTACCGGTTTATGCGCCGAACCACTGGCCGGACCGTCCGGCCGGGTTCGAGCAGGTGATCCGGGCCTATTATAACGATGCTTTGGACGTGGCCCGGGGCATTCTGCGGGGGATTGCCATGTCCATCGGGGCAGATGCGGATTTCTTCGAAGACAAGTTCGACTGCCCGATGGCGCTCTTGCGGGGCAATTACTACCCGCCGCGTCCGGACTGGGCCGGGGACAAGGATTTCGGCATCGGTGCGCACACGGATTACGGCTGTCTGACGCTTCTGGCCACCGATGGACAACCGGGGCTCGAGGTGCAGCCGCGCGGGCGCAGTGACTGGCTGCCGGTGCAGGCGCCTCCGGGGGAGTTCATCATCAACTTCGGCGAGATGCTCGAGATGTGGACCGAGGGCCGTGTCG
>CAYZAD010000421.1:0-2105 GCA_964476315.1 uncultured Rhodobacterales bacterium
CTGAACAGAACAGCACGTTCATGGACCACTACCTTGAGGTCGAATACGACCTGTCGAACGTGATGTTCCTGACCACGGCGAACAGCTACAACATGCCGGGGCCGCTTCTTGACCGGATGGAGATCATTCCGCTGGCCGGCTATACCGAAGACGAAAAGGCCGAGATCGCCAAGCGTCACTTGCTGTCGAAGCAGGTCAAGAACCACGGGCTGAAGCCGTCCGAGTTCGAATTGACCGACGAGGCGCTGACCGATGTGATCCGTTATTACACGCGGGAAGCCGGTGTCCGGAACCTTGAGCGCGAGATTTCCAAACTGGCGCGCAAGGCGGTGACCAAGATCGTCAAGAAGGAAGTCGACAAGGTGGTGGTTACACCTGACAACCTTGATGATTTCCTGGGCGTCCGGAAGTATCGCTACGGCCTTGCCGAGGATGAAAACCAGGTCGGTGTGGTGACCGGTCTGGCCTACACCTCGGTCGGCGGGGATCTGCTTCATATCGAAGCGCTGAAACTGCCGGGCAAAGGCCGGATGAAGACCACCGGCAAGCTGGGCGATGTGATGAAGGAATCCATCGACGCTGCGTCTAGCTATGTGCGGTCCATCTCGCCCAAGATCGGGGTGAAGCCGCCGCAGTTCGACAAGATGGACATCCACGTGCACGTGCCGGATGGCGCGACGCCCAAAGATGGCCCGTCGGCTGGTCTGGCCATGGTGACCTCCATCGTGTCCGTCCTGACAGGCATTCCCGTGAAGCGCGACATCGCGATGACCGGGGAGGTGTCCCTGAGGGGCAACGCAATGCCCATCGGTGGTCTGAAAGAAAAGCTGCTTGCCGCTTTGCGGGGCGGGATCAAAACCGTTCTCATTCCAAAAGAGAACGAAAAGGACCTCGCGGAATTGCCGGATAACGTGAAGAACGGGTTGGAGATCATTCCTGTGGAACACGTGTCTGACGTTCTCAAGCTGGCTTTGGTCGACAAGCCTGAGCCGATCGAATGGGACGAGGCCGCAGAAGAAGCCGCTGCTGCCGCGCGGGCATCCGAAGCGGCCGCGCAAGGGTCATCCGCCATCGCGCACTGATTTCGAGCTTTGTTCGAAACGAACGCCGCCCGCTTGTTCGGGCGGCGTTTTTCGTTCCGGCGTGTCAAAAACCACAATACTCAGCGATTTATCCTTGATTTTGCGGCTTGCAGCGGACTCGACACTGGATAATGCGTGCAGTGTTGTTATGGTCGCGACATGCGCCCCTAAAACGAGCAGACAAAAAAGGATGGCACACATGGCGACGACACGAAAAATGACGTCCACGCGCTCCGCACCACGCAAGGCGGGACCAGCATCATCTGCAAGAAAACCGGCGGCAAACCCGCCCGAGGTTGTGGTGAATGATGCGCCCAAAATCGCGGCGCCAGAGCTGAAGAAGAAAGAGCTGATCGAAACCGTGGTTGCGCGTAGCGGGATCAAGAAACGCGATGCCAAGCCGGTTATCGAAGCGATGCTGGCCGTTCTGGGCGAAACCATTGCCGATGGTCGCGAACTGAACCTGGCGCCCATGGGTAAGCTCAAGGTCACGCGCATGAAGAAGACCACAAAGGCGCATGTCATCACGACACGGTTGCGCCGGAACGAAAGCCACCAAAACGCCTCTCCGGACCCACTTGCACAGGCCGCAGAGTAACGTTAAACCTGCGCGCAATGGGTGATTAGCTCAGTGGTAGAGCGCTTCGTTCACATCGAAGATGTCAGGAGTTCAAATCTCTTATCACCCACCATTCTCTCTTTGATTGGCAGCACTGACAGAGAACCGCCGCTTGGCGCGATGTGGTGTGCCTTTGGCCGTCGGCCATATGTGGGGCGAGCCCTTGGCGCGGTGCGGTATGGTGCCGACATATCGCAGGCCTCATCGTCAAAAGGCCGGTATTTCTTGTTTCCGGAGGACGGGCATCGACAGCCGTTCAAACGACCAGAATGAAAAGGTGCCGCGACCGGGCGGAAATTTGTTCTTAGCCTCTTGCGCGCAGGTTGGGCCTTGGCTAAACGACACGCCAGCGGGTGATTAGCTCAGTTGGTAGAGCGCTTCGTTTACACCGAAGATGTCGGGAG
>CAYZAD010000422.1:0-2105 GCA_964476315.1 uncultured Rhodobacterales bacterium
ACCGAGATCGCCCGGCTGTTCGATACAGGCATCGTCGGCGAACGCGTGCCCGCCAGGTTCAACACGGCGGCATGACAGGGGCGGGCCGGGTGACGGCCCGCCGAACCTCCGACCGGCGCGCGGCTCTGCGTGCATAGGTCCGTTCTGGCTCTATTGTTTCGCGCGCGAAACATTGGGTCCGAAGTGGACCTTTTAAGGGTTTGGTAAGGTTTTCAAGGCCCGCGATTTGCGCGGGAGCCGGCCATTCTCCGCTCCTAAGAGAGGCAATGGTGCTACTGGTGGAAGTCGAAGTTCAAAATCCCACCCGCAAGCAGTTCTTGCTACACCTTCGCATGGAGGTTCCAAGCTCAAACCTACCGGTTTGCTCGGCCTCAGTACATCCGAGTTTTTTCGTCGTGGTCCTGCTTGGCAAAAACTTCGTCAACAGTCCGGCCATCGTCAACCACTGTCACTTGCCAGTCCGCAAGCCGGGGTGCAGTCCCACGTTCAGGCCAAGTTTCGTGGCGCCAAATCCCTGAACGGATCAGGGATTTCGAGCAATGCATGAAAGCCTCTTCAATATCCACGACAAGAGCGATTTCTGGTTCTTTCCCATTCACTGCCATCTGCGAACAGAGTGCCCCGTCACGCACGATTCTTGCTTTTCCCGCCACCCGCAAGGTGAAGTTGTGGTCGGGGACAATGAAAATTAGCGCGACGTTTGGATCGGTCAGAATGTTGCAAAAACCGTCTACTCTATTGTTTCCGAGCCGTTCGGGTATTGCGAGGGTCTTGTCATCCAGCACCTTGACGAAGCCAGCAGGGTCACCTTTCGGCGTGACATCTATGAGCCCATTCTTGTCCTTTGTGCCTATGACAATGAAGGGTGATAGCTCAATGAACTCTCGGCCGACTTCATTCAGACGATCCGAGACTTTCAGCGCAGCTGGAGCCGTTTCGCTAAACGGCAGTAGTTCACGTAAGCGTTCCAGATCATGAATCTCTTCTTCAAATTGCAACATATCACTCCGTTATTGTCGCCGTAGCCATGCAATAAGTGAATCCTATAGAGCGAATTCCAGAATGTCAGCTTTGTCCCGCAATGTGTGACTTCGATTATCGCCGGATATTGCGCTCGCGGCGGAATTCCGGTTCGGCGAATCTGCATTGCGGCGTGGTCTGAACCGATGAATGGCTGGTATGGGCCGTTTCCGCTATTTCGCGCGAAACAGCGGGCGCAGCCCGCCGCGCATCGCCGACGCGCCCCCACGCGGCGGCGATTTGGTGGGGCCAGTGCTCCGCTTTGATCTTCTTCGGATGTGGCCGGGAAAGATCGAGGGATTCGTCGGTTGGATCGCCGCCGCGCGCGTCGGCCATGCGCGGAGGAGCGTTGTGCGGTGTGTGGGCGCGCGGTTGGTTTGAGCACGCTTCCTGTGGGGGTGCGGCTTCACGCCCCTCTGCAATTGACCCGACCCCGGACCTCTGCCACACAGAAGGCTGCGTCACAGCCAAGGGGTCCGGCAACGGGCACATGCCATGAAAGTCATCATCTGCGGAGCGGGTCAGGTTGGCTGGCAGATTGCGCGGCATCTGTCCGGAGAGCGCAACGACGTCACCGTTGTCGACAACAATCCCGAGCTTGTGCGGCGGGCGACGGACAGTCTTGATGTGCAGGGGATCGCGGGGTTTGCCTCGTATCCGGATGTGCTGGAGCAGGCGGGCGCGCGGGATGCGGACATGATCATTGCCGCCACCTATTCGGACGAGGTCAACATGGTGACCTGCCAGGTGGCGCATTCGGTGTTCGAGGTGCCGCGCAAGATTGCGCGCCTGCGGTCGAAATCCTACCTGACGGCGATCTACTCGGACCTGTACCGCCGGGATCACATGCCCATCGACGTGGTGATCAGCCCCGAGATGGAGGTGGCGGAGGCCGCGCTGCAACGCCTGAACGCGCCTGCGGCCTTTGACACGGAGACGTTTCTTGAGGGCGACGCCGCCCTGATGGGGCTGACCATCGACGACGATTGCCCGATCGTGAACACGCCGCTGCGGCAGTTGACCGACCTGTTTTCGACCTTGCGGTCGATCGTGGTGGGCATCCGGCGCGAGGGCACGCTGTTCGC
>CAYZAD010000423.1:0-2085 GCA_964476315.1 uncultured Rhodobacterales bacterium
TGCACCTTCTTCGGCACGGCCAATTCGAACCAGATGCTGATGGTATTCATGGGCCTGCACCTGCCCGGCGCGTCCTTTGTCAATCCCGGCACTCCGCTGCGCGAGGCATTGACCGTGGCTGCGACCGAACGTGCGCTGGAAATCACGCAGTTGGGCAACGATTTCCGGCCGGTGTGTGACATTCTGAACGAAAAGGCCTTTGTCAACGGCATGGTCGGGCTGATGGCGACCGGCGGATCGACGAACCTCGTCCTGCACCTGCCTGCCATGGCACGCGCCTGCGGTGTGGAACTTCGGCTCGAGGATTTCGACGACATTTCGTCGGTCACGCCGCTGATGGCCAAGGTTTACCCCAACGGTCTGGCTGACGTGAACCACTTCCACGCGGCGGGCGGCCTCGGCTTCATGATCGGCGAGTTGCTCAAGACCGGCTTGCTGCACGAAGATGTCAAAACCGTCGGAGGCGACGGGCTGAACCTGTACACGCAGGAACCCAAAGTCGCTGACGGGCGCGTCGTCTACGGCCCCGGCGCGGGCGAGACACAGAATGACCGAATCCTGCGCCCGGCCAGCGACCCGTTCCAGCCGACCGGTGGCCTGAAACAGCTCGAAGGCAATCTGGGCAAGGGCATGATGAAAACATCGGCCGTGGCCCCCGAACGCCACGTGATCGAGGCCAAGGCACGTGTCTTCCATGACCAGGACGACGTGAAAACCGCGTTCAAGAACGGGGAATTCACCGAAGACACGGTTGTGATTGTCCGTTTCCAGGGGCCCAGCTCGAACGGAATGCCCGAACTGCACAGCCTGACCCCCACCCTGGCCGTTCTGCAGGATCGCGGGCTCAAGGTTGCGCTTGTCACCGATGGCCGCATGTCCGGCGCCTCGGGCAAGGTGCCATCCGCCATCCATGTCAGCCCCGAAGCCGCCCATGGCGGACCATTGGCACGGGTGCGCGACGGCGACATCGTGCGTGTGGACGCTGTGACAGGCCAGATCGATTGCCTGGCCGAAGGGTTCGACCAGCGCACCCCCGTAACGGCAGATCTGAGCCAGAACGGCCACGGCGTCGGACGCGAATTGTTCGCGGCCTTCCGGGCCAATGTCGGCCTGGCCGAGACCGGCGCGGGCGTGGTCGTCTGAACCGCACCATCCCTTTCAACTGAACAGACACGAGAAGACACAATGATCACAGCCATGGAAGCCAGCGTCGAAACCGAAAAACTCTGCGCCTTGGCGCCGATCATCCCGGTCCTCGTGGTCGAGGATGTCAGCGTGGCGCGCCCCCTGGCCGAAGCCTTGGTGGCCGGGGGATTGCCGGTGCTCGAGGTCACGTTGCGCACTGCCGCGGCGCTCGACGTGATCCGCGAGATGGCGCAGGTCGAGGGCGGTGTGGTCGGTGCGGGCACCTTGCTGACACCCGAAGATGTGACCAATGCCGTCAATGCCGGGGCGCGATTCGGTGTCTCGCCCGGGGCGACGGACCGTCTTCTCGATGCATGCGAGGCCGCCGATCTGCCGCTTCTGCCCGGTGCGGCAACCGCGTCCGAGGCGATGGCGCTTCTGGAGCGGGGCTACAGCGTGCAGAAATTCTTTCCAGCCGAGGCCAATGGCGGTGCGCCTGCCCTCAAGGCCATCGGTGCACCGATCCCGCAGGTGCGCTTCTGTCCCACGGGGGGTGTCTCGCTTGCCAATGCGCCCACATATCTGGGGCTTTCGAACGTGGTATGCGCCGGGGGCAGCTGGGTGGCACCGAAAGACCTTGTGGCCCGGCACGACTGGGCCGCGATCGAGGAACTGGCCCGCGAGGCCGCACAACTGACGGTATAGGGCCATTGGACCGGCTTTGAAGACCGCGCTTCGCAACGCGGCCCCGGGGCACATGCCACGGTCTTTCCACACAGCGGGCCGTACGGTGGGTTATCAAGCAGTTAACACCCGCGCGACATAACCCCCGTCATTGGATCCGATACCCGTTCCGTCTTTTGGCGGAACACCCCAGGCGACTACCCTCTCTCTGCGGACGCATCGCGCGTTCAGACCATGAGAGACGCGTCTCAACAGGTCCCGGTTCGCCGGGATACA
>CAYZAD010000424.1:0-2084 GCA_964476315.1 uncultured Rhodobacterales bacterium
CGGTTTTTCCAGCTTTTCCAGAAGCTCGTAGTCTTCTTTTGTGCCGTCCTTCATCTGGGTGAAGGACACGGTCTGAGTTTCGGTCATGCGGTTGCCCCTTAAATCTTGCCGTACAAGCCGACGGCTCCGGTTGCGCCTGCGGCCAGAACCGCAGATTGATCCTGCAACACCTTGTCGTAAAGCGCCAGATCGGTCGGGTGGAACAGGCCACGCGGTCCGGCGACGTTGATCCAGCCCTGCCGCGCATCGGTGCCGCGCACCAGCATCGCATAGTCCCGGCCCAGTTCCGGCAGGCGGACATCGGGTGTTACATAGCGGATTGCGAGGCCTATGCGCCGGTCGTCCGACAGGTTGGCGCTTGAGGCGTGAAAGCATCGTCCGTGATGCAGCGACATCTGTCCCGGTTTCAGGGGGGCGTGTCTGGCTTGTGTTTCGTCGATGTCGGGGATTTCCTGACCGCGCGACAGCAGGTTGTCCGCGCCGAACGTGTCGGTGTGCGACACGATCCCCTTTGTGTGGCTGCCGGGGATGAAGCGCATGCAGCCCGCCTGAACCGATACATCCGACAGCGCGACCCATGCCGTCACCTCGTCATCGGTTTCGCCCATGCCCCAATAGGTCAGGTCCTGATGCCAGGACACTGTCTTGGTGCTGCCCGGCTCCTTGATGAACAGCTCGACTGACCAGACCAGAAGGTCGGCGCCAAGCACCCTTTCCACAGCGTCAAGGATGGCGGGTGTCCGGGCAAGATCGGCCAGCAGGGGAATCACCAACTGACCGTTCACGCGGAAAAACTGGTTCAGGTCATGACCCCCGGCACCTGCGGCGTGATCCCGTTCCAGCGTTTCGATCTGGTGACGGATGGTTTGCACCTCTTCGGGGTTAAACACGTCCAGCCCGGCAACAAAGCCGTCGCGAGCATAATCCTGGCGAAAATCCATTCGGGTCATCGGGGTCTCCTGTGCGCGTCCGTTGCGCTGACAGTGCCGGGCCTGTCGTGATGAGAAAAGTCAGGAGTGTTGTGCGTCAGAGAAAGTTTTGCTTATGCTCGGGTATGTCGCGGCGTCGGATGCCCTCTTTGAACTGGTTGCGCGTGTTCGAGGCCGCGGCACGGGCCGAGAGCTTTGCCCGCGCAGCCGAGCGGTTGAACATGAGCGCCCCTGCCGTGAGCCAGCAGATTCGGGCGTTGGAAACCCATTTGGGCAAGGCCCTGTTCGAGCGTCGCGCGCAGCAGGTGATCCTGACCGAAGCGGGGCGGGCGTTTCTGCCGGTGGTCAGCCAGTCGCTTGCCGCGGTTGAAACCACGGCGGCCACGCTGTTTGGCGATCCGTCGCACCGGACAGTCACGCTTCAGGCGGTCACGGTGTTGGCGATGAGCTGGCTTCCCGAGCAGGTTCGGGCGTTCGAGTCGGCGCATCCAAACGTGTCGGTGACGCTTATCACCGGCAATCTGTTATCCGATTTCCGCACGGTTCTGCCGGGGCGCGAGCCGGATTTGCAGATCGCGTTCGGCTCGGCCACGGATTTCCCCGACAACGCGGAGCCGATGTTCGGCGAAACCCTGTCCGCCGTGGCCCGGGATGATATTGCGCGCTCCATCACCCATGCCGACGGGCTGTCGCGGCACAAACTGATCGAGGTGGCGACACATCGGGCGGGGTGGCATCAGATCTTGGCGCGGGAGGGCACTGTGCAGATCGCGGACATGCGCTTTGCCATGGTGGACACGACGCCTTTGGCCCTGATGATGGCGGCGCAGGGGGATGGCCTGGCCCTTGCGCGGGCACCGGCGACCGATGCCATGGTGGCGGCGTTGAGGTTGCAGCCGGTGCCGTCCTTGCCCGTGGTTTCAGGGTTGCAGCGGTACTGGATGATCCAGCCACAGGCCCGCCCGATTCATCGGGCGGCATTGGCTTTGAAGGACTGGCTGCTGACGCAATCGCAGCGCCAGCCGTCAGATTTGACCCCTTGAATTCGCGCTGCAAAACCCCGATATTCGGAATGTCCCCTCGGGGACTATGGACATAAAGGCGCGTTCAATAAGCGGCTCGGACCCGGGGGCGGTACCCGGCGGCTCCACCAAC
>CAYZAD010000425.1:0-2073 GCA_964476315.1 uncultured Rhodobacterales bacterium
AAGGGCGCGGCGGTCATGCCGCGAAACCGCATGAAACGGTCGACACCACCGTGATGGCCTCGCAGGCGGTCCTGTCGCTGCAGACCATTGCCAGCCGCAACGCCGATCCGACCGATCAGGTGGTGGTGTCGGTGACGTCGTTCGAGACCTCGTCGAAGGCCTTCAACGTGATCCCGCAACGGGTGCAGATCAAGGGAACGGTCCGTACCATGTCAAAGGACATGCGGGACCTTGCGGAAGAGCGGATCAAGGCGGTCTGCGCCGGTGTCGCCGGGACTTATGGCGGGACGGCAGACGTGACCTATCACCGGGGCTATCCGGTGATGGTGAACCACGAAGAACAGACCGAATTCGCCGCAGAGGTGGCCAAGTCCGTGTCGGGCGGCTGCGATGATGCCCCGCTGGTGATGGGGGGCGAGGATTTCGCCTTCATGCTGGAGGAACGGCCGGGCGCGTATATTCTTGTCGGCAACGGCGACAGCGCCTCAGTGCATCACCCGGAATACAACTTCAACGACGAGGCGATCCCGGCGGGATGTTCCTGGTGGGCCGAAATCGTCGAAAAGCGGATGCCTGCGGCGTAAGCCTTGGCGTCAGTGGGATTGGAACGGCGGGCCGGAGTGGCCCGCCGTTTTGCGTTTTGTGCTTATCTGGGCCAGTGAGCTGTTTTCTGAGATAGAGCCACGCGAGACCCTTTAAGGCCAAAGAGGCGCAATGACTGCTATGCGGATAAAGCAGCCACAGGAACGACTTGTCACTTGAGAGAAATCACTGAGCCAGTACGGTATCTCTTGAGTTGAGGAGAATGGCCATGACGCCACCACTTTTGATCGCAGCCGTTGTTTCCGTCTTCGACAGTGCCGCCTTAGCGCAAGAGGAACAGTTCCCGGTCCTTTTCGCAAACGGAAGGATCATCGATGAAGGTGTACATCGCGCAATTGAGGACGGGCGGATTGTGGGGCCGCGCACCTGCGGTTCTGATCCTATCGTGGGACAGACATCCGGACTTGGTGACCTTCGCCAGAACAACGATCCGCACCCGCACATGGTGGGGCGACAAGCAGCCATTTCGTGATCGTTTTTCGTTCATTACCGATGGGCCAGCCGAAGTGTAACGAGCAGTCCGCGAGGCTCTCAGGTGAGGTGCTGTTTAGATCAGCGTAATGGCTTGGGGCGGAGCCGCCGCCAGTATTGATCCGCCGGACGCGCATTTTCTCGAAGTTGCTAGACGTGGATCAGAAGCAATCAATTCAAGCAATTAGCCGCGGCAGATCGGGTGCGAAACATGAACGATTTCGAAAAAGCTAAAGAAATCAGACAAAAAGGGTTGCTTAAGCGTGGCCATTCTCATGCTCTATTGCTGGCCCGGTCAGGGTGCCACACCCAGTTTTCAGGCCTGGAGGGCAAACGCATGATGATGAACCGAAGGAATTTCATGGCTCTTGGTCTTTCTGCAGGTGGCGTTGCCGCTTGTACGCCAGCCCCGTCCACTCAGGGCGATGATCTTGTGGCGGCGCTGGCCAATGAAATTGGCATGTTGGGACCGGATGTCGATACATCAGAGGCGCGGCGTGTTGCTGAGATCACGTATACCTACTCCGCGCAGCTGACCGAGGAATACGACATCACGACGTCGCCGATCCTTCACAACACGCTGGTCAACACTGGGGTAAAGGAGCGGGGCCTCTGCAACCATTGGGCCGAGGACATCCACCGGAGGCTTGTCCAAGAGCGCTTTCGCACGCTCGTGCCTTTGCGGGCGATCTCGCCACAGACCACGTTCCGGATCATCCACCATAGCGCCGTGATCGCGCCCACAGGTGGTACGATTTATGACGGGGTGATCCTCGATCCTTGGCGTTATGGCGGCACGCCGTTTTGGGGCCGGACTGTCGAGGACACGCGCTACAACTGGCGCCCCCGGGAAGAGGTGCTTGCCGAGCTTATCGCGGCCCGCGACGCCCGTGAGGACGACGCGAATTGATCGCCTTTTAAACCCCTGAGCCGACATGCCCCGCGTGGACTCTCGTCTGACCGCAATATCGCCTGAAGCTGATTGCCGAGCAGGCATTT
>CAYZAD010000426.1:0-2068 GCA_964476315.1 uncultured Rhodobacterales bacterium
GTTCGACGGGATCGACATGCGCGCCGCCTCCGAAGACCAGCGCCGCGGCCTGCGTGGCAAGCGCATTGCCTACGTCGCGCAATCGGCAGCGGCCAGTTTCAATCCGGCGCACCGGCTGATCGACCAATATGCCGAAGCGCCCGTTCAGCACCATGTCATGAGCCGCAGCGAGGCACAGGGCGACGCCGTCGATCTGTACCGCCGGATGCAGTTGCCCAACCCCGAAGAGATCGGCTTTCGCTATCCCCACCAGGTGTCCGGCGGGCAGCTTCAGCGCGCGATGACCGCGATGGCGATGGCCTGCCGCCCGGATCTCATCATCTTTGACGAACCCACCACCGCGCTTGATGTGACCACCCAGATCGAAGTGCTGGCCGCGATCCGCGACATCGTCGAACAGTTCGACACCGCCGCGATCTACATCACCCACGACCTCGCAGTCGTTGCGCAGATGGCGGACAAGATCAAGGTGCTGCTCAAGGGCGAAGAGGTCGAAGAGGCCGACACCCGCACGATGCTCGACCACCCGTCGCAGGACTACACCAAATCTCTCTGGGCCGTGCGCAGCTTTACCCGCCCCGCGCAGCCGCCAGTGGCGAAAGGCACCACCCCTGTCGTGTCGGTCCGCAACGTCACCGCCGGGTATGGCAGCATCGATGTGCTCAAGGATATCAGCTTTGACATCCACGCGCGCCGCACCGTGGCTGTCGTGGGGGAATCCGGTTCGGGCAAATCCACCACAGCCCGCGTCATCACCGGGCTTCTGCCACCACGGCGCGGCGAGGTCCTGTTCAACGGCACGTCCCTGCCCCCGGATTACCGCAACCGCACCCGCGAACAATTGCGGCAGGCGCAGATGATCTACCAGATGGCGGATACCGCGCTGAACCCCAAGCTCCGGCTGCGCGACCTGATCGGGCGTCCCGCCCAGATGTATCTCGGGTTGCAGGGCAAACAGCTTGAAAACCGGATCAAGGACCTGCTGAACCTGATCGAGCTTGAACCGGATGACTACATCGACCGCCTGCCGTCAGAGCTGTCGGGCGGACAGAAACAGCGCATCGGCATCGCCCGCGCGCTGGCTGCCGAACCGCAATTCATCATCTGCGACGAGGTCACATCGGCCCTGGACCAGCTTGTGGCCGAAGGCATCCTCAAGCTGCTGGACAAGCTGCAGGGCGAATTCGACCTGGCCTACATGTTCATCACCCACGATCTGGCCACGGTGAAAGCCATCGCCGACGAAGTCGTGGTCATGAAAGAGGGGATCGTCGTGGAGCAGGGCCCCAAGGCCGAGATGTTCCAACCCCCGCACGACCCCTATACCGAACTGCTGCTGTCATCTGTGCCCGAGATGGACCCCGACTGGCTCAGCACCCTGCTTGCGGAACGGGCGGGCAAGGCCTCCGGCGGGCAGTGACGGAATAATGTTCCAGCGTTTAAGCCTCCATTAAAACGCTGGAACGAAATTCCGGGATTTACAGAA
The DNA here is from genome assembly GCA_964476315.1 of uncultured Rhodobacterales bacterium. Lineage (GTDB taxonomy): Bacteria > Pseudomonadota > Alphaproteobacteria > Rhodobacterales > Rhodobacteraceae > Marivita. The sequence goes on from CAYZAD010000426.1 coordinate 1,487, forward strand.
ACAGGTTTTCGGGTTCAGATCAGGCCACGGGCTGATCGGTCTGCGAATTGCAGGCCATCGGCGCATTGTACACGACTCATTTCCGTCTGCGTTCTGCGCAGGACAACATGGTAGAAAAATGACCCGGCCTGTGGAGGAGACAGCGCCAACACCATGAAAGCCTCAGTCAAGAGGGCTCGATTCATCCAAGGGAGGACAAGTGATGAACCTTAGACCCGATCCGACGTTTTACGCGTCACCCAAGATCGCCATGCAAGCCCCGGTCGAGAACTACGCGTTCACGGTCATGCTCAGCCCAGACGGGTCACAATCCGACGGCATTGCCGTGGTCGATGTGAACCCCAAATCCGACACTTACGGGCAGATCGTGCACCAGGTGATCGTGCCTTACAAAGGTGACGAGTTTCACCATTTCGGCTGGAACGCCTGTTCCTCGGCATTGTCACCGCTGACCGGCCACGCGTTCCTTGAACGGCGCTACCTGATCGTGCCCGGCATCCGGTCAAGCCGGGTCTACGTGATCGACGTGAAAGACCCGCTTGAGGCGAAGATCCACAAGATCATCGAACCCGAGGAAATCTT
>CAYZAD010000427.1:0-2061 GCA_964476315.1 uncultured Rhodobacterales bacterium
CCGGTCGATGCGCTCCAAGGAAGAGGCACATGATTACCGCTACTTCCCCTGCCCCGACTTGCTGCCGCTTGAGATCGAACAGGCGTGGGTCGATGACATCGCAGCGTCCTTGCCGGAACTGCCCGACGAGAAGAAAGCGCGTTTCGTCAAGGACTTCGGACTGTCGGAATACGATGCGGACGTGCTGACGGCCGAGACGGCGAACGCCGCCTATTTCGAAAAGGTCGTGGATGCCTGCGGAGACGGCAAACTCGCCGCGAACTGGGTGATCAACGAATTGTTCGGTCGTCTGAAGAAAGAAGACCACGACATCACCCAAAGCCCGGTGTCGCCCGCGCAGCTGGCTGGGATCATCGCGCTGATCAGGAAAGGCGACATTTCCGGCAAGATCGCCAAAGACCTCTTTGAAATCGTCTACAGCGAAGGCGGCGACCCGGCAGAGATTGTCGAAGCGCGCGGTATGAAGCAGGTGACAGACACCGGCGCCATCGAGAAAGCCGTGGACGAGATCATCGCGGCAAATCCGGCGCAGGTGGAAAAAGCCAAGGAAAACCCGAAACTGGCAGGCTGGTTCGTGGGTCAGGTGATGAAAGCCACCGGCGGCAAGGCCAACCCGAAGGCGGTGAACGAGATCGTGTCGAAGAAGCTGGCACAGTAGGCATGGCGTTCGAGTACAAAGTCGTCGCGGCCCCGACCAAGGGCATCAAGGTCAAGGGGGTCAAAGGGGCCGAAGCGCGGTTTGCGCTGGCGGTGGAGCAGGCGATCAATGAGCTTGCGGCCGAGGGTTGGGAATACGTCCGCACCGACGTTCTGCCCTCGGAAGAACGGCAGGGCCTGACCGGATCGGTCACGAACTGGCGCAACCTGATGGTGTTTCGGCGCGCCTTGCAGGCACAACCCATGCCTGAGGCAGAAGTGGTTCCGGCGCGGGTCGAACCTGTGTTGACAGCAGCCGTGCCTGCGGTGTCCTCGGCCGTGCCGGAAGGCGACGGGATCGCCGCCGATGCGGCGACCGAGACGCCGAAGGAGCCTGTCTTCGAGGAAGGCAGCGAAGAGACGCGCCCGGCCTAGGCCGGGCTGAAGCGCGGCCTACTCTGACAGGTCCATCGACAGCGCATGGATGGCGCTGACCAGTTCGGGGCCAAGCGCCTTGTGAACCATGCGGTGGCGTGCAATCCGGGACTGTCCGGCAAAGGCGTCAGACCGGATGATGACGTGGAAATGGCTCTCGCCACCTTCTTGAAAACCGGCATGGCCGCGGTGGCTTTCGCTGTCGTCTCGCACAGTCAATTCGCGCGGGGCAAAAGCGTCGCGCAAACGTGTCTCAATCTGTTCTGTTCGGGTCACTTTTTTGCCTCCAAGGGCTTACCTCTGCGTCGGTTTGGTCTACACTCACGCCTCCGAGTCGAAAAGGGCAGGCTATGAGCAAATCAGATCCATTCGGTTTCGATATGTCGATCAAATCGGCGAAGAAGAAAAACCCCCGCGGCCGACGGGGGATGTCCGGCGCGTCCGAGACCTCGACCCGCATCTGTGACCACGATGGCTGCGAGGAAGCGGGCAAGTTTCGCGCGCCCAAAGCGCCGGACGTGCTCGACGATTACTACTGGTTCTGCCAGGAGCACGTGCGCGAGTACAACAACAAGTGGAACTTCTTCGACGGCAAGACCGAAGCCGAAATGAACGCGCAGATGTCAGAGGACAAGGTCTGGGAGCGCAAGACAAAAGACTACCGCGACCCCGAGGCGAAAGCCTGGGCAAGGTTGGGGATCGAAGACCCGCACCAGGTGCTGGGTGCCAACGCAACGCGCAACCCTGGCAAGAACGGGTCTTCTGCGGGGCACACCAAGCGGTTGCCACCGACCGAACGTCGCGCGATCGAGATCCTTGAAGGCAAGGACACCTGGACCAAGGCGGAAGTGCGCAAATCCTACAAGGCGCTGATCAAAGTGCTGCACCCGGACATGAACGGCGGCGACCGGTCGCAGGAAGAACAGCTGCAAGAAGTGGTCTGGGCCTGGGACCAGATCAAGGACAGCCGCAACTTCAAGTAGGCGCTGT
>CAYZAD010000428.1:0-2050 GCA_964476315.1 uncultured Rhodobacterales bacterium
AGGGGCAGGGCATGGATTATTTCGGTCTGGTCTTCGACCTCTACCGTGCGTTCCGGCGCGCGGGTGTGACCGTGGATATCCTGCCACCGACGCAGCGCGACTTCACTGGATACCGTGTGGTGGCCGCGCCCGGTATGATGACCATGCCGGATGACCTGAAGACGGCGCTTTCAGACAGCGATGCAGAGGTTCTGATCGGCCCGCGCTCTGCTGCCCGAGACTCAGACTTCACCATCCCCGTGCCGCTGCCACCCGCATGGCCGGGGCTGGACGTGACCGTGGCACGACTGGAAACCCTGCGACCCGACATGCCGATCCCGGTCGAGGGTGGTGGGAATGTTAAGAACTGGTTTGAACACCTTGAAGGTGAAGCAGAAATCACGTTCATGACAGGCTCAGGGCTGCCCGTCTGCATGCGCTCTGGACGCACCATCTATTGTGGCGGCTGGGGGGATGACGCGTTTCTGGACCGTTTGGTCAATGACCTCTGCCACCGGGCCGAGGTTGAGACCACGGCCCTGCCGACGGGGGTGCGTCTGCGAGACACCGCGACCGAGCGATTCTGGTTCAATCACAATGCGTATGCCATTGAAATATCTGGAAAAGAGATTGGTCCGGCAGATTTGATTCGAGAGCCGAAGCCCTAGCCCATCAGCTCCAGCAAATGTGCTGCGGATCCGGTCAGGGCCGCGTAATCGTCATCGACAAGATGCACCGGGAACTGATGCATGAATTCTGCAAACCGGCCCTTGTCATTGAATGCAGCTTCGAACCCCAAGCGGTTGAGATGCGGCGCAAAATGCCGCGCGACCCCGCCGCAGAGGTAAATGCCGCCAAAGGGCAGGTGCACCAGCGCGAGATTGCTGGTGGCCCTACCAAGCATACGCACGAAGATGCGCGCGGCTTCTTCCGCGCGGGGGTTCGTTCCGTTGTTCACGCCGTCCATGATGCCGCCTGCATCCAGCACGGCATCGCTTCCGGCTTCGCTGCACAGCCAGGCATAGACCCTTTCGAACCCGCGCCCGGACAAGACGTCCTCCAGCCCGGGAGTGCCATGTTTCGCCGCGATCCAGTCCAGCAGCCGCAATTCGGTATCGTCCTGTGCGGGCAGGGATACGTGGCCCGCTTCGGACGGTGGCACGAGCGTGCGCTCATCAAGACGGTAGACCGCAGCCGCGTTCATGCCCGTGCCCACACCCACCACAAGACGCGCGGCGTGACTTCCGGCACGTTGGCCCGGAAGAATGGTCTGCACCACGTCGTCTGTCAGGTGGTCAAGCGCATGCCCCTGGGCCTGAAGATCGTTCAGCACGGCCACGGTGGATGCACCTGTTGCCTCGGCCACGGCGGCGCGCTCGACGGTCCAGCTCAGGTTTGTCAGTTCGCCAACACCATCCCTGACAGGTCCGGCCATGGCAACGCAGGCGGCATCGGGCACCACGGTCTGATCCTGCATGTAGGCCCGCAGGACCGATGGCAGGTCCGCATGCTCTGAATTGCGGAACCGTTTGATGGTGCCCGTGTGCACGTGCCCCCCTTCGGTCAGTGCCACGCGTGTGTTGGTGCCACCCAGATCGGCAACAAGGGCTGTGAAAGCGGTCATGTCAGGTCCGTATCAACGCAGATTTGAGCGCGTGATAGGAGGATTTTGGCGTGCGGTCCAGCGTGTCGAAATCGACATGCACAAGGCCGAAGCGTTTCTCGTAGCCAAGCGCCCACTCGTAGTTGTCCATCAGCGACCAGATGAAATAGCCCTTGACCGGCGCGCCATCGGCCATCGCACGCTGTACGGCGGTCACGTGCTGGTTCAGGTAATCAATGCGATGTGGGTCTTCTACGACGCCGTTTTCGATCACGTCCGGGGCCGCCATACCGTTCTCGGTCACATAAAGCGGCAGGTCGCCGGTATAGTCGCGGGCCGTGCGGGTGAGGAAGTTGTAAAGGCCTTCGGGATAAATCTCCCACTCCATGAAGGTCTTGGGCAGCGGTCCTTCAACCTCGTGATGGCTGGGCCACGCACCGTCATTCGGCGCGATGATCTTGCGGGTGT
>CAYZAD010000429.1:0-2042 GCA_964476315.1 uncultured Rhodobacterales bacterium
CAGGATCTTGTCGAACATGTCTGTCCCTTTCCGTCAGTCTTTTCTTGGCCGGGGAGCGATCCCGCAGCGATGGCATGAAAAAGACCGCCCGGGCGCGTGGCCCGAACGGTCGCAATCAGTGAAGTCGTGGTCCGCGCCGCAGCGTCAGCAGCGTTCCGGGTAGGCTTGGCAATAGGCGATATTGGCGGCCGCTCCGACGGCAGCGCCCGTGACCGGATTGCCGTCCGTGACAACAGCCGTGCCTGCCCCGGCCGCGCCGCCCAAAAGCGCCTGTTCGCCCAGCGTGTCGCCACAGGCCGCAAGGGCGAAAAGCCCGCACGCCGCGATGGCACGCGCCGATGTCCGGATGGGGTGTTGCATGTCTCTGCTCCTTCAAAGGTGTTTGCCCAGGAAGAAGATAGAGCCCCCGTCGCGCGCGATTTCCAGCGTGTCACACAGTTTCCCGCAAATTGGGCAAAAGCCCGCCGTTTTGCGTAACAACTTGTATTGCATAAGAAAAAGTCGGGCGCTTGGCATGGGGTGTGACCAAGACGCCCGACAGGGGAAGGGTAACGGTGAACGTACGGCGCAATCTGCCAACGCCGCGTCACTAGGAACATATCCACAGTCGCAGAACCGCGATACGCGTCAACAAAAGTCGCAGCACAACTCAGGGTATCGGCTTTTTCCCGCGCAAACACGCCCGACATAAGCGGCTTCATGCCCATTCCCCGCCTTCAAATGCATCAGGAAAGGCTGCGCGTGCCGCGGTCTCGTCAATGATCAGAAGCGACTCATAGCTTTCAGGATCGAACGGGTCGTCATAGGGCAGCACTTCGCGGCCGAAAAGCCAGCTCAACCGTCCCGCATCAAGATTGCCGCGCTCGAATGGCTCCGTGCCGAAATGCGCCCACAGCGCCGCCATGAAGGCCGTGTCCGCCCGCCGGTCCGGCGCCCGCCGGTCGCGATAGCGTTCGCGCCGGATGATCGGCGTGACCCCCTTGGGGTTCGGTCTGCGGATGGTGAATTGGAAATCCGTACCCGGAAGCCGCCCGGGAAAGCCGCGATGCTTCAGCATGGGACACCCCCACGCACCGCCGCCGAAAAAGGGGCGAGCGTCGCCCGCCCCATAGTCTGTTTACTTGTATTTGCCGGTTTCTTTCGGCTCGTAGCTGATCGGCTCTGGGTCGATAACCACGAATTCCTCTTCGGCCTGCTTCTGTGCACACGCGGAAAGCGCGGCAAAGACACCGACCACGGCAAGAAGCTTGATGCTCTTGGACATCCTGTTCTCCTGTCAGGTTCAAAGGACCCAACAAGACCTGATGGCCCTGCCTGTCCTCGGTTCGAGGTAGTGACTGCTTGGGTGCAGTCAGCATCACGATACCGCGAATCCGGGGCAAAAAGATATCCACGGCACGACAGATCGGCGGTTTGTGTCTCAAAAGACTCAACCCCGGGCTGCCACCCCCGATCCTTCGCAACATGTTGTAGAGTCATCAGAAAAACTCCAAGATGCAGACCCCGTCCTCGACACGGTAGGCCTCGAAAAACTGGGTGACGTCAGGGTCGGCCACCCCGAACTCGGTCTCGGACTGGCTGAACGAAATCACGATCTGTGACGGCGTCGGCCCGGTCTGCGCGATCCGGTCCAACGCGAATGTTTCGCACAGATGCTGCATGTCGGCCTCCACATCCTCGTATTCGCGTCCCGCCTGTCCGATCTCCGGCGCAACGAACCGGAACCGGTACACCAGCCCGCCACCCGGCCTGTCCCAGAGCATCTCCTGGAACGTCACCGGCTGGCCGGAGGGCACGGCAAGAAGGTCATCCGTGGCGAACGCAGCGGTCCCGCTCAGCGCCAGGGCGCAAGCTGTCAGATGCTGCCAAGCTCCACCTCTCGCCACAGATGACCTCCTCCCGTAGGGTGCGTGCGCGCACGCACCAGCGTCCCTCTTACAGCGGAATGTTGTCGTGCTTCTTCCACGGCATCGATTGCTGCTTCGACCGCAGCGCGGCAAAGGCCCGGGCGACCCGCTTGCGCGTGCTGCGCGGCTGGATCA
>CAYZAD010000430.1:0-2040 GCA_964476315.1 uncultured Rhodobacterales bacterium
TGGCGCATGGATCGGCATGCAACTGCTGATGCGCCGCCCGGAAATCACCGGTTTCATCTCGGTCAGCCCACCCGCGAACATGTACGACTTCTCGTTCCTCGCCCCCTGCCCGTCCTCGGGTCTGATCATCAACGGCACCGCCGACCGCGTGGCACCGCCGGCCGACACCAAGAGCCTTGTTGGCAAGCTGGCCGAGCAGAAAGGCATCACGGTCACCCACACCGAAATCGAAGGCGCCGACCATTTCTTTCAAGAGCCGTACATGGACACGATGATTGACACCGTGACCTCTTATGTGAAGCGCCGCCTGACCGAGAACACGCGCTAGGGGACCGACGCATGGCCAAGGTTGAGGAACTGGCAGAAAAGCTCGCCGACGACACGCTCAAGGCGATGAAGCATCTGGACGATGACCGTTTCTTCATGGAGGTGGCAGCCGAACTGGCAGCTGCCTCCACCACCCTGGAAGAGGCGTTTCTGACCGCCATCCGCGTGCGCCTCGCCGAACGCAAGGCCCGCGCCTACATCAAGGGCCGGATCGAAGGCACCATCGCGAAACCGGGCTGAACGGACGTCGCGGCCCGACGCATGTGTCAGGTGGGCTCAACCGTCCATGTCCGGCCCAAGGTGTCCAACCCGGCGCGGATCACCCGGCGCAGCACGGCAAGGTCGATGGTCGACAACCGCCCGACATACAGGCAGGCCGCACCTGTCCGATGCGGCCCCAGATCTGCCAGGATGTCAGAGAGACCCGCATATCCCGGCATGATGTAAATCGACATCTTCGCCTTGCGCGGCGCAAACCCGGTGGCGAGGAAGTCACCCGCGCGCCCGCTGTCATACACATAGTGGTAACGCCCGTATCCGATGATCGCCCCCTGCCACAGCCGGGGCTGAAATCCGGTTTCGTCGCGAAACAGCGCATCCAGCACACGCGCATCCTCGCGACGCCCCGCATGCGGGACCGAATTGATGAAATCGTTTACGGACGCCTCCGTCATCCCGAACTGCCTTTCCGTCATCCCAGCATGCCAAACGCGCGGTCAGAATTCACGCCCGGCCGCGCCCTTCAGCGTATGGCCACAAGACGACACAGGCGATCAGGTCGGCCACGACAGCAAAGACCAGATCAAAAGACACCACAATCGCGTCCAAGCGGCTTTTCCCCTCGTCGTCCCCTGGACGATGGACTAGGCTTTGGGCATGACCGACTCTGCCTCCCCCCGCACTCTTCTTCTGACCGGCGCGAGTCGCGGGATCGGACATGCCACAGTTAAGAAATTCGCCTCCGAAGGCTGGCGGGTCATCAGCTGCTCGCGGCAGGCCTTTTCGCCGAACTGCCCCTGGCCGGGCGGGGAACGCAACCACATCCAGGTCGATCTGAGCGATCCGCAGCAAACGATGAACGCGGTGCGCACCGTCAAGGAACGCCTTGATGGCGGACGGCTCGATGCGCTGGTGAACAACGCGGGGATTTCGCCGAAAGGTCCGCATGGTGAGCGGCTCAGCACGCTCGACACCGACCTGCGGGACTGGGGCAAGGTGTTTCACGTCAACTTTTTCGCCTCCGTTGTTCTGGGGCGCGGGTTGAAGGATGAACTGGCGAAAGCGCAGGGTGCGATTGTTAACGTGACATCGATTGCCGGTGCGCGGGTGCATCCTTTTGCCGGCGCGGCTTATGCCACATCGAAAGCGGCTCTGGCGGCACTCACGCGGGAAATGGCGCATGATTTCGGGCCCTTGGGGGTGCGCGTGAATGCCATTGCGCCGGGCGAGGTGGAGACCAGCATCCTCAGCGAAGGCACGGACAAGATTGTCGAAAAACTGCCAATGCGGCGGTTGGGGCAGCCCCATGAAGTAGCGGATGTGATCTATTTCCTGTGTTCGGGCCAGAGCGGCTATGTCTCGGGCACCGAAATCGAGGTGAATGGCGGGCAGCACGTCTGACCCCTGCCTGCCCACGCCGAGCCCCCAGAATTTTATGGGGCGGGCCGAGATTTTTCGTACGAAAAATCTCAAGACCCTCCAGAAAATTCTTAG
>CAYZAD010000431.1:0-2028 GCA_964476315.1 uncultured Rhodobacterales bacterium
CCATCGGTTCGACCTGCACCCAGAGGAACCAGATCAGGAACCCGCCCAGCACCGCTCCCAGATTGTTGCCGGACCCGCCGACGATCACCATCACCCAGATCAGGAACGTGTACCGCAGCGGCTGGTAGCTGCCCGGTGTCAATTGCCCGTCCAGCGTGGTCATCATCGCCCCCGCAATGCCGCAGATGGCTGACCCCAGCACAAAGACCTGCAGATGACGCGCGGTGACGTCCTTGCCCATCGCCCGGGCGGCGGTCTCATTATCGCGGATGGCCCGCATCATGCGGCCCCACGGGCTGTTCAGTGCAAGTTGCGACAGGATCAGCAAGACGATCAGCACCCCGGCAAACAGCAGCCCGTATTCCAGCTTGACATAAAGCGTCGACGCCGTGGTCGCATCCAGCCCCAATCCGGCCGCGCGTTCGACAAAGGCCGGATCGCTCTGCAGGTCCACCTCGTAGGGCACCGGGCGGGGCAGACCGATCACGTTCTTCACCCCGCGCGCCATCCAGTCCTCGTTCTTGAGTACGGCAATCACGATTTCGGCGATGCCCAGCGTCGCAATGGCCAGGTAATCCGACCGCAGGCCAAGCGCCGTCTTGCCGATCACCCAGGCCGCCCCGGCGGCCAGCAATCCGCCCACCGGCCAGGCCAGCAGCACCGGAAGACCAAGCCCGCCCAGGTATCCGGCCAGCGCCGGATCGACAGCCTCGACCCGGTCCACGGCCGGATCGAGCACCATGCGGTAGATGACAAGCCCGACGATCAGGACCGCCCCCGTCGCCCATCCGCGCACACGGCCCGCCGTTCGGGCCCAGACCAGCACCGCAGCGACGATGGTGGCCGCACCCAGCACCAGACCAAGCAGGATCTGCCCGCCACCGGCCGCCCAGGCGGCACCGACCGGCGGCATGGAGATCAGCACCACCGCCAGACCGCCCAGCGCGACAAAGCCCATCACGCCGACATTGAAAAGCCCCGCAAGACCCCATTGCAGGTTCACACCCAGCGCCATCACCGCACTGACCAATCCCATGTTGAGGATCAACAGGGCCGAATTCCAGCTTTGCAGCACCCCGGTCCCAAGGATCAGACAGGCCACAAGGGCAAAAAGCAGAAACGTCCTCATAGCGCCTTCCCCCGGAACAGCCCTGTTGGCCGGAACAGCAAAACGATCACGAGGATGACGAAACTGACCGCGAACTTGTATTCCGTGCTCAGGATCTGCACCAATCCCTCGGGCTCCAGCGCAGGTGGCATCAGGTACACCAGCACTTTCTTCCAGGCATAGGTGATCCCGACCTCGGAAAACGCGATCACGAACCCGCCGGCGATGGCCCCCAGCGGGTTGCCAAGGCCACCAACGATGGCTGCGGCAAAGATCGGCAAAAGCAGCTGGAAATAGGTGAAGGGTTTGAACGACTTGTCGAGCCCGTAAAGCACTCCGGCCACGGTCGCCAGCGAAGCCACGATCAGCCAGGTGACCAGCACCACGCGTTCCGGGTTGATCCCGGACAAAAGCGCCAGATCCTCGTTGTCGGAAAACGCCCGCATCGATTTGCCGGTGCGCGTCTTGTTCAGAAACCAGAACAGCACCGCCACCACGACCACGGCGGTGATCACCGTGATCACCTGTGACGTGCGCAGTGCCAGGCCTTCCGCCAATCCTGTCATCTCGCGGAAATCGCGCGCCGAGATCACGAACCGCTCGCCATCGGCAAAGCGCTGGTCATCGGGGCCGATCACGATCCGCGTCAGCCCGTTATAGATGAACATCACGCCCATGGACACGATCACCAGGATCACCGGTTTCGCCTTCTGCGCGCGGTAGAAACTGTATACATACCTGTCCGTCAGCAGCACCAGCGCCGCAGCCCCGGCAATGCCGAACGGGATCGCCAGAAGCGCGGTGGGGAAGGGGCCAAGGCTCACCCCCATGGCTTGCAACCCCCATGTCACGAGCACGGCAAACATCGTGCCAATCGCCATCGTGTCGCCATGGGCAAAGTTCGAAAACCGCAGGATGCC
>CAYZAD010000432.1:0-2026 GCA_964476315.1 uncultured Rhodobacterales bacterium
CGATCTCGCCGATCAGCTTGGAGGGGATGTCGGTCTCGCCCATGCTTTCCAGCCGGCGCACGATACCCGAAATCATCTGGTCGATGCGTTCGGGATCAAGGGGCCGTTTCTGCAAGGCAATCCGGATCGACCGTTCCAGCTTGTCCCGGTCAAAGTCTTCGCGGCGACCATTGGTCTTGATGACGACAAGATCACGCAACTGCACGCGTTCATAGGTCGTAAACCGCCCTCCGCAAGCCGGGCAAAAGCGACGCCGCCGAATGGCGACGTGATCCTCGGCGGGACGGCTGTCTTTGACCTGTGTATCGATGTTTCCGCAAAACGGGCAGCGCATTGGCCAGTCCCCTCTATTCGTCTCTGCCTCTGGTGTGGGTTTCTCCCACTTATCCACATTCAGTATAGGAGACCCGCGAAGTTTTGGGTAGAGGAGAATTCACACCGCTAGGCATGGGGGCGTACTAGGCCAAATGTGCAACAACCTTGCGGGTCTGCGGGGCGTTCCGGTGCTCGAACAGGTAAATGCCCTGCCACGTGCCCAGCGCCAAGCGCCCGGCCATAACAGGAATCGACAGGCTGACGGGAAGCATGGACGCCTTGATATGCGCCGGCATGTCATCGGGGCCTTCGTAGGTATGGGTCAGATAGGACATGGCCGGGTCGGTGGTAGGCGGCACGAGGCGATGGAAGAATTCCGTCAGGTCGGTCCGGACCTCGGGATCGGCATTTTCCTGAACAAGCAAGCTGGCGGACGTGTGCTGGATGAAAAGTGTCAGAACACCGCTGCCCTTCACCCACCGCGACACGTCACGGGTGAATTCGTACAGTCCGGGGCCCTGTGTCGAGATCGAAAAAGTCGTGTTCACGTCATCGCTGTCCGTTCCGTGCGACAAGACCTGCGGTTTGCCGGGTTCCGGACCGGAGCATATTTTGCCGGCGGACGGATCGCAAACGCTGTGATCTGCCCTGCGCCGATTGAGGTCGGTGCAGGGCAGGCTCCGTGAGTGATTTATTTATCTGTGGCAGGCAACGCCGCATTGTCGGCGAGGATAAGTGGCGTCGGCTTTGGTTGTGTCAGCACCGAGTCGACCAGATCACCGGCACTCAGAGCGGCGGTAACATTGGGATTCGGGTAGGCCGCTGCAAATGTCGGCACGAGCAAAGCAAGAGCGAGGAGAACGTGTTTCATGGCTGTGTCCTTTCATGACCGAAAGGTGGGGTGCAGCCCGTCTCAGTAAAAGGAACACGCGCGCACGGGTGATGTGCGGTGTTGCGCCGTGATATATTCGTGAGCGAACCGCGAGCAGGGTGCACTGCGCGCCCTGAGCAACGGCCCGTTTATGGCTGGCGATGGATCAGTCGAAGATCGTGTCGCCTTGTTGATCCACGAGCATCCGGGCTTTCGCCATGGAGGCCTTCACCGCATCGTCGTAGCTTTGCAGCGTGTCGGCCCGCATCATCTGGTGGATTTTGACCTCGCCACGGATCTCTTTTTCGATCCGCGCACCAATGCGCCAGTTTCCGCTGTCTTTTACGGGCTCTGCGTAGATGGTGTAGCCATTATGCGTTTCAGCAGGGGTCGAAGGCGGTTTGCTGCCACCGCCTCCACCAAAGAGTTTCTTGAGAAACGACATGCCTTACTGATCCAGGAAGCTGCGCAGCTTGCGCGACCGGCTCGGGTGCTTGAGCTTGCGCAGCGCCTTGGCTTCGATCTGACGGATGCGTTCGCGGGTCACGCTGAACTGCTGACCCACCTCTTCCAGCGTGTGGTCGGTGTTCATGCCGATGCCAAAGCGCATCCGCAGCACCCGCTCCTCGCGCGGGGTGAGGGAGGACAGAACCCGTGTCGTGGTTTCCTTGAGGTTTTCCTGAATGGCACTGTCGAGCGGCAGCACGGCATTCTTGTCCTCGATGAAGTCACCCAGCTGGCTGTCTTCCTCGTCGCCGATGGGCGTCTCAAGGCTGATCGGCTCTTTGGCGATCTTCATCACCTTGCGGACCTTTTCGAGCGGCATTTGCAGCTTCTCGG
>CAYZAD010000433.1:0-2024 GCA_964476315.1 uncultured Rhodobacterales bacterium
CGCTTCGGCAGACGCTGGTAGAGCGGCATCTGGCCGCCCTCGTAGCCGGCAATGGCCACGCCCGAACGGGATTTCTGACCCTTGATACCACGGCCACCCATCTTGCCCATGCCAGAGCCGGGGCCACGGCCGATGCGCTTCTTGCGCTTTGTTGCGCCGGGATTGTCGCGCAGTTCATGCAGTTTCATGTCGCTTCTCCTTTGCCGGAAACGCCCCCGAAGCGATACGGGGCGCACGCGGCTTTTCTTGATTGTTGAGTCGGGTCTTCAAGGACCACCGGGGGCGTATAGAGGCCGAACGGCACCGGATCAAGAGGGTGCTTCGAGGCGCGTCACCTCTTGGCGCCCCTCATGTTCGGCGGATAGTACATCTGCTGCGCCATAGACACCATATTATTGAAATCTTTCAGGGTCTTGATGCTGCTTGTCCCGGAATCTATCGGCCAGGGATCATTGAAATAAACCTCTTCGGCATCCATCTCGTTCGACACACCGGTGATCACGACCGCATGTTGGTAGGATGTTCCATCCGTCGTGTTGGTCCAAAGCGGGCCGTATTCCTGCAACGTGTTCGAAAGGGAATCCACGGTATAGAGCGGCCTGTTATGCGACAGCAGCTTGAACCCTTCCGCCTTGGCCAGTCCCGTGTAATCCGTCACCCCGACGTTTGTATTCCAGGCGTGTTGCAAACGGGCGGTCCTTTGTAATCCTTTCGTCGTCACAATGCCCGCATATTCCTTCACCATGCGAATGCATGCGTGCCAACAGCTCCTGCTTTTCGTCTGCGCAATGAGCGGCACATCCAACAAGACTTCGGTCATCTCTCCCCCCGATCCGAAGGCGCTTTGCCAACAAATCGGAATTCTGGAATGGTTTTGTTGCAAAATCAATTCTGCGGATCGGCGGACACTCTTGATGACTTGTCCAAACCGATCCCCGGCATCATGTTTACCATATGCGTTATGCCCTCGCCCTTTGCCTTCTGCCAACCGTGGCACAGCCCGATTGCACCACCGATGCCATGCTGGTTTTCGATGGCTCGACCTCCATGATCGACTCGTCCATGGGCATACAGGGTCTGCCCAAGATCGCCGAAGCCCAACGTGCCATGGCGCGCGCCCTGCCCGCGATCGAGGATGTGCGCCGCGTCGGCCTGATGATCTACGGCCCGCAACAGGTGGGCGATGCCTGTGAAGGCATTTCGCTGCGCTTTCTGCCCATCGAGAAATCGGCAGAGCCCATCCTCGAAGCCACCCGCAGCTTTGCACCCGGCGGGCTCACCCCGCTGACCGCATCAGTGGCGCAGGCCGCCGAAGTGATGCAGTACCGCACCGATCCCGGGGTCATCGTGTTGCTGACAGACGGGTCCGAAACCTGCGGCGGCCGTCCCTGTGCGCTTGGTGCGCAGCTTGCCGATCAGGCCTACGACCTGACCGTGCACGTGATCGGATTCCAGCTCAATCCGCATGACGCCTATTTCCAGTGGAACAATCCCGAACAGGAATTCGGCGAGGACATCGTGGCGCGCTGTCTGGCGGATGCGACCGGCGGCATGTACGTGACAACCGAAACCATCGACGAACTGACCGCAGCGCTGCAGGCCACGCTGGGGTGTCCGCTCTACGGTCGGCTCGATGCGCCTGTCCGATCCTCGGGATAAGAAAAACGCCCACTGACAAACAGCGGGCGTTCCTGATGTTGCGCACCCAACGCGCTGACGCGTTGCGGGCTGTCTGTTGACGGAACGCTTAGCCGCGCTCTTCGATGATTTCGACCAGATGCGGGATCTTGTTGACCATGCCGCGCACGGCGGGTGTGTCTTCAAGCTCGCGGGTCTTGTGCATCTTGTTCAGGCCCAGACCGATCAGCGTCTGGCGCTGCTTTTCCGGGCGACGGATCGGCGAACCGATCTGCTTGACAACGATTGTCTTAGCCATGGTGATCAGGCCTCCTCAGCGACTTGGGCGCTTTCCTGCGGCGCGTCTTCACGCTTGGGCAGGATGTCGGCCACTTTCTTGCCGCGAC
>CAYZAD010000434.1:0-2017 GCA_964476315.1 uncultured Rhodobacterales bacterium
GCGACGGGGCGCCGGTTTCCGGGTCGCGCACATGACAATGCACAATCGCCGCCCCCGCCTTGGCCGCCGCGATGGCGCTGTCGGCGATCTCTTTCGGAGAGCGCGGCACATGCGGGCTGCGGTCCTGCGTACCGCCCGATCCGGTGACGGCGCAGGTGATGAAGACCTCGTTCGACATGGCTAACGGCATATGATCCCTCCCCTTGAATATCCGGGATATTGGCACTGGATTTTCAACCCACCATGCAGCTACCGTCACAAACATGCACATCCCGCCACAAACAACCCACCACCAGATTGAAATCGCCTTCCTTCTGGTGGACCGGTTTTCCAACCTGTGCCTCTCCAACGCGCTGGAACCCCTGCGCGCCGCGAACGGATTTGCAAAACGCCCTCGGTACCGGTGGCGGTTCCACAGTCTGGATGGCGCTCCGGTCCGGTCAAGTTCAGGCATCGCGATCCTGCCGGACAGTCCGATCCACGAGATGACCCGTACGGATCGGCTCTACGTGGTTTCAAGCTACGGGCATCTTGAGAACGACACCCCGGCGATGCGCCGCGCCTTGCAGATCGCGGCGCGCCGTTCGGGAGCGGTGTTCGGACTGGATGCGGGTGCGTGGCTGATGGCCTCTGCCGGGTTGCTGTCGGGGCGGCGCGCCACGATCCATTGGGACCTGCTGGATGCCTTTTCCGAGCGGTTTCTGGACGTCACCGTGGAACAGGCGCTGTGGGTCGCGGATCGGGATGTGCTGACCTGCGCGGGGGCGTCGGCGACATTGGGACTGAGCCGTCACCTGATCGCGCAGGATGTCAGCCCGGCGATCGCGCTGGATGTGGATGCGCTCTTTACCCCGCCGGTGCGGAGCGACGCCCTGCCCTCGGTCCGGGATCCGCTGATGACCCGCGCCACCCGCATCATGCGCGAAAATATCGAGGCTCCACTTGGGGTTACAGACCTCGCCGCACGTCTGAACACCAGTCCCCGAACGCTGACACGGCGCTGTCAGGCGGCGGTTGGGATGACGCCGGGGCAGTTGTATCGGCATATCCGGCTGACGGCGGCGCGGCAGTTGGTGGACGGCTCAGATGCCAGCATCGCCGAGATCGCGGTGCGCTGTGGCTACGAAGACCCGGCCGCGCTGACGCGGGCGTTCCGGCTGCGATTTGGCGCGCCGCCGCGGGCGTTTCGGCAGGATCGCCTTTGAAACGGCTTATATTTGCCATATTTCCCAGCCACTTAGCCAACCCTGTCACACCGCCTGGGGAGGCTTTATGCGACATTATCCTGACCTGCAGAAAGCAGGTCACGCCGATTTGCGGCGCGAAAAACTGTTCGAACTGCACCGTCAGGAGCAGTTGCAGACCGATTCCGGGCGCGCATACGGGCCGCCGGAGATGCAGCGCCCGGACGTGGCTTTGCAGCTGCGGGAGCGGGCCAACCGGTCGTTTCGTACGGTCGAACCGTACGGTCAGCCGCGAAACCCGGTGGCGACGACGAATTTTTCCGAACTGTCCGAGCGCGACGCGGGCGGCTTGACATTCACCACCTTCGTGAAGCGCTGCTTGAGAAGCTTCTGAAGCTCTCCTTCGGCCCCGCCGGCCAGAACCTTGGCGACAAAGGTGCCGCCCTCTTCGAGCACGTCGAAGGCGAAATAGGCGGCGGTTTCGCACAGGTGGATGATGCGCAGGTGGTCGGTCTGCTTGTGGCCGGAACTGGCCGCGGCCATGTCGGACATGACCACATCGGCACGACCGCCGAGCCAGTCCTTGACCTTGTCATCCGCGCCCTCGTCCAGAAAGTCGAGCTGGTGCAACTCGCACCCGGCAATCGGCTCCATCTCCTGCAGGTCGATGCCGAGGACGGTGCCGACCTTCTTGCCCGGCTTCTCGCCAAGCGCGTTCACCCGTTTGACGGCGACCTGGCACCAGCCGCCGGGGGCGGCGCCCAGATCGACGACGCGGGCGCCGGGGACGAGGAAGCGGTACTTTTCGTCGAGTTCGAGAATCTTGTAGGCGG
>CAYZAD010000435.1:0-2008 GCA_964476315.1 uncultured Rhodobacterales bacterium
CAGCAGAAAGAGGTCATGGCCGAAGCCAAGGCCCGGGGCTATGACACCAAGGTCATGCGCAAGGTGATCGCGCTGCGCAAACGCGAACCCGACGATATCGCCGAAGAAGAAGCGGTGCTGGACATGTATAAAGAAGCGCTTGGCATGCGCTGAGCCTTGGCTCAGATCAAGGCAGACACCCGCTGAGACGCAAGGATACCAAGCTGCGCCAGGCCAAAACCGGGCGCAGGTCCGAGTTTGTAGAAAAAGTCGGCATCGGACGTGCGCGCATCCCACTTCAGGGATTTCGGCCCTTTGCTGCGCCCCCCTCTGGACGTGCTTTCATATGTCCGGCCATTGATGACCAACCATACGTGGCCAACCTGTGCTTTCTTCGGACGCCCGCTTGCGGTCCTCACGATCTTGCCGTCGTCATCCTTTGCGATGATCGTCCGGCGAAACCCAATTCGGACAACGTCATCCCGCAATTCCGCTTCGGTCGGGTAATCCGCCGTCACATGCGACGCATCGCTCGCGATCTTGTCCTTCTGGTTCCAGCTGCCCGACGGAAGGTTAACGTTGTCGCTGGTTCCCTGGTAGATCACGTATTCGACGAAGCCAGAGCAATCGAGCTGCGATATCTGGGACACGCTTTTGGACAAAGGCCTGACTTTGCCCACATTTCCGCGCATCTCGTACCGGATCGTCGCGTTCAAGAGTTCATCCAGAACGTAGGCAAGCCGTATGGTGTCAAATTGCATGGTGCAATCCAATCTACCTGACATCCAGATCGGCACGCCCTGAGGTTCCACCGACCCCCGTCAGGATTTGGAAATAGCCTACCAGATCTGGAGTTTTCGGGCAATGTTTGGCTGCTCTGGCCACGGTGCCTGCCGCCAAAGCCCCCCCCGGAAGCGCGTTCATCACGCGCATGCAGGCGCACTTTGTCATCAGGGCGTAATCAGCGTCACACCCTGCAAGCGGCCCAGATCGAACATGTCGTCCTCGTAGCGTTCTGTCAGGGCGTGAATGTAGTCTTCGGTCCAACCCGGAACGTCGAGTTCGTGTTCGACTTTTGCGTCATCCGCATATTTGTCGAGGAAGGCCACCATGACGCGGCGGATCTGGATCTCGGTCAGGTCGGGGCGTTCGGCAAGATAGGCCCGAAACCGCGACATGCCCTCTTTCGACATGATCTCGGCCAGCCGGGAATAGGCACCGATGATCGGATATGTGGGCGCCACGCCCGTCATCTCGCGGATCACCTCGCCCCAGACAAGCGGGCTGTCCTCGTCGCACCACACCGTGACCGGCACACCCGGCAGGGCATCGCGGATCCGTTCGACGAAATGCGACCAGCACAGATCGGCCGGGTCGAGCCCGTTCAAGAGCGCCTGCAAACTGTCATGCGGCGTCGCGGCCAGCAGCGCGGGCAGGAAAGTGGCCGGATTGCGGATCGAGAGAAACACCTCCAGCCCGTTCTCGTCAAACACGTCGCGCAGGATGTCCAGCCGTTGTTCGGCCTTGCGATAAGGCACGCCCCCCTGGAACGCGATCTTGGGCACGGAAAACAGGTTTTCATGGGACAGGATCAGCCGATCCACCGAAGCACTGTCATCATGCAGGATGCTGTCGATCAGCACCTCCCCCGCGTCCGGTGCCGGCCCTGCGGAGCCCAGCGCGTTCAGCATTTCGGAAATCAACTTGCGGTACTTGCCCGGACCGGGAATCGCCACGCCCTCTGCGCGCAACCCGTCCCGGTTTCGCAACAGCGTCTTCAACAGCCGGTCGCTATCGGTCGCGTGCACACCTGTATGAAGGACAACCTGCATGGGTTTCGTTTTCTCGCTGTCTGACGGGCATTATAGATGCGCGCGACGTGATGAAAACCATCATTCCGTGGCAGGAATGCGGCGCGCAAGAAATCCTCATTTTGCCTCTTGCGCAGCGTGCCGAGTCTGAGTAATCAGCCTGCCAGTGCCCCTATAGCTCAGCTGGTAGAGCAACTGATTTGTAATCAGTAGGTCCG
>CAYZAD010000436.1:0-1998 GCA_964476315.1 uncultured Rhodobacterales bacterium
AGATTTCGACTTTGACTGGATTGTGGCCAATCCGGAGCAAATTCCGGGTATTGTTCCCTCAATCGCGACGCGAAATCGCGCCGTTTATGATTTGAACCATGCGATAGATCGACATGTCGGCCGCGTAATATTCGCTCAATCGCGGACGCAGGTCTTCATGCAGGAAGCTTTGGATGCTGAGCCGTTTGGAATCGACCAGATCGCGCGGCAGCAGGTCTGCGGCCATGGGCAGGTATTCCAGTTCCGCGCTCCTGTCCCGCGACACGTTCATCTTGGGCAGCTCGATGTCTTCACCGATATGTTCGCGCAGGTCGTTTTCAAGGCGATCAAGGCGCTTCACGTCGTACATGTGGGTAAAGGTGATGTGCCCCATGTAATGCGTTTGCGGCTGCCAGTGGCTGTTCAGATGGTTCGGGTTTTCAGCCAGGATATATTCGGCGAATTCGCGAAACGTGATACCGTGCTCGTAGTCTTCTTCCGTGGGTTGGTCTGTTTCGAAGACGGCTTTGATGACCCCGTCGATGGTTTTGCGCTGGTTCGGATGTGTGCGGTTCTGGACAAACTTTTCAACATATGCGCTGACCAACCGTTCCAACGGGTCACGGTAAATGACGAAACGCATCCACCCGTCTTCGTTGAGCGCCCGGTCAACGTCTTCTGGCGTCCTGTCCTTGAACTGCAGACCTGTATTCTGGCTGTCGAGGGCATGATGGATGCCCTGACCCTGTTCGGGTACGAAACCGCCAAGGCCCGCGATCAATCGCTTTGTCGACGAGCAGGCATTCTTGGCGATGGGCTGATAGACGATCCTGAGGCTGTCCAGCATCATGGTCTGGCTGGTCGGGGACCTGCGTCGTGACCACTTGAAGAATGTCTTGCCTTCCCTTTGATTTTTGGTCTGCCGCGCCTCGACCGGGACAAGTGGCTTTACCGGCGCTGTTCTGGTTTCCGTCGGCGTAGCGGATGCCACAGGGGGCTCTGTCATGGCGCTGGCGCCGGGGGTTTTTGCGGCGGGATCATGAGAGCCAAAGCTGTTTCGAATGCGCGTAAAGATGGATTTGCTCATGTCCTGACCTTGCTTGCGTCATTGCTCAACCGCCGCGCGGCGCTAAAGAACCCGTTGGGTGGTCAAAGGTCAAGACAGCATGCGCCTGTTTCCGACGGGACCGCCATCCGGGGCGATTCGATTCTGTAGGCCACAACGAAGCAGTGCGTCGAATCGCGAACCTGCAGCCCCGGTGCAAGGGTTTGCAACGATTTGATGCACGCTTCGACAGGTATGTCGGTCTGCCACGCGCTCTGAATACGGACACTGCAAAGTCAAAAGTGCTGAAGCACTGAGCATCCTCCGAACGATTTCCTTGCACGCGGGTGCTTCTTGACCATTTCTCCTGCAGATCGCGAGGAAATGGCGAAATTTCTTTAACCATGTTGCATTGTCATTCGCGAAAGGTTTTAGTCTCTCGCCATAAGCGGACTAAGCCGCAAGCAAATCAGGGAGTGCATTTTTGCCCGACACGTCAAACCACGACGCGTTCGTCGAATTTGAACGAGTGCAAAAAAGCTATGACGGCGTTCAGCTCGTCGTCAAAGACCTCAACCTCACCATGCCGAAGGGCGAGTTTCTGACGATGCTTGGACCTTCGGGCTCAGGCAAGACGACCTGCCTGATGATGCTGGCGGGGTTTGAAACGGCCACGCACGGGGACATCCGGCTTGATGGTCAACCGATCAACAACATTCCTCCGCACAAGCGCGGCATCGGGATGGTGTTCCAGAACTACGCACTGTTTCCGCATATGACGATTGCCGAGAACCTCAGCTTTCCGCTGGAAGTGAGGAAGATCGGCAAATCCGATCGCGAGGCTAAGGTAAAGCGGGCTTTGGACATGGTCGAGATGGGGGCCTTCGGCGGCCGCCGTCCGGCGCAATTGTCCGGCGGTCAGCAACAGCGGATCGCCTTGGCGCGGGCGCTTGTGTTCGAACCGGAGCTGGTTT
>CAYZAD010000437.1:0-1996 GCA_964476315.1 uncultured Rhodobacterales bacterium
CATACGACACTCCAACACACGCGATGTTATGATGGTCGTGACAGACCGTTGACGCGATTGCACCGCGTTCAAGCCCGAAGCCCCGGACAAATCCGGTCGCGATATTGCCGTTCTTGCCATGCCGTTCGACCACGGCGATCCGGATCAGGTCGCGCCGCGGATCGGGCTGCTTGTCACCATCCACGACAGGGATCGTGTCCTTCAGGTGTTCGGTGATGATCTTGCCTTCAAGGATGCCAATGATGTCGGTCTCGGCCTTGTTGGCCTTGGCGCGGAAATCTTCCGCCCGCAGAACCGGCGCATGGACCGAGTGCCGGGCCACGGGGGGCAGCGTCGTGCGCCCGGCGAAAGCATCTGCCGTCGCCTCGACCCCGGCGCAGAAGACGCGCTGAACGTCGCAGGCCTCGAGCGATGACAGAACCACGATATCCGCACGCTTGCCGGGCGCGATCAGCCCGCGGTCTTTCAGACCGAACGCCTCGGCTGCCGAAAGCGATGCCGCGCGATACGCCGCCAGCGGCGGTGTGCCTTTGGCGATCAGGCTGCGGATCATGTGATCCAGATGGCCCTCTTCGGCAATGTCGAGGGGGTTCCGGTCATCCGTGCACAGGCACATATAGGGCGCGGTGCGCTCTGTCAGAAGCGGCTGCAACGCGTCGAGGTCTTTTGATACGGACCCTTCACGGATCAGCACGCGCATGCCTTTCTGAAGCTTTTCGCGCGCTTCTTGCGCCGTGGTGGCCTCGTGCTCTGTCGAAATACCGGCGGCGACATAGGCGTTCAGATCCTGACCGCGCAACTGCGGACAGTGGCCGTCGATATGCCCACCGGCAAACAGGCTGAGCTTTTTCAGAACCTCCGGATCGCGGTGGATGACACCCGGGTAGTTCATGAATTCGGCAAGCCCGATCCCGGACGGATGCCCCATGAGCGGCGCGAGATCGTCCGCCGACAGCGCCGCACCGGCCGTTTCCATATGCGTGGACGGAACGCAGGACGACAGCTGAACGCGAATATCCATCAACGTGTGGGCGCTGGCGTTCTGGAAATACCGAATTCCGTCAGCCCCGATGACATTGGCGATTTCGTGCGGGTCGCAGATGGCTGTCGTGACACCATGCGGCGCGACGCAACGGTCGAATTCAAACGGTGTGACGAGCGAGCTTTCAATGTGCAGATGCGTGTCGATGAAACCGGGCACAAGAATGCGCCCGGTCAGATCGACCTCTGTCGCGCCAGCATACACACCGCAGGTTCCCGCGATGACCCCGTCGACAATGGCAACATCGCCGTCCATCAGGTCACCGGTGACAAGATCAAGCGTGCGCGCCCCCTTGAGCACCAGATCAGCGGGCATATCCCCCTTTGCCACGGCGATGCGTTTTTCAAGATCGGCAATGTCGGTCATCAGGTCTGTCTTTCATGGGCGAACACGGTCAGGCGTATTCTACCCCAGCGCAGGACCCGCAACTAGGCATCAATTGTTGCACGCTAACAGGCAGAATCGGAGCGAGTCGACCAAACGCGCCTGCAGCCTCGAGGCATGCCGCGCCAATGCCGCTGGAAGGTATACAACCGCATACCGGATCAATATGTCACACCCAGAACTGGGTAGCGCGGCATGGGTCGACCTGTCGCATTTAGCGCAAACGCTACCTTTTTGGGCAGTTTCAAGTTTTGTGTCATTTTAGGATGTTACGTTGCGTCCAGTAATTTTATTTACTCTTTTTCGACTTCACGTGAAAATATTTTACAGCTAAGTACATGTTTTTTATTTGCTTATTTATTTGTTTTCAGCCGCGACTATGATGGCCTCGACGTTGCGATACCACATCTGTGATCGCGTATTCTGCACCTGGTGAGGACCGGGTGATGCGAGGGAGAGACATCATGAAAGACAGTTCCACCACACAAGCAACAACCGACACCTACCCGCCATCGGCAGAATTGGCAGCCAAAGCCCATGTTGATGCGGCGCGGTATGAGGAGATGTATG
>CAYZAD010000438.1:0-1977 GCA_964476315.1 uncultured Rhodobacterales bacterium
CGGCGACCTATGACATGGGGTTCCAGACGGTGGAATACGTGGCCTCGGCACTGGTTGACCTTGCGTTCCACGAGGGTGAGCCGCCCGCCGATCCGATGGCGAAGCAAGCCGAGGTTCTTGCAGAGATCGGGATGCCGGAGGCGATTGTGATGCGCCACGCGACGCCGCATTTTGCGCATGTGTTCACCGGGGACGGCTATTCGTCGGGCTATTACAGTTACATGTGGTCCGAGGTGATGGATGCGGATGCCTTTGAGGCGTTCGAGGAAGCGGGCGGCGCGTTCGACCCGGCGATGGCGGAAAAGCTGGAGGCCTTCATCCTGTCGGCGGGCGGGTCCGAAGAGGCGGATGTGCTTTACACCAAGTTCCGGGGGCGCATGCCGGGGGTCGAGGCGCTGCTCAAGGGGCGCGGGCTGGCGGCGTGAGCCGGGGACACTCCGTCGACGGAGTGCCCAAACGCGGCGACGCGTTTGGCGTCAGGTGTCAGAGGTCAGGTTTTCGGTTTCCAGGAAGCGTTCGAAGGCATCGAGGTTGATGGCTTCGAACTGGCCGAAGGCCTGCATCCAGACGCTGGCATCCCGAAGCGCGTCCGGTTCCAGTTTGCACCATTTCACGCGACCGCGTTTTTCCTGGCTGATCAGCCCGGCATTGGCGAGGATCGTCAGGTGTTTGGAGATCGCGGCGAGGGACATTTCGAACGGGTCGGCCACGTCGGTCACGGCCATGTCGTCCTCGAGAAGCATCGTCAGGATCTGACGGCGCGTCGGGTCAGCAAGGGCCGCGAATACGGTGTCGAGCGTTGGAGCCATGAGCCGCACGTGCCGCATGGCGGCACAAAACTCAACCGGAAAGTTGAATGACGGATTTGCGCCATGTGAGCGGAAACAGCGCCTGCGACCGATTGGCGAGGGGTTTCGAGTTCCGGAAAAATCATTTTATTACAATGGGTTAATATGACTTCGCGCTGATCATTCCCTGCCTTGACTCGGACCATGCTGCGCCGTAGCACTCTGCCAAAGTTCCAACTGGAGTGGAGCGCGTGTCTGAAGACGATCCGAAGCAGAGGCTGGCAGAGCTAGAAGCGCGGATTGCGGCGGCCAAGGGGGCCAAGGAAGAGACGCCACATCAGGAGGAACACTATTCACAGGCGCAACAGGCCTGGCGGATGGTGATCGAATTGGTGTCCGGTCTTGGGATCGGATTTGGCATCGGATACGGGTTGGACGCCGTTTTTGGCACGAGCCCCTGGTTGATGGTGCTGTTTGCATTGCTGGGCTTTGCCGCGGGGGTGAACGTGATGATCCGCACCGCGCAGGAGTTCCAGACAAGGAAACTGGCCGATCAGGCCGGAGAGGACGAGAGGGAACGCCATGGCGACGGAAGCTGACGGTCACAGCGAAGGCAGCAGCCTTGTTTTCCACCCGATGGATCAGTTCATCGTAAAGCCGCTGTTCGGTGACGGGGCTGTGGGGATGTTCACCATCACCAACTCCACGCTGTGGTTGCTGCTGGCGGTGGCCTGTGTCGTCGGCCTGATGGTTCTGGGCACATCCAAGCGTGCGACGGTTCCGACGCGGACGCAGTCTATTGCCGAGCTGGCATACGGGTTTGTCTACAAGATGGTCGAAGATGTGACCGGCAAGGACGGGGTGAAGTACTTCCCCTACATCTTTACGCTGTTCATCTTCATCCTGTTCTCGAACTTCCTGGCGCTGATCCCGATGTCCTTTTCGCCCACATCGCATATCGCGGTGACGGCGATCCTGGGTTTCGGCGTGTTCTTTGCCGTGACCATTCTTGGTTTCGTCAAGAACGGTGCGTCGTTCCTGAGCCTGTTCTGGGTGTCGAGCGCGCCGCTGGCCCTGCGGCCGATCCTCGCCGTGATCGAGGTGATTTCGTACTTCGTGCGCCCGGTGAGCCATTCCATTCGTCTTGCCGGCAACATCATGGCGGGTCACGCGGTTCTCAAGGTGTTCG
>CAYZAD010000439.1:0-1957 GCA_964476315.1 uncultured Rhodobacterales bacterium
GTCAGCGCCTCTTTGAGGTGCCAGGAAATCGCCTCGCCCTCGCGGTCGGGGTCGGTGGCGAGGATGATCGCATCGTCGGATTTCAGCGCGTCGGCAATGGCCGCGACATGTTTGCGCGAGTCCGCCGCGACCTCCCATTTCATGTCAAAGTCGTTCTCCGTGTCGACCGATCCGTCCTTCGGCGGCAGGTCGCGCACATGGCCATAAGACGCCAGAACAGTGTAGTCGGACCCCAGATATTTATTGATCGTTTTGGCTTTTGCCGGGGATTCGACAACGACAACTGGCATGAAATGCGTACCTTTCTGATGGGTCCGAGCGCAGGCTGGATAGACCGCGTATGGCGGCGCAAGATGTGGGGTGCAAGCGCGATTTGTCAATTGCGACAATCCACTTCGCCCCTGCCCAAGGCGGCTCTCAGGCCTGTTGCGCCCGTGCGTTGCGAAGGTTGAAAGGACGGCGCAGGGCCGTGTTCGGTCGGCGATCCGGCCCTAGCCGACACTCGCGATCAGACCGCCGGGTTGCCGTGATATGCGACCGGAAAGTTCCAGGTCGGTCAGCACCGGCGACACGGCTTGCGAGCTTGCGCCGAGGTCGCGAATCAACTGGTCCTCACCGATGGGGGATGGGCCAAGCCGGTCGAGGATTTGCTGATGCAGTTTCGCGGCATCTGCCAGGGGGCGCTCTTGCACCACCAATTCGGAGGGCTGTTCGGCCGCAGGCGGCGCAATCGGCGAAAGTGCCTCAATCACGTCGTCCACGTTGCGCACCAGACGTGCCCCATCGCGCAGCAACATGTTGCAACCGCTGGCACGGGCGTCGAATGGGTGGCCTGGAACGGCCATGACATCCCTGCCCTGATCAAGCGCGGTGCGTGCGGTGATGAGAGAGCCGGAGCGTGCCGCCGCCTCGACCACGACAACGGCCCGTGCAAGACCGGAGATGATCCTGTTGCGGGCGGGGAAATGCCTGGCTTGCGGTTGCAGGCCCATGGGTTGTTCGCTGACGCGCGCGCCGCCATTTGCGACGATCTCTTCGGCCAGCTTGGAATTTTCGGCCGGGTAAAGCACATCGACCCCACCCCCCAGAACGGCTGCCGTCCCGGTTTTCAGGGCCGCGATATGCGCAGCCGTGTCGATCCCCCGCGCCATGCCGGACACCACGATGTATCCCGCCTCCCCCAGGGCGGCAGCCAGTGCCCGCGCCATGCGTGTCCCGAGAGAGGATGCGTTTCGTGCGCCAACAAGCGCGATTTGGGGTTTGGACAGGATTTCAGCAGACCCGACAACCCAGAGCAGCGGCGGTGCGTCGTCAAGATCGAGCAAGGCCGCCGGATACTGCGCGTCGCCCCGGCACGCGAGGGTCGCGCCATGTGCGTGCGCGGCTTTCAATTCTGCATGGATGACGGCTTCGGGGCACAGCGTGTAATTGTCGACCCCTGCGCTGCGCGCGATTTCGGGCAGATGCATCAGCGCCTCTGCCGCTGTGCCGTGATCGCGCATCAAGCGGTAAAAGGTGCTGATCCCGACACGGCGAGAGCGCAAGAGACGGAGCCAGTCAAACCTTTGGTCTTCCGTGGTGGGTGGGAATAGGGGGTGAGTGGAAGAGTTGCGTTCCAATGTCAGCCTGTCCCCGTCTGCTTGCACAGACAGGAATAGGCCGTCAGTGGTTAATCAGCTGTAAACGACGCTGGAAGAGACGCAGGAAAAAGCGCGGCCTCTTTGTAATGCACTGAAAACACTGAATTGAATTTACGCCTGCGCGCCACCCACGGTCAGCCCGCCGATCATCACGGTCGGTTGTCCGACCCCCACGGGAACCCATTGGCCCTGCTTTCCGCAATTCCCCATGCCCGGATCGAGCGCCGTGTCATTGCCAAGGGCGCGAATCTGTTTCAGCGCCGTGGCACCGTCGCCGATCAGGGTCGCGCCCTTGACCGGCGCGCCGACCTTGCCGT
>CAYZAD010000440.1:0-1945 GCA_964476315.1 uncultured Rhodobacterales bacterium
GACGATTGCCGATCTCGCGGTGGCGACGAATTGCGGTCAGATCAAGACCGGCTCGCTGGCACGCTCGGACCGGTTGGCCAAGTATAACCAACTGATCCGCATCGAGGAAATGCTCGCGGAAACCGCCGAATACGCGGGGCGGTCGATCCTGCGCGGCTGATACGTGTTCCGTCAGGCGCTGAGAAAGACCCTGACCGCCATGACCCAGCGCGAGGCGATGCGCCTCGTGCTGCATATCGGCACCGAAAAAACCGGCACAACAGCCCTCCAGACATGGATGCAAAAGAACGCTGCGGCCTTGCGCGCCCAAGGTGTCTGGCCGTGCACAAGTCTGCAAACGCCCAACAATTTCGCTCTGGCCGTGTATGGCAGTGGGCTGGATGCCGGTGCCGATCTGTTGGAGCCGCTTGGCTTGCATACGCCCGGTGATCTTGATCGTTTTCGCCAAAGCGTAGCCGTGAACCTCGCTCAGGAACTGGCAGCAGCCAAAGATGCAAAATGCCATACCTTCCTGATTTCAAGTGAGCACCTGCATTCCCGCATCACGCGACAGGATCACGTCACAGCGATTGCCAAACTGCTCGGAACCCACGGGGTCGACGTCAGCTGCCTATTGTTTCTCAGACCACAGGCCGACCTGTCGCGCAGTGTTCAGTCCAACCACCTCACATGGGGTGTCCGCGTGAGCGATGACACCTTTGTGGAAACGGCGAAAGGCCACAACTACGACTACCTGAACCTTGTGTCACTCTGGACCGAGGGCCTTGGTCAGCCGCCACAGGTCATCCCCTACAAGCGTCATCCGAACACCGTTGCATGGCTGGTCACGACCTTGGGGCTGGATCGCACCACGCTGTCCGATCTCGACCATCGGGAAAAGGAACGGGTATCCCTGCAAGGTGCGGCGATGCTCAACAGCCTTGCCGACCTGCTTCCCTTTGGTCCGACCGCGCTGCACCTGCGGCAGGAGATTGTTCACCGCACACGCGGATTGGGGGAATTGACGTTTTCACGCTCAGCCGCCCAGCACATCATGCATGCCTATTCAGACGATAATCGCGCTTTGTGCGACCGCGTCGACAGCTTGCAACCGGACGACCTGATGCCCGATTGGGATACATATCCGGAAACGGGCAGCATCTGCAAAACCCATGACCTGAACTGCGAAGAGGCCCTTCGCGCCATGATGCAGATGTAAACCGGCTCTGTGAAGCGTGTGATCCGCCCGAAGGTCAGCTGCCGGTGCCGGGTTCCTTGTAGACGCCCTGCTCTTTCAGCGCATCCACCACCTCTGCGGGCATGTATTCCTCGTCATGTCGCGCCAGGATCTCGTCAGCCTGGAACACACCGTCGACGAAGCGGCCTGTCCCCACCATACCTTCGTTCTCGTTGAACAGGTCCGGCAACACGCCGCTATACACCACCGGCACGGTCGCGCCGCCATCAGTCACGCTGAAGGACACCTGCTCACCTTGTCCCCGCACAATCGACCCTTCGGAGACAAGCCCGCCAATGCGAAACACCTCGTTTGGTGATGGCGGCTCCGCCACGATCTGGCTGGGCGAGCGGAAAAAGTTGATCCCATCGCGCATCCCGTAACCGATCAGCGCCGTAGACAACACCAGTGCGATGGTAGCCAGGGCAATCACCTGAATACGACGTTGTTTTTTCAGCGATTTCAGAGCCATGGCATCCTCCCGGTTTCGCAGATGCTAATATAGACACAGATGCGTCGCGCGCAAACTGTGGCAGATCAATTTGCCGCAGTCTTCGCTTGTTTTTTCTTAACAGGCCGGGGGCCAAGATTCTTCGTACGAAGAATCTTGCGATCCCCCACAAATTTCTAAGGGAAACAGGGGGCCAGCATCAGTCCCGCAGTTTCGTGCAGGCCCAGCATCAGGTTGGCGTTCTGTAACGCCTGCCCAGACGACCCCTTGGTCAGGTT
>CAYZAD010000441.1:0-1944 GCA_964476315.1 uncultured Rhodobacterales bacterium
GCGACAGGCGTTCCATCCGGGTCTTGTCGCCAAGGATCGACCCGCCCGACCGGGCAGAGCTGGGATCGACCGCCAGCACCGCCACCTTGAGCCCCTGCGCTGTCAGCATCATGCCGAAGCTTTCGATAAAGGTGGATTTGCCCACGCCCGGAGTGCCGGACAGCCCGATGCGCAGAGCTTCGCGTTCATGCCCCTTCAGCGCGTCGAACAGGCGCAGCGCATCCTCCCGATGATCGGCACGCCCGCTTTCGACAAGCGTGATGGCCCGCGCAAGCGCCCGGCGTTCGCCGTTCAAAAGACGTTGGGCCAGATCCTCAATGTCCATATGGGGCTCCGTTCAAGACTGGCGGCAGATGTGGCATGCCCCATACGGCCAAGTAAAGCCGTCAACTCAGCCCCTGTGGCCCGTATTTGAGGATCACGGGAACCACCAGTTCTTCTTCGTCGATCAAATGCCGGTCAAGCAGGGCCTGGAAGCCCAGCAGTTCGTCCCGGAATCGTCCCGGTTCGATCTGTCCCTGGATCACCCCGTTTGCGCCTTTGGCAAAGCGATCCAGCAAGCCATCCATCGCGTGGTGATCGGCGTCGAGCAGATCGAAGCCGCGTGTGAGGGCCTGTTCCCTCTGGCTGAGGATGGGAAAATAGTGGTGATCTTCGATCTGGTGGTGTCCGTGCAGGTTCTGCAACAACATCGATCCATAGCGCGACAGCTTGGCGGCATGGGTCTGGGCGTCGATCTTGCGGTCCACCGCCGCCCCGGCATCGTCGATAAGCGCCTCCATGAGCCGCCGGAACATCAGGTGGCGGTCCAGCCAGAACGCCACCAGCCCGGCAAAGTTGTCATGTGTTTCCCACGTGCCGCGCGGGTAGTGTTCCAGCAGGATCCGCAAGGCATCCGGCAGGCCGGTGCGCGCCTCAAGCTCCAGTGCAGTGTCCATTGGCCTCTCCTTTTTTGCAGCAAGTGCCTCACGGACGACGGAAGTCAATCAGCGCAGCACATGCACCGCGCATTGGGCATGGCGGACAACATGCGTTGCGGTGGACCCCAAAAGCAAGGTCTGCATGCCCGGCCGGTGCGACGCGATGACGATCAGGTCGGGGCCATGTTCCTCGGCATAGTCGAGGATGGATCTGCCCGAATGCCCGTCGATGACCTTGGCGACGGCCCCGGCCTCTGCGGCCAGACGGTTCATTTCGGCCTCGATCCCCTTGCGCGTCTCCGCAAGGATATCCGACGCGATATAGCTGATGGCATAGCTGGGCACGGCTTCGACCACGTGCAACAGCGTGATGCGCGCGCCGTCATCCGCCAGTGTTTTCGCGACCTTGATGGCCTGTTGGGTGCGCTCGTCCTCGTTATCGAGCGCAATCGGCACCAGAATATTTGCGTACATGAGACCCCTCCTTTTTGTTTGATGCTTGCAGGGTATCGCATGCCGGGCCGGTCCACCTTGATCCGGGTCAGATACGCGGGTGCCCGGTTCGATCGCGGTGCACCCTGCCCCGGTCAGGACACGTTCGGTTCGCCCTGAAGGCCCAGCAGCTTGCGGAAGCCGGTCCAGTATCCCGGCAAGCGGGGCGGCTCTTGCAGGTTTGGCAAAGCCTCGTCCGCCCAGCGTGCCATGCGGCGGTTCGTGAAATCGCGGCCCCAGTCAAGATAGGCTTCGGCATCTTTCGGGCGCAGGCGGCAGGCCGACCCGACGAGACCCACCAGCGTTTCGGGGGCGGAATACCATTCGTCCTGGATGCCGGTGACCTTCTTTTGCAGGAACGGGCCGACCCAGCGCATCAGCGCCTTGTCCGAAAAGAGGAGCAGCATCTTGCCCATCTCGTCGCGGCTGTAATGGATCAGTGGCGGGAACGTGTCGAAGAAGAGCGCGCGGCCTTCCAGATAGGCGAAGTTGCGGATCGACGGGTGAAAGCCGATGCGGGTGTCGAACTGGT
>CAYZAD010000442.1:0-1943 GCA_964476315.1 uncultured Rhodobacterales bacterium
ATGGTCAGTTCGACATCATCAGCCAGACCGAAGAAGTGCCGGGCGATGCCTGGACAGACTATCTGCCGGAATCGGCGGTTCTCAAGTCTGACTGGGCCGAACTGGGTTGCGGGATGTACAACACCGAAACCGAGACCTGCGTCCAGATCAAGTCGAACTACTAAACCAGCAAAAGGGTGCGTGGGACACTGCGCACCCTTATTTCCCCTTCCCCCTCACGTAGGGTGTGTGCTTGCACGCCCCGACCGGATGGATGCCCCTGATGCTGCGCGCTCTTCTTCTTGCCTTTGCCTGTCTGTCAACGGCCCTGCCCGCCTCGGCCCAACAAGCCGACGCGCCGATCCAGCAGCTTCTGCAAGAGCATTCCGAAATCCTGCTGAAAAGCTCGCGGCGCACGATTGGCCCCGCTGTTGATGCGCTTGCCGGTTCCGGCCTGCCCGAGGCGCAGGTGGTCCTCGAGCGCTGGCAGAACAAGGAAATGTGGGTCAACGAGGACACCGGCCTGTTCGTCTTTGCCGAGGAGATCGACCGTGACACACTTCGGATCTTCGACTTTGCCGATGGGGCTGAAATCGGCGTTGTGCCGGACGAAACCTTTGACCAGTTGAAACCCAATTCGGGTATCCGCCGGATGATCGGCACTGCACTGGTGCAGTTCCAGCTCAGCGATCCCGATCCGGCAAACCGCGCTACAGCGCTGGATGCGATCGAACGCGGGGCTGAGGAAAGTCACCTCGCCGCCCTGCGCGCCAGCATTCCGACCGAGCAAGATGCGACCCTGTTACAGCGCAAAGAGCGACTGGAGCGCCTTCTCACCATCCGCTTTGGCGAAACGGATGAAGAACGCATCGAAGCGATCCGGCATTTCGACGGCGATCTGGGCGTCGATGTGCGCGCCGCGTTGAACCCGCTTCTGGCCGTGCGCGTGGAAACCGCGGAAGACCTGCCAGAAGCGGCAGATATCGGCCGGGTGCTCGAACCCGGAACAGACGCGCTGCCCCGCGATGAGGCCTACGCCCTTCTCGTGGATGCGGGGCTTGCCCAGCCGCGCATCAGCCGCGAAGACCAACGCGCCGCGCTGATCGCAAATATCGACAGTGGCCAGGTCGCGGGCATCCAGGTGGCCACGCTCGATACCGAGGCCGCGCGGGACATGGCTTATGCAGCACTGGCCGAACAGGGTGTGGTCGAAGCCGTCGCAACCGAAGCCGAGGTCGACGAACGGCTTGCCAATCACGTCTTTTTCGAACGCTTCATCGGCGCCCCGCCCGAAGTGGTTGCCGCCGCGCAAATCGCGCTTTCCGCAATCGAAAACAAGGTCGCTGTCAATCAGGCCTTTGATCTTGGCCTCGATGCGCTGTCGCTCGCTTCGATCTATTTCCTGGCAGCCATCGGACTTGCCATCACGTTCGGCGTCATGGGTGTCATCAACATGGCGCATGGCGAATTCATCATGATGGGCGCCTATACCGGTTTCGTCGTGCAGCTTTTCGTTCCGGATTACACGTTGTCGATCCTCATCGCGATCCCGCTGGCCTTTGCGGTGACGTTTGGCGCAGGTGTGGCGATGGAGCGTCTGGTCATCCGCTGGCTGTATCACCGGCCGTTGGAGACGCTGCTGGCCACCTTTGGCATCTCCATCGCGCTGCAACAGATTGCCAAGAACATCTTTGGCACACAGGCGCGGCCGCTGACCGCCCCTGCCTGGCTCGACGGGTCCTGGGTGATCAATGACATCGTGTCGATCAGCTATATCCGCATCGCGATTTTCGTGCTGGCGCTTCTGTTCCTTGCCCTGTTTCTTTTCGTGATGAACCGTACACGGCTTGGCCTCGAGGTGCGTGCGGTCACGCAGAACCCGCGCATGGCGGCGTCGATGGGCATCAACCCCGACAAGATCAACATGCTGACCTTCGGCTTCGGCTCTGGCATCGCGGGCATCG
>CAYZAD010000443.1:0-1941 GCA_964476315.1 uncultured Rhodobacterales bacterium
GGCCCAGAACCTTGGCGATGGTGCGCGCCACCTGCCCCACCTCGATGGAATGGGTCAGTCGGGTGCGGAAGTAGTCGCCTTCATGTTCGATGAAGACCTGCGTCTTGTGTTTCAGCCGCCGGAATGCCGATGCATGGATGATGCGGTCCCGGTCCCGCTGGAAACAGGAGCGGAATGCGCTTTCCTCTTCCGGATATAGTCTGCCGCGCGACCTTGCCGGGTCGCACGCGAATTGCGCCGTCATTGCCGCACCGCCTGTTCTTGTCGCCTGTCCCGAGGGCGCTTATATTGAAAGACGTCGATGAATTAAAGCAAAGCCGAGGCCGAGATGCAGCTTCCTCCGACAGTGACAGACCGGGCGTTCGAACGCCTGTCCGAAATTGGCGCCAGCGCGGATGGCAAGGCGCTGCGCGTGGCCGTCGAGGGCGGCGGATGTTCGGGATTCCAGTACGAGATCAAGCTGGACGAACCGGCAGAGGACGACCTGGTGCTTGAGGGCAAGGGAGAGCGGGTGGTCGTGGATTCGGTGTCGCTGCCCTTCTTGTCGAACGCGGTGATCGACTTTTCCGAGGAAATCATCGGCGCGCGGTTCGTGATCGACAACCCGAATGCCACGTCCTCGTGCGGATGTGGCACCAGCTTTTCCATGTGATTTGGGGGCCAGCCCCCAAACCCCCGGAGTATTTTTGAAAAGAAGAAGCGATCAGTGCAGGCGCTTGCGGTCTGCACGGGCGAACCCGTGGAAGAATGCCTCGAAGTGATCGGAAGAGGTTTCGGCCTGGGCCAGAACGGTCATCGCTTCGACAGAGAGCGCGTCTTCCATGTAAAGGCGCATGGTGGGCCATTCGCCGCAACGGGCCTCGTCCATGTTCAGCATGGCCTCGGACATCTCGCGCATGGGCGCGGTGCGGTGCGGGCTGTGGTCGAAGCGCATCCGGTCATAGGTGAACCCCTTGGCAAAGGACATGTCCCCGACGATGGACTGATGCCAGTTGCAGACGAGGAATTCGTGGTAATCGTCCTGCACGTTCACGGTTGGGCCGTCTTCGACATGAAAGAGGGCGGTTTCCCGTTTCAGCCAGTCGGTCCAGAGCGGGCTGGGCGTTTCGCCTGCATAGTGCATGGCGATGCAGATTTCGGACAACAGGTCCGCGTTCTGTTCGATGAAGGCCAGCAACCCGGCGAAATGCAGGCTGCGCCTTGCATGCGCGTCAAGCTGCGGGTCGCGGCGGCCATATTCGCTCAGGTAAAAAACCAGATGTGTGAGTTCGTAGGCGGCTTTCTTGTTGGGCAGCGCAAAGGTGTCGGAGCGCGCCATGAAGTCGCGCGCGCGCGCTTCGAGCGCGCTGGCATCGCCTTTCGGTGTCACGCCGCGGCGGGCCATCAGGCGGATCGCCTCGAGGCGCTGGAGATCGGACAGTTCGGCCCGGGGCAGATCGTTTTTATTGGCCCATTGGATCAAGGCTTCTGCCCGCGATCCGGACATGCCCAGCTCTTCGAGATCGAGCGTGATCGACAGGAAGAACCGGTAGTATTGGGGGAAAAAGCGCATCCGCTTTTCGACATTGCCGTAAAAGGCTTCGTAGGGGGCCAGAGCGGCCGCGCCCACACCGGCTGCGGTGCATTCCAGGATGTTCAGGATTTCGGCGTTTTCCTTGAGCCAGAACACATCGTCGAGGCTGCGGCGGTGTTCTGCAAAGCAGCTCAGAAGCGCGCCCAGACGCGCTTCCTGTGAGTTGACCCGGGATGGGGGCGTAAGCTGGATGACATTGGTCATGATCCGATCCTCATTTTGGGTGATGGAACGGTACGCCCGTCCCGGGTCACATGCGTCGTTTACGAGCCGGAGGTGAACAGGGCGCAACCGTCGCCATCTGCTGTCCGCTCGACCGCCACGGGGTTCGAGCCCGAGGTGAAGGCCTGCACGGCATCGCCGGTGCG
>CAYZAD010000444.1:0-1936 GCA_964476315.1 uncultured Rhodobacterales bacterium
GGGCGAGTACCAGACCAGCGATTTCACATCGACCTTGTAGAAAAAGCCATAAAGGTCTTCCGTGCCATCCGGGCCGGCATATGTGCCGAGGTCCACCCAGGACTGCCCCGCCGCGTAGTTTTCCCGCACCCAATCTGCGGTTCCATCGCGGAACGGTGTCAGGAAACCGCGCGCGGCCATGTCAGACGCG
Organism: uncultured Rhodobacterales bacterium; assembly: GCA_964476315.1. Taxonomy (GTDB): domain Bacteria; phylum Pseudomonadota; class Alphaproteobacteria; order Rhodobacterales; family Rhodobacteraceae; genus Marivita. Next base: position 191 of record CAYZAD010000444.1, read on the forward strand.
AGACCGGGCTGCGGAAACACCGCGATATTGGGCGCGGAGCCTGCCTCTGCGTCGACAACGATCTGCTGTTCAAAGCTGTCGGAGCCCACGTAGCTGACATTGTGACCGGATTTCGCCGCGAAATCGGCCAGCACCTCTTCGACCATTGCCTGGTCCGGACCAAGCCACGGTCCGAAAACGGTCAGGTCCTCTGCGGATGCGGCGGACGCGCACAGCGCAGCCATGGCCACACTCGACGTGAGTGTCTTTTTCATGAATTACCTCCCAAGTTGCGCCTGATCTGCGCCTGATGTCCCCTGCCTCGGAATCACTCCAAAGCGCTTTGGATGGGGAAACGTCGCGCATTCACCCCTTTCTGTCAATCCAGCTTGTTAACGCTAAAGGTTATATTTTTCGCTGCTTTGCAGCATTTTTGCGCGCGTAAATAGGCTTTTCATGAACGGATTTTTATGTGTTATTCATCGCAGAACCTCAAAGCGCTTTGGAATATCTGCACGTGAACCTCAAACAACTGTCCGAGTACCTTCAGCTGTCACAGACCACAGTCAGCCGTGCCCTGAACGGATATCCAGAGGTCAACGAAGACACCCGCACGCGGGTGCTCAAGGCGGCGCAGGACCTGAATTACCGCCCCAATACCCGGGCCAAGGGGTTGGCCACGGGGCGCGCACTTGCCATCGGACATGTGATTCCGGTCTCGAGCAAGCACGAGATGGTGAACCCGGTTTTCGGAGACTTCATTGCCGGTGCCGGCGAAAGCTATGCCAGGGCGGGTTACGACATGATGCTCAAGCTGGTACCGGACCGCGACGAGACCCGCGCCTATGAAGACATCCGTGCCCGTGGGACGGTTGACGGGATCATCGTGCACGGCCCGGTGATCAATGATGTGCGCATTGCCCTGCTGTCGCGGATCGGGTTGCCCTTCGTGGTGCACGGGCGCTCGACCGATGTAAACCTGCCCTATTCCTGGATCGACGTGAACAATCGCGGCGCCTTTGAACGCGGTACGCAGTTCCTGATCGATCTGGGCCATCGGCGCATTGCCCTGCTGAACGGGCTCGAGCACATGGATTTCGCCTTCCGACGCCGCAAGGGATACGAAACGGCGCTGAAAAACAACGCATTGCCCGCCGATCCTCACCTGATGCGCAATGAGGAAATGACCGAGCTATATGGCTATCGCGCCACCAAGGAGATGCTGGGACAGGACAACGCGCCCACGGCCTTTGTGTGCTCTTCGATCATCACCGCGATCGGCGCGCGCCGTGCCATCCAAGAAGCCGGCCTGACCCTCGCGCGGGACGTATCGATCATCACGTTCGACGATGCGCTCAGCTATCTTGAGAATGGCGATGATGTGCCGATTTTCACGGCGCTGCGGTCTTCTGTCCGTTATGCGGGGCGCGAGGCTGCGGACATGCTGCTGTCCCTGATTGCCGTTCCCAAGAACGCCCCGAAAACACGGCTTCTGGAAGCTGAACTGATCATCGGCCGCTCTACCGGCCCTGCCCCAACCTAAAGGACCAGAACTCCATGTTCGCATTTTCACGCCGGGATTTTCCCGAGGATTTCCTGTTCGGGACGGCAACGTCCAGCTATCAGATCGAAGGTCACGCTTTCGGCGGCGCGGGCAAGACCCACTGGGACACGTTTGCAGCCACGCCCGGCAATGTCGTGCGCGCCGAGAACGGCGACCGTGCCTGTGACCACTACCACCGGTACGAAGCGGATCTCGATCTGGTC
>CAYZAD010000445.1:0-1935 GCA_964476315.1 uncultured Rhodobacterales bacterium
TTGGGCCGCACCGGGGAGCGGAGCGCGAAGGTGCCGACCGTGCGCCCGTCATGCCGGGGGTTTTGCAGAACGAGGTCGCGCCGCGACTGGTGCAACCAGTAAAGCACGTCGAGGTATTCGAACGCCTCGATCCCTTCAAGCGCTGCATGCCACTGCGGAAGCAGTTCCAGACGGCAGTCGGGACCGTCGGGTTTGCCCTGCCGGGGGCACAGGTCGCGGGTGATATAGGGCGTACGGATCGTACCGATGAACTGTACGGTTGCATCGTTTTGCACCTCGGTGCCGGTCGCGACCTCTCCGGGGCGCAGGTCGGATGTCTCTTTTGTTTCCATATGGCTCACACGACAGGGCAAACCGCCCTGTTTTTCAATAGCAATCCTGTTCGACCAAGGCAAAGCGCCCGGTGTGTGCCGGCCCGTGGATCATGGTTTTCGCGCCAAATGCGCCATGTTTTCAAGAATACCGCCAGCGGCAGTTGGATGACCTGATCGGAAGGCCCTTGAGCCATCTTGCCGAGCCGGGGCCCGTCAGACATAGTTGGCCCGACATGTTGAAGTCTGGCCCCACCACACCCGAACGTTACCTGACCGTGCCGGAACTGGCCGATCTTTTGCGCATCAAGGAGCGCAAGGTTTATGACCTTGCGGCCACCGGCGCGGTGCCCTGTTCAAAGGTCACCGGCAAGCTGCTGTTCCCGGAACAGGCGGTGCATCGCTGGCTGGCGCGGGGGCAAACCGGACATGCGGCCTCTGAAGCGCCGCGGCCCGCGGTGTTTCTGGGCAGTCACGATCCGCTGCTGGATTGGGCATTGCGGCAATCGGAATGCGGCATCGCGACGTTCTTTGACGGGTCACAGGACGGGCTGGACCGGTTTGCCAAGCGCGAAGGGATCGGTGCGGGGATACACATCTTCGATCCGGGATCGGGCGATTGGAACAGCGCGGCGATGGCGCGGTTCGAAAGTGAGCCGGTGGTCCTTTTGGCCTTCGCAAAGCGGCAGCGCGGGCTGGTGGTGCGGCGCAGCCTTGCATCGGAGATCCGCGGCATGGGCGATCTGGTGGGGCGCCGTGTGACGCCGCGGCAGCCCGGGGCCGGAACGCGGACCCTGTTCGACCATCTGCTGGCCGAGGCCGGTGTGGCGCCCGATGCCATCCGGCTGGCCCCCGTGGCGCGGAGCGAGGCAGACGCCATTCTGGATGTCGCTGCCGAAGAGGCAGACGCGACCTTTGGCCTCGAAGCGCTGGCGCAGCTGCACAAACTGGCATTCGTGCCGTTGATCGAGGAACGGTTCGATCTGCTGGTCAGTCGCCGCGCCTATTTCGACGCGCCGTTGCAACGCTTCGTGCGGTTTCTGACAACGGACGCCTTTGCCGATCATGCCGCTGGCATGGCCGGGTACGATGTGTCCGAGGCCGGAATGGTGCGCTGGAACGCGTGATCGCGCATTGAGGTGGTGGACGCTGGCGCGGGGGCGGCTTAGGTTCGGATCCGAGCCAAGGATACCCGAATGACCGACGCGACCCCCTACCAGGTACTTGCCCGCAAATACCGCCCCGAAACCTTTGCCGACCTTGTCGGGCAAGAGGCGATGGTGCGCACGCTGAAAAACGCGTTCGAGGCGGACAGGATCGCGCAGGCCTTCGTGATGACCGGGATTCGCGGGATCGGCAAGACAACCACCGCGCGGATCATCGCCAAGGGGCTGAACTGTATCGGGGTCGATGGGGCTGGCGGGCCGACGACCGATCCCTGTGGGACGTGCGAGCATTGCGTGGCGATCATGGAAGGCCGGCATGTCGACGTGATGGAAATGGACGCCGCGTCGCGGACCGGGGTTGGCGACATCCGCGAGATCATCGATTCGGTGCATTACCGGGCGGCGTCGGCGCGCTACAAGATCTACATCATCGACGAGGTGCACATGCTGTCGACCAG
>CAYZAD010000446.1:0-1925 GCA_964476315.1 uncultured Rhodobacterales bacterium
AACGCGCCCGATGCCCTGCGCGACACCGCGCAATCGGCCTATGATGACAGCAAGTCGCTGCTGGAGCGGTGGCACGGGCAGGGCAGGGCGTCTTACGTCATCACGCCGCGCTTCTCGCCCACGTCAACACCCGAACAACTCTCGGCGCTGGGGGCCTTGTGGGCGGAACACCCCGATTGCCTGATGCAAACGCATCTGAGCGAACAGACCGACGAAATCACATGGGTGAAAGAGCTTTACCCCGATGCGCGCGATTACCTCGACACCTACGAAGCGCATGGTCTGCTGGGCGCAAACGGTCTCTACGGCCACGCGATCCATCTGGAGCCGCGCGAACGCGACCGGCTGAAAGAGGCAGGGGCGGCGCTGATCCATTGTCCGACATCAAATACCTTCATCGGGTCGGGCCTTTTCGACATGGCGGGCCTCGTGGCCGAAGGCCAGCGCGTGGGGCTCGCCACCGATACCGGCGGCGGCTCCTCGTTTTCCATGCTGCGCACCATGGCAGCGGCCTACGAGGTGGCCCAGTTGCGCGGTGCCGCCCTGCACCCGTCGGCGCTCTTGTGGCTGGCGACCGAAGGATCGGCAAAAGCCCTGCGCATCGACCACAAGGTCGGCACGCTGGCCCCGGGCACAGAGGCCGATTTCATCGCACTCGACCTCGCCTCGACCCCCGCCATTGCGCAACGCAGCACCCGCGCCGCCGATATCTGGGAGGCGGTGTTCCCGACGATCATGATGGGGGACGACCGGGCCATCGCCGGCACATGGGTGATGGGTGTGGCACATGGATGACCGGGGCCACCTGTCACGCTTTGACCCGGCAACCGGAAAGGCACACGCATGATCGCCTATGTGACTGTCGGCGCTGACGACATCGCGCGCGCAAAACGGTTTTACGCCGCGTTTCTGCCGGCCCTGAACTATGAACTGACCGAAGGTCCCGAGGGCCTGAGCTACGCCTTGCCCGTGGCGCCGGGCCAGTCGCCGGTTTTGCCGGATTTTTATGTCAAACCCCCGTTTGACGGACACCCGGCATCGGCCGGGAACGGAGCCATGGTTGCGTTCGAGGCAAGCAGCCAACAGCAGGTGCGCGAGCTTCACGCCGCCGCTCTGGCGGCCGGCGGCACGGATGAAGGACCGCCAGGCTTTCGCGCCTCTTACGGGGCGCAGTTTTTCGTGGGCTACCTGCGTGACCCTCAGGGCAACAAGATTGCCCTCTTCTCATGCAATCCCGACGACCCCGGACGGGACGGATAAACCGGGCGCAGCATCCGGGCACGCCAGCTCTGCACCGCGCGACGCCAGAAACCCGTCAAAGACAACAAAAAAGCCGCGCGGGAAATCCCCGGCGCGGCCAATTCTTCACTGTCCGTGAAGCTGAAGGCTTACTTGATCTTGCCTTCTTTGTACTCAACGTGCTTGCGCGCAACGGGATCGTACTTCCGCACGGTCATCTTTTCCGTCATCGTCCGCGCGTTTTTCTTGGTCACGTAGAAATGACCTGTGCCCGCAGTCGAGTTCAGGCGGATTTTGATTGTGGTCGGCTTCGCCATGGATCGTCTCCTGCATCGAGACCTTGATCATGTCGGGGCCTCGTGAATTTCACTCTGAACGCGCCTTCTACCCGCGCGCACGGGTGAGTCAAGCCTGTTCACCGCCTTTCGCGGCAAAATGGGGCCCTAAAAACGCGCGGAGGGCCTGTAAGCCGGATTCTGTCCTCTTTGCAGAGGGACGACCATTCATCTGGGACCGCTGTTGCCAACGGCCTCGTGCTGCCAACCCGGGGATCTGGGCTGAAGCGACCCTGCCGCAAGCGGCGCGATCCCCCTATTCGGCATTGCTCCCGGTGGGGCTTGCCGTGCGGGGACTGTTGCCAGCCCCCCGGTGGGCTCTTACCCCACCGTTTCACCCTTACCCCGGCG
>CAYZAD010000447.1:0-1888 GCA_964476315.1 uncultured Rhodobacterales bacterium
ATATGCGGCAGGAATCCGTCCTGCTGCGCCTTGTTGAAGCGGTGGATTTCATCCACGAACAACAGCGTACCCTGCCCCGCTTTGCGCCGCAGTTTTGCCGCCTCGAACACTTTGCGCAGGTCCGGAACCCCGGTGAATATCGCGCTGATCTGCACGAAATGCTTGTCCGTTTCATCCGCGAGCAAACGTGCGATGGTGGTCTTGCCCACACCGGGCGGCCCCCAAAAGACAATCGACCCCAGGCTGCCCGCCTCAAGCATCACTGTCAGCGGCGCATCCGGCCCGATCACCTGGCGTTGGCCAATCACCTCCGACAGTTTCTTCGGCCGCAGCCGATCCGCCAGAGGACGCGGCATGTCCGCCCCGGCGGCGCCCGTATCGAACAGGTCCGCCACGATCAGGCCCGGAACCGCAGGATCAGCCGCTGACCGCCGCGCTCGGCCTCGATGGCGACATTCGGCGCGGTCCGGCGCAGCGCCCGCCCCACATCCCCGGGCGCGTCAATTCGAAAGCGACCGATCTGGCGCAAGACATCCCCCGCTTGCAGCCCGACACGGCGGCCAAGCTGGCCGGGGTCCACCACGACCACGCCGTCCTTGTTCAACGGCAGGCCCAGTTCGGACATCAGCGCCGGATTGATCCGCGCAACCTCCATCCCGGCCAGAACATCTTCGGGGGCAAGCATGCGGGCATCACGCGGCGGGTCTTCGGGCGGGGCGATCAGCGCGACCCGCGTCGCCATGCGGTCGCCCTCCCGGATGTAAACCATGTCGACATCCCGCCCCAGCCCTTGCACGGACATGCGAAACAGCATCTCGGCGGGCGTGTTCACCGGCTCTCCCGCAACCTCGACCACGACATCGCCAACCTGCATCCCGGCCTTTGCAAGCGGACTGGCCCGGTGAAGCGCGGTAAGCACCACACCCTCGGGCCGCGACAAACCCAATCCGTCGGACAGTCCGGCATCCACCGGTTGACCAGTGGCCCCGGCCCAGGGGCGCTGGAACGCAGCTTTGCCAGCACGCGCCTGCTCCAGGAATTGCGCCACCAGCGCCGCCGGGATCGCAAATCCGATCCCGTTCGATCCGCCGGACCGGGTCAGGATCGACGTGTTGATGCCAATAAGCCGCCCGGCAATGTCAATGAGCGCCCCGCCAGAGTTGCCGGGATTGATCGGCGCATCCGTCTGAATGAAATACCCCCGCGCATTGCCCGCAGCAGCCCCCGACCGCGCAAGCCCCGACACGATCCCGGATGACACGGTCTGCCCAACGCCGAACGGATTGCCGATGGCCAGAACAAGCTCTCCAACCTCAACCGTATCGCTGTCGCGCAGGGACAGGTACGGCATGTCGGACGCGTCGATTTTCAGGATGGCGAGGTCTGATTCCTCGTCTCCAATCAAAACCCGGGCCTCGAATTCGCGCCGGTCGTTCAGAACGACGCGAATTTCCTCCGCCTGCCCGACCACGTGGTAATTCGACACCACAAACCCGTCGGGCGACACGATCACCCCGGAGCCAAGCGAGTTTTGCACCCGTGGCCGCGTCGCCCCGAAATCGCGGAACAGGTTGCCGAAAAACGGATCGGAACCGAACGGGCTCCGCGATTGCACGACACGGCGCGCATAGATGTTCACCACCGCCGGCGCAGCCTCTTTGACGAGGGGGGCAAACGTGAGGCTGATTTCCGCCTGCGACGTCGGCACACGCGGCTCTTGCGCTTGCGCCACAACCGGCCCGGACAGGACCAAAAGTGAAAGGATCAACGCTCTGAGAACCATATCCGGGGATATGTCGGGCAGTGCCTGAATTTGCAAGATGTCATCGGGGAAGAAATGGCAGCCCGTAGGGGAATCGAACCCCTCTTTCCAGGTTGAAAACCTGGC
>CAYZAD010000448.1:0-1864 GCA_964476315.1 uncultured Rhodobacterales bacterium
GTTCCGGATTGCCCGGTTTGATCGCGGTCGAGACGACAACCACCTCGGCCCCGTCAAGGTTCTCGGCCCGCTGGCCTTCAAAGATGCGCGCCCCCAGATCGGCCAGCCTGTTGGTGATCTTGCTGGCCTTCAGGTCCGAGCCCTGCACCGTGTAGCCAAGATTGACCAACACTTCGGCAATGCCGGACATGCCGATACCGCCAATGCCGACAAAATGTATCGCGCCGATATCGACGGGCAGTTTGGTTGCGGCGTTCATGTGTCCTGTCCTTCTTGGTCTTGATCCGCACGTCCCGCCAGCTCTTGGACCAATGCAGCGAGATCAAGCGCCGCATCGGGTTTCGAGGCTGCAACGGCTGCGAGCGACATTTGCAAAGCGGCTTGCGGGTTTTGCAAAATTGCCGAGATCTGTTCGCTCAACGCGTCCACCGTCAGCTTGCTTTCGGGGATGCGGATGGCCGCACCCGCATCGACCAATCCTTGTGCGTTGGCCATCTGGTGATCTGCGGTTGCAGCGGCATAGGGGATCAGGATCGACGGGCGTCCGATCACCGAGATGTCCGCGACGCTGGATGCGCCCGCGCGCGAGATGACGATCTGTGCTTCGCTCATCCGCTTGGGAATGTCCGTGAAAAACGGCTGAACATCGGCATTGATGCCCTCTTCGGCGTAATAGGCGGCCACGCGTTCGCCGTCCTCGTCCCGCGCCTGGTGGCTGACCCGCAGGTGAGTCACGGTTTCCAGCGGCAGGGCGGCGATGGCCGGGGGCACCACGTCAGACAGGATGCGCGCGCCCTGACTGCCGCCGATGACAAGGATCGACATCGGGTAGTCCCCGGGCGGAATATACCCGGCGGCGGCGCGTTCCTTGACCGCAAGCCGGACCGGATTGCCGACATGCACGGCTTCGACCCCGTCGGGCAAGGTGGTGGGCCATGTCCCGCAGGCCACCGCGTCCACGCGTTTGGCAAAGATCGCGTTCACGCGACCCAGCACGCCGTTCTGTTCATGGATCATCCGGGGTCGGCGCAAAAGCCACGCCGCGCCCAGCGCCGGGATCGAGGGATAGCCGCCGAACCCGACCACCACATCCGGTCTGTCCCGCAGCATCCGCCACGCCATCGACGCCACCCCGCCCAGAACCCGAAACGGAACCAGCGCTTTGGCAAACGCGCCGCCACGGGCGAAGGTTGCACTGCTCACCTGTTCGATCTCGGTTGAATGGGGAAACCCGCCTGTGTAGCGCGCACCGCGCGCGTCGGTCGACAGCTTGACCCGCCATCCCCGGCGCAGCATCACCTCGGCCAGGGCCTGTGCCGGAAACATGTGACCGCCCGTTCCGCCCGCTGCAATGATCAGATAAGGTTTACGCATGATCGCCCTGCCCGTGGATTGACGGACACAGACCTATCTCGGGCGCGTTTGTCAACAAAGCTTCGCGCAAAACACCCCAGATGATGTCCCTAGCGCAACCGTCCTCGCAAGATGTCGCCGATTTCGCCCTGCGGTCGTGTCCGGGTGAACGCCAGCAGCATACCCACGGCAATGCCACCCGCGATCAGGGACGATCCACCATAGCTGACAAAGGGCAGGGTCATGCCCTTGGCCGGCAAAAGGCGCACCGCCACCCCCATGTTGATCATGGCCTGCACACCGAACATGCAGGCCAGTCCTGTCCCGGCCAGCCGGATGAACGGATCGCGTTCACGCATCAGGCGCAGCAGGGACCGCACGACAATCGTGGCATATAGGGCGATGATGATCAGCACGAGGATCAGGCCGTATTCCTCGGCGGCCACGGCAATGATGAAATCCGTATGGGCATCGGGCAATGACCATTTCACCTGCCCCTCGCCCACACCAA
>CAYZAD010000449.1:0-1860 GCA_964476315.1 uncultured Rhodobacterales bacterium
CCTTAATCCCTTTCTGCACAAATACCCGTGTCCCGTTCGAACAGACCTGACCGGACGAGTAGAAATTGCCAAGGATCGCCCCGCCGACGGCGTTTTCGAGATCGGCATCATCGAAGATCAGCAAAGGAGATTTGCCGCCCAGTTCCATCGTCACGTGTTTCATCTGCGCGGCAGCGGCAGCGTAAACCTTTTTTCCGGTTGGGACAGAGCCGGTCAGCGATACCTTTGCCACGCGCGGATCAGAGACCAAGGCCGCACCAACCTCGCCAAGACCTTGAATCACGTTGTAAATTCCGGCAGGCAGCCCCGCATCATGCAGGATCTCGGCCACCTTCAGCGCGCAAAGCGGCGTCGTCTCTGACGGCTTGAACACCATCGCGTTGCCACAGGCCAGCGCGGGCGCGCCCTTCCAACAGGCGATCTGTGTGGGATAGTTCCAAGCGCCGATCCCGACGCACACGCCCAGCGGCTCGCGGCGGGTATAGACCCAATCGTCACCCAACTGGATGTGTTCACCGGTCAGGCTGCCCGCGAGGCCGCCGAAATACTCCAGCGCATCCGCCCCGCTGGTGGCATCAACGGCAATGGTTTCCTGGTAGGGCTTGCCGGTGTCATAGGTTTCAAGCACCGACAGATCATGGTTGCGTTCGCGCATCATATCAGCGGCGCGGCGCAGGATGCGGCCCCGCTCGGTGCCCGACAGCGCCGCCCATTGCTTTTGCGCACGATGCGCGGCCGCCAGCGCCTGTTCGATGATGGCGGGGGTTGCCGCATGCACCTGCGCAATCTGTTCGCCCGTGGCCGGGTAAATCACCGGGATCAACTGACCGCCCGTGTCTTCCACGTACGCGCCGTCTATAAAGTGGCTTGCCGTCGGTTGTGTCGGATAGGTCATTGGTCTTCGCCCTCGCCAGCGTGTTTCAATTCATACTCAAGCAACCGGAGCGCCTGTCGCGTCGCCTCATCCCCGGACGATGGACCGGACGCCAAAGCTGCGCGCAGGTAGAGCCCGTCGATCAGACCCGCGATCCGTGTCGCCGCCTCGGGTGCCCTTGGGCCGATGAGAGGCCGCAAGTTATGCACGAGGTTGGAATGCAAACGGCGCTGGTAGACAGAGAGCAATCTGCGCGCCCCGGCATCCGATTGCGCCAGAACGTAGAAGTTCAGCCACGCGGCAATCACCTCGCGCCGGAAATTGGAACTGGCAAACCCGGCGCGCACGATGGCTTCGGTCCGCGCGCGCGGCCCTTTGGCCATGGCCAGCGCTCCGCGCACCTCCGCGCCATAAAGACTGAGCGTGTGGCGCATCGCCGCCAGAAAGATCTGGTCCTTGCCGCCAAAGTAGTGATGCGCCAGCGCAGACGACATGCCCGCACGACGGGCGATCTGGGCAACGGTCACGTCCAGCGAACCGGCCTGTCCAATCGCATCAATCGTGGCTTCCACCAATGCTTCGCGGCGTATAGGCTCCATCCCGAGCTTCGGCACGTAAACCTCCTTGGTTGACGGCCGGACCGTATGGCGTTTTTTATTGACTCGTCAATCAACAAAAGAACCAATGTCCTTCAGGGAGACAACGCATCATGTTGAAATCATCACTTTCCGTCCTCGCGATCTGCGCGGCCAGCACGGCAGCGGCCAATTGCGATACCGTGACGTTCTCGGATGTCGGATGGACGGACATCACGGCAACGACGGCTGCGACGACATACATTCTCGATGCGCTGGGATACGAGACAGACATCAAGGTGCTGTCTGTTCCAGTGACCTATACGGCCTTGGCCGAGGGCGATGTGGATGTGTTTCTTGGCAACTGGATGCCCACGATGGAAGCCGACATCGCGCCCTACCGCGAGGCCG
>CAYZAD010000450.1:0-1857 GCA_964476315.1 uncultured Rhodobacterales bacterium
TGTTCCAACGGGTTGCAGCTGGAACATGAAATAGAAACTGGCCACCTCAAGCGCACGGATGTACGCCATCCCGAGCATGTCGGCCACGGTCTCGATCGCGGGACGGGTGAGCCAGCCTTCCTGTTCCTGCGCACGCCACAAAAGCGGGATGATCGCACTGGCTTGCCGGCCTTCGGGGTACTTGGAAATTTGCGCTTCGGCCCAAGCCTGATTGGCCTCGGTAAAGGCGAAGGTCTCGGGTTGATCGGGGTGCAAACGGCGGAGCATTTGGGAACCTTTCGGGCAGTCAGTCAGACGTCGGTATCACGTCGGGAATGCGTGGGTTTCGAGCACATCTCAGGCCACCCCTATCGCAACGGCACACAGGCCCATGCCGATGGCACAGGCAACGCCCGCTTGCAGATGCTTGGAATAGGGAAGGCCCTCGCGGGCATAGATGTAGGTGTCGATCAGGCTGGCCGCGAGATAGGCAAAGAGAAGGCCAAGAAGAACCCAAGGGTCGCCTGACAGGATGGCAAGGATCGTCAGGACGACGAACATAGCATAGCGCCCGGTCATGACCTCGGGCAGTTTCTCGGGGACATGGGTAAAGATCTCGAGCCCCTTCACCGGGTCGCGCAGCATGACGAAGACGATCAGCAGGTTGATCGCCAGCACGCCGAGGCCCGTGACAAGGAATATGATCGAGGACAAGGTCATGTGAGCAAGGGGATAAGGGCGTGCACGCGCCGAGGGGTGGGCAGAATGCCCGCCCCGTGGGAGCGGCGCGGGCATGCCCGGTGGTTCCCACCGGGCGGGACGCTAACGACAGATCTCACCGGTCAATCTCTCCGAACACGATGTCGAGCGTGCCGATGATGGCCGCGACATCCGCCAGCTGGTGGCCGCGGCACATGTAGTCGAGCGCTTGCAGATGCGGGAAGCCGGGCGCGCGCAGTTTCGCGCGATAGGGCCGGTTCGTGCCATACGCCACGAGGTAGACACCGAATTCACCCTTAGGCGCTTCGACGGCGGCATAGACCTCGCCCTCGGGCACGTGGAAGCCTTCGGTATACAGCTTGAAATGGTGGATCAGCGCTTCCATCGAGGTCTTCATGTCCGACCGCTTGGGCGGTGTGACCTTGCCACGGGCGAGGATGTCGCCCTGCCCTTCGGGCGCGCGCAGCTTTTCGATGGCCTGCTTGATGATCCGCAGCGACTGGCGCATCTCTTCCATGCGGACGAGGTAGCGGTCATAGCAGTCACCGTTCTTGCCCACGGGGATCTGGAAGTCAAACTCGTCGTAGCATTCATAGGGCTGGGCCCGGCGCAAATCCCAGGCAAGCCCAGAGCCGCGCACCATCACGCCCGAGAACCCCCAGTCGAGGATATCGTCTTCGCTTACGACGCCGATATCGGCATTGCGCTGTTTGAAGATGCGGTTTTCGGTCAGAAGCCCGTCGATATCCGCGATGACATTGGGGAATTCGTCGGCCCACTGATCGATATCGTCGATCAGATCACCCGGCAGATCCTGATGCACCCCGCCGGGGCGGAAATACGCGGCATGCAGGCGCGCGCCACAGGCCCGTTCGTAGAACACCATCAGCTTTTCGCGCTCTTCGAAACCCCAAAGCGGCGGGGTCAGCGCACCCACGTCCATCGCCTGCGTCGTGATGTTCAGCAGGTGGTTCAGGATGCGGCCGATCTCGGAATAAAGCACCCGGATCAGCGAGGCCCGACGCGGCACTTCCACGCCTGTCAGCTTTTCGATCGCCAGGCACCAGGCGTGTTCCTGGTTCATCGGCGCCACGTAATCGAGGCGGTCGAAATACGGCAGGTTCTGCAGGTAGGTGCGGCTTTCCATCAGCTTTTCGG
>CAYZAD010000451.1:0-1846 GCA_964476315.1 uncultured Rhodobacterales bacterium
GGAAGCGACCGAACGCAACACCCACACCGGTCATCTGACCGATCACGTAGGTGGTGGAGGCAACGATCAGACAGATCACCGCAACCACGCGGGCTGTCGGGCTGTAGAACCGGTCGCCGATGAATTCGGACACGGTGTATTTGCCGAACTTGCGCAGATAGGGGGCAAGCAGCAGCGCCAGAAGCACGTAACCCCCGGTCCAACCCATCAGGAAGGTCGAGTTGTCGTAGCCGGTAAAGGCGATCAGGCCCGCCATCGAGATGAACGAGGCCGCGGACATCCAGTCCGCCGCAGTCGCCATGCCGTTGGTGACGGGATGAACGCCGCGACCGGCGGCGTAGAATTCGGATGTGGAGCCCGCACGGGCCCAGACCGCGATGCCGATGTAAAGCGCAAAGGACGCGCCCACAAAGAGCAGGTTGATTGTAAACTGATCCATTGTCTTATTCCTCGACGCCGAATTCTTTATCGAGCTTGTTCATCCGCCATGCGTAGAAAAAGATCAGCGCCAGGAAGACGAGGATCGACCCTTGCTGGGCGAACCAGAAGCCAAGATCTGTCCCGCCGATTTCGATGCCGGACAGCATGGGGCGCAGCAGGATGCCGAACCCGAATGAGACCAGCGCCCAGATGACGAGGCTGATCAAGATGATACGAACGTTTGCCGCCCAGTATCCCGCATCTGTCTTTGCGGTATCCTGCGCCGTTTGAGATGTTTGGTCCGCCATTTTGCGGCTCCTCCTTTTCCTCCGTTTGCGCACATCCGGTGGGATGTGCTCGTCCCTCGTCCGCGGTCCCTCGTCCAAGGCCCGCCGACATCCACCGCGTTTACGTGGTGGCTTTCTTTACAATCGCGCCGAGTTTGGCGGCGATGTCGCTGATGGCTCCCATGGCATCCACACGGGCAAGCGCGCCCTGTGTCTGATAAAATGCAATCAAGGGAGATGTTTGGGCATGATATGCATCAAGTCGCGCTGCGACGGTTTCTGCATTGTCATCTGCCCGTCTTTTGAAATCAGTACCTTGGCACTTGTCACATACGCCTTTGGTCGTAGGCGTTTTATACGTGTCGTGGTAACCTTCGCCGCAATTGCCGCAGGTATAGCGACCCGAAATCCGTTCAACCATGGCCGCGTCGTCCACATCGAGGCTGATTGCGGCATCGATTTTCTGGCCTGATTCTGCGAGCAGGGCATCCAGCGCTTCGGCCTGAACGGTGGTGCGCGGGAACCCGTCAAGGATCACGCCCTGTGCGCAATCGGGAGCGGCCAGGCGGTCGCGCAGGATCGCGATGACGATGTCGTCGCTGACCAGATCGCCCGCTTCCATGACTGCCTTGGCCTGCTTGCCGGCCTCTGTTCCGGCGGCCACGGCGGCGCGCAGCAGGTCGCCCGTGCTCAGTTGAACCAGGCCGAACTCTTCTTCCAGCATGCGCGCCTGTGTGCCCTTCCCGGCGCCCGGAGGGCCGAGAAGGATCAGAACCGGTGCTGTTGTGGGTGTGGTGCTTCCGTCCATGGCCCTTACCCCTTGTTCATTCTGTTGTTGATGAGGTCGTCGACGACGGAGGGGTCTGCGAGTGTGGATGTGTCGCCGAGGGAGCCGTAGTCGTTTTCGGCGATCTTGCGCAGGATGCGGCGCATGATCTTGCCGGAGCGGGTTTTCGGCAGGCCGGGGGCCCACTGGATCAGGTCCGGGCTGGCGATCGGGCCGATCTCCTGGCGGACCCAGGTGCGCAGCTCCTTGGTCAGCTCGTCGCTGGGCTCCACCCCGTTCATCAGGGTGACGTAGCAGTAGATGCCCTGGCCCTTGATCTGGTGCGGGTAGCCCACCACCGCCGCCTCGGCGA
>CAYZAD010000452.1:0-1845 GCA_964476315.1 uncultured Rhodobacterales bacterium
CGTCATCAGCGCCGCCTTTTCCTCGACCAACAGGATTTCGCCCTTGTTGATCACGCCCACGCGGTCGGCAATCGCCTCGGCCTCTTCGATGTAATGCGTGGTCAGGATGATGGTCACGCCAGACGCCTTGAGCCCGGCCACGATGTCCCACATGTCGCGCCGCAACTCCACGTCCACGCCGGCGGTCGGCTCGTCAAGAAACAGAACCTGTGGTTCATGCGCCAGCGCCTTGGCGATCAGCACGCGCCGTTTCATGCCGCCCGACAGTTCCATGATCCGGTTGTCGCGCTTGTCCCACAGAGACAACCGCCGCAGGATATCTTCAAGAACGCCATCATTGCGCGGCTTGCCAAACAGCCCGCGCGAGAACCTGACGGTGTTGATGACCCGCTCGAACGGCTCCAGGCTGATTTCCTGCGGCACCAGCCCGACGAGTGACCGCGCGCCGCGATACGCCGTCACGACGTCATGCCCACCCACTGTGATCGTGCCCGAACTGGCCTGCGTGATCCCGCAGATCGTGGAGATCAGCGTGGTCTTTCCGGCCCCGTTCGGACCAAGCAGCGCCAGAATCTCGCCCTCGTGAATATCCAGCGAGACGCCCTTCAGGGCCTCGAACCCGTCCGCATAGGCTTTGCGGACATCGCTGATCTGGACCATGGCCATGACGTCAGCCCCCCCGTATCGTCGACAGATCGCAAACCTAGACCCGTCCGCCCCGGACGCAATGGCGAATTCCGTGCATCACGGCGCACGGCCTGCGCGTCGCTTTTGGGCCTGACCTTCCGCGCAAACCGGCGTATGCCCGGATCATGACCACCCTCACCGACACAAGCACAGCGCGTGGGATCACGTTGATCTGCATCGGCGTGTTCGCGATTTCGATCAATGACCTGCTGATCAAGGCGCTGTCGGGCGGCTACCCGCTGCACCAGATCGTGTTCACCCGCACCGCCATCGGGATATTCCTGTCCTTCGTGATGCTGCATCTGGAAGGCGGGTTGGCGCTGCTGCGCACCTCGCAGCCGGGTCTGCACATCATTCGCGGGCTGACGCTGGTGGCGGCGAACATGACGTTCTTTGCCTCGCTGGCGGTGTTGCCGCTGGGCCTGACAACAGCGCTGTTTTTTGTCGGCCCGCTTTTCATCACGCTGTTTTCCTTCCTGTTCCTGCGCGAAAAGGTCGGCCCCCTGCGACTCGGCGCCATCGTGGTGGGGTTCATGGGCGTGATCGTCATGCAGGAACCCTGGAACGAAGGGTCGGATTACGGCCCGCCCTGGCTTTTTGCGCTGCCGGTGATCGCGGCATCGCTTTACGCCGCGATGGCGGTGATGACGCGCGCGCTTGGGGTCAAGAGCGCGGCATCGGCGCTGACCATCTACAACCAGGTGATGTTCCTGCTGGTGTCGAGCCTGTTCTATCTGTTCGTCGGTCAGGGACAGGCCGATCCCGGCCCGGACAGCCCCAGCCTGCATTTCCTGCTGCGCGCATGGGTCTGGCCGACGCCCGAGGATTGGCCCTATTTCATCGTGGTCGGCATCTGCAACGGTGTCGTCGCCTATTGCATCACCGCCGCCTACCGCATGGCGCCATCTGCGACCATCGCGCCGTTCGAATATATCGGCCTGCCGCTGGCGATCTTCTGGGGCTGGCTGGTCTTTGCCGAATGGCCGACCCCGGCGATCTGGGTCGGCTGCGCCATGATCCTTGGGGCGGGGCTTTTCGTGTTCCTGCGCGAACGCCAGAAGAACCGGTCAAACCCCGTCCGCAAGCATTTTGCCACCCGGCGCTAAGCGCCGCGCACCGTGTCGATCATCAGCTGCACGTTCTCGGGGTCCGCATCCG
>CAYZAD010000453.1:0-1839 GCA_964476315.1 uncultured Rhodobacterales bacterium
CCGAAGACTTCTGGTTCTGCGGCCTGCCGGTGCAACAGGGCAAGCCTTACTGCGAGGCGCATGTGGGGGTCGCGTTCCAACCGATGTCCTCTCGGCGGGACAGGCGTCGCTGATCACCCCAGCGCAATGCGGCGTACGGCGGCGCGCAGCGTGATCCAGATCACCGCCCCTACGAGTGCATAGGCGCCAAGAACCGTCACCAGGTCCTTTGTGGGCATCTCGCCCACGTCGCTCACGTTCCGAGAGGCCAGCCAGAGGCTTGCGGCAAAGGCGATGCGCCCGACAAAGCTTTGGATCGACAGATACGTCGCCCGCATGTCATCCCCGATCAACGGTTGTATCCGCGCCAGGATAAACGGGCGCGACAGGGCATCCGGCACCATGCGCAGAAACAGGATTGCGATGGCGAACAGGCTCTGGTTCACCGCCAGCGTGGCACAAATCACGATCTGAAGCGCAAAGGCCAGCAGCAAGGTCGGTGCAAGACCGATGCGCTCACGGATCACAGGAGCGGCAAAGGACGCCGCGACCGAGACCGCCATCATCACCGTCGTGACGATACCGCTGACCAACGGCGCTTCCCCGGACAGGCCGACCTGCGCCAGCGCATCAAGAATGAAGGGCTGCCCGAAGACGAACGGGACGTGCGAAAAACCGTACATCACCACGCTCAGCGCAAAGAGCCATAACAACACAGGGTTCCGGAGTGCCACGCGCATGGCCGGCATGATGGGCGCGTGTGTCTTCGGATGGGCCTCACGGCCATGAACATCGCGCAGCTGTACCGCAAGTCCCAGCATCACGACAAAAGCGATAGCTGACAGGATGTAGGGCAAGACCGGCAGCATACGCGCCATCAACCCGCCGGATACGGCCGACACCATCAGCGCGGCGAATGTGAAACGCCAAAGGCGCAATTCCTGCCGCTCGACCGCGTGCTCCTGCCCCTCTGCTGCAAGCGTTTCGTAAAGCAGCGAACTGTCGGTGCCAGACGCAAAGGCAATCGAGGCCCCAAGAAGAACCTGCGCGAGGGCAAACAGGGCAAAACTGTCGCCAAGCACAAAGCACAGCATCGACGCCACTCCTGCCAGCGCAGACATGACCAGCGTGATCCGGCGACCGATCCTGTCCGACATGTAGCCAGACGGCACTTCGAACGCGGTCGTTCCGATATCGTAGATCGCGTATAGCAGCACAGCCTCTGCCGCCGACAGGCTGTCTTGCAGGAACAGAAACCATGTGGCCTGCCAGAACAGCAAATTCTGACAGAACTTCATCCACGGCAAGAGCCTGAGATTTCGATGGGCAGAGACGTGGTCGATGGGCTTGGCTTTCGAATTGGCTGGGCCGACTCTTACCATTGTTTCGCTTCGCCACGTGCGCAAGCCCTTCCCTGCTTGCACGGAAAACTCTATATGCCGCCCATGTCTCAGAACCCTCCTTCGCTGCGGCCTGATCTGGCCCCATCCGCACGCATCACGCAGGACACGCGTGCAGGCCAGCCAACCATCGGCATGGTGTCTCTTGGCTGTCCCAAGGCGCTGGTGGACTCCGAACGCATTCTGACGCGCCTGCGGGCCGAGGGGTACGGGATCAGCCCGGATTATTCCGGGGCAGACGCGGTGATCGTGAACACCTGTGGGTTCCTCGATTCCGCAAAAGCGGAAAGCCTGGAGGCCATCGGAGAGGCCTTGGCCGAAAATGGCCGCGTGATTGTCACGGGCTGTCTGGGGGCAGAACCGGACTACATCACCGGCGCACATCCCAAGGTGCTGGCCGTGACCGGCCCGCATCAATACGAACAGGTGCTGGACGCGGTGCATGCCGCCGTGCCGCCCG
>CAYZAD010000454.1:0-1838 GCA_964476315.1 uncultured Rhodobacterales bacterium
CTTCTTCATCAGCGGGATGGTCAACGATCCTGTCGCGACCACGTTGCCCGCCGATGTGCCGTTGATCATGCCCATAAGGCCGGAAGCAAAGATCGCCACCTTGGCCGGACCACCGCGTGCGCGGCCTGCGGCAGCGAAAGCGAAATTGACGAAATAGTCGCCAACTTTCGACGCCTGGAGGAAGGCGGCAAAGATGATGAACAGGATGATGTATGTCGACGACACCGCAGTGGTTGGCCCAAGGATACCGGCGTCCGAATAGACATGGCCGAAGAAGCGTTGCCAGGTGTAGGCGCTGTTGACGGCGAGGATGCCCGGCAACAGGTGCGCGGTGAAGGTGTAGACCAGGAAGACCCCGGTGATGATCACGAGCGCCAGACCGGCCACCCGCCGTGTCAGTTCGAGGATCAGGCCCGCACCCGCAGTGGCGGCGAAAGCCACGCCAATCGGCACAAAGGGCGTACCGACCGAATTGCGCGCGGCGGTGCCGTAGATGGCAATGAGGTAGATCGCAACAACGACCCCGCAGAGCGCCATGACAATGTCAGCGACGGCGAAACGGTCGCGCGCGCGGTGTTCGAACCAGCCCAGAACGATGGACCCGAAGGTCGCGATCAACAGCGGAATCCCGAACCACATGACTTCTGTGTCATAGATCTCGGTTCCCGGGAACGCGGCCCATGTCGTCAGACCGCCCATTTCGGGCAATGTGCCGGAATTGATGGTGTTCACAAAACCGATCGCCGTCACGGCAGCGACCAGCATCGGGATCGCAAGCGCAGCCGCCAGGATAGAGATCAACCGGGTTTCGCGCTTGTCCTCATCCGAAAACGTGTGGGCCGAGAACAGCAGGAACCCCAGCCCCAAAGCACCTGCAATGTGCACGATGCGGAAGTTCCATGTTTCAAGCGGCACCTCGGGCAGGAACGGCAGTTCAATCCCGGTCCATTCGGACACGGACACACCGTTCAGGGCCAGCATGTGAAACGCGGCATAAATCGTCGAGAACGCGGCGATCAGCACGTAAGACCACCCTGTGAACAAACGTCGATTGCGCTCTATCGGTTCTTCATCGACGCCTTCGGCGATCACCGGGCCATCCGTGAGATCGTCTTTTGCATCCGGTGTCTGGGCTGCGTTCTGGTCTGTCATGCTGTGTCCCCCCGGACGGAACCGCAGGGCTTATTGAAACCCTCTGACGGTGCGTCGTCCGCTCTTGATAGCAGGCCGCGCCCTTTCGAAAGGCGCGGCCCAGTGTCTTGGCTCAGGCGCATGGTTGGTGCGCCGGTACCTGATCAGCCGCCGTAGATCATGTCGGCAGGGATCGTTGCGCCCGCGTTTTCAGTGAACCACTTGGCCGCACCGGGATGCCACATCAGAACGCCGTTCTTGTCCCAGTTCTCGGGCAGGGTGGAGCGTGCCGCGCGGTGGATGTTCACCATGCGCTCGTTATCGGACATGACAACATCGACGACCGCCTCGACAAAGCTCTCGGGCAGGTCACAGTTTGCAATCGCGAAGTTCCACATGGACACGGACCGCGCGTCCTCGGTCAGCGTTGTATACGCGTCAGCCGAAATCGAGAATTCGGAGACCGGGAAGGCTTCGAGAATTTTCGCCTGCTCTTCTTCGGTGAATTCGATGATGTTCACATCCGTCTGCACTTCAAGCTGGCTGACGGCCGGAACCGGCACACCGGCGGCAAACGCGATCACGTCAAGCAGGCCATCCTGAAGCTGACCGCCCAGGTCGGACCAGCCGCCATTGCGGCGCTCGAATTCCACGCCAAGCGTTTCCATCATGCGCGGGAAGTAGGTGTCAGACGTGGACCCCGCCGG
>CAYZAD010000455.1:0-1834 GCA_964476315.1 uncultured Rhodobacterales bacterium
GCGCGTAGCGGCCCTTGGGCATCAGCGGCATCTGGTCATGGGTCCAGATCGGGGCCGCGCCCAGACCGATGAACCCCACGCCGATCTCGTCGGCAATGCTTTTCACCTCGACCAGGTGTTCGTTCACCTCGTCACAGGTCTGGTGAATGGTCTCCAGCGGTGCGCCGGACAGCTCCAACTGGCCGCCGGGCTCGAGCGAGATATTCGCACCGTCCTTTTCCAGACCGATCAGATTGCCGGCTTCCATGATCGGGGCCCAGCCGTGGCGGTCGCGGAGTCCTTCCAGAACAGCAAGGATCGACCGTTCCCCGGCATAGGGCAACGGCAGCAACGTGTCCTTGCAATAGCCGAATTTCTCGTGCTCGGTGCCAATCCGCCACGCCTCCTTGGGCTTGCACCCGTCGGCAAGGTATTGCGCCAGCTGGGCGTGATCTTCGATGGGTCCGCCACCGGACTGGGGAATGGACATGCCGCGTCTCCGCTGTGTCTTCGCGTTTCAGGGCGCAAGCCTTGGGCCGATTTCGAAAGGGTGTCAATGCAGGCGCGCGATACGGTCCTGCAGATCCGGTCTGCGCCAAAGCACAACCTGACGCATTCCTTCCTGTCGCGACACCGATGCCACACGCCCCGGGCTCAGGCCCGGCAGGCTGGCAAAGGCATCGAACAGGCTGTCCGCACCTTCGGCGTTGATCGGGATGTGCAGGGCTGGACCGTTTTCATGCGTGATGATCCAGTGCGGCGGGTGTTCGGTCGGGTCAAAGGTCAGCGCCGTCACCGCATCCAGATCGACGATTCCACCGTTCAACGGCCCGAAAAACCCGATCCTGCGTTCGATGATCTGCACCACGCCGGGGCCGCCGCCGCCCTGCCGTGACCGCCCCTTCTGAACCCCGGCAAAAAACAATGCCGCGCCCAGAAAAAGAACGACCAGTCCAACCCATGTCAGCAAACCGCGCGTGGTGCCAAACGTCCAGTAAAGCCCAAGGGCCATCAAGCCCGTCCCGATCAGCGCTTCGCGCCACCGCGCCATCGCAGCCTTGGCCGCCGGGCGAACAAAGCTCATCGAACGGCCCCCGGCACCCAAACCCCGTGATCGGAGCACGCAGTTTGCATCGAGCAAGACCCTGTCATGTCCAATCCCCCAGTTTGGATTGCCACAGTGTCAGGGCTGCCACCGCCGCGGTATCGGCGCGCAGAATACGCGGGCCGAGGCTGATGCCATGGGCATGTGGCATGCCCCGCAGCCTGTCGCGTTCGCGCTCCGAAAATCCGCCCTCCGGACCGATGAGAATGGCCCATGGGCCGGTTATGTCCGGCAACGCGCCTGTCTGCCCCGCCAGCATTTCGTCGCAAAACGCGATCTGCCGTTCAGGACCCCAATCCGACAGGACACGGTCGAGCTTGGCCAGACCGGTCACGTCCGGCACAAAGGTTGCGCCGCATTGTTCGGCGGCTTCGATGGCGTGAGCCTGCAGACGGTCCTGCCGAATCCGCTCCGAATTGATGAAATCCGTCTGGACCGGCATGATCCGCCGCGCGCCCATTTCGACGGCTTTCTCCACGATGAAATCCGTACGCGCCTTCTTGATCGGCGCAAAAAGCAGCCAAAGATCCGGCGGCAGCGTGTGCGGCTTCGATTGCGTGCTGCAGACCAGAACACCACCGCGTTTCCCGGCCTCTGCGACCTCGGTCTGCCATTCGCCGTCGGCCCCGTTGAACACCGCGACTTTCGCGCCCACGCTCAGACGCATGACCCCGAACAGGTAATGCGCCTGGTCCCGCGTCAGAGGAACCGGTTGTGCCGCCCCAAGCGGCTGCTCTACAAAAAGCCTGA
>CAYZAD010000456.1:0-1769 GCA_964476315.1 uncultured Rhodobacterales bacterium
CTGCGCCGACGACCACGACGTCATAATCATGCGTCTCGTATTCGTATGCAGCCATATTCTTGTTAGCTCCGATGTCTCAAAGGGCCATTTTGGCGATGGCAAACACGCCAACGGCAGCCGCGCCGTAGCTGATGCAAGTCATGCCAAGGATCAGGATTTTCTCCATCGGGCCATGCACATAGTCTTCGATCAGTGTCTGGAAACCGTCGTTGAAGTGTTTGAACCCGACGATCAGCGTCAGTGCCGCCACAATGGCCGGGAACGGGCGCGCGTAATAGGCCTGCACCTCTTCGAACGAAGACCCCAGAATGCCGCCGAACGTGAACACGAAGAGCGGGATCAGGATCAAAAGCGCAACCGACGATTTCTTCATCGACCAGTGATGTGCTGTTCCCGATTTGGCGGCTCCCCAGCCGACGGCGCGTTTACGGTCTGTCAAGAATGCCATGTCGCGCCTCCTACCAAACGGCGATTACAGTAAAGATCGTCAGGACAACCGACCCGATGATCACGGCCCAGCCCAGCGCCTCGGCGCGGTCAAGCTCAAGCATCTTCGCTTCGTCCCAGATCAGGTGTCGCACACCGGCCAGCGTGTGATACCAAAGCGCCCAGACGGACAGGAACATCACGAGATCGCCGAACCAGCTTGTCACAAAGCCATTCGCGATGGCGAAGTAATCCGGCCCGGATGATGCAGCAAGAAGCCACCAGACGATCATCAGCGCCGCCACGATAAGCGCATTGCCGGTGACCCGTGTCAGGATGGATGTGATTGAAGTCAGTTGCGGGCGATACACCTGCAAATGCGGGGATAGGGGCCGATTGCCCCGGTTGACGTCAGCCATGGTCTGAGTCCTTTCGGTTCCTCACGCCTTTTTATTATGTTTGAAAACGGTGTCACGCGGGCCGCCGCCCACAGGGCGCGGTTTTTTGGCGCAACAAGCGAGATTTCCGGGATTTTGTGATCACACCTTTAAAAACTGTGATCACATTTATTCAAGCACGGAAATTCCTGCCTGTTTTTCGTCAGCGCTGTTACCGCCATCATATTGATTTCCTGGCGCAGCACCGACTCGCCCACCACCGATGCGGCGGTCAGAAGGGCGGTCAAGGCTCCAACAGACGGTACAGCCCCCGCAGGTGATCTTCGAATTCTTCGCACATGATGATCGACTGGTCACTTGGATCGTAAAACGCGTTGGCCTCGTCACATTCACCTGTGATCACCTGCACCGTGCTCGGAAATCCGAAATCCGCGTTCAACGCCTCGACCTCGGCGGCGATGATCCCGGCGGTAAAACTCCCGGCCACTTCCGCCGTGAACAGCATCGGCACTCCGCCCTCCGCCAGATCATCGAACACCGCGCCCCAGCTATCAGCGGCCAACTCATATTCCTCGACGCAATACTCCGCCCGTTCCTCGGGCAGCTCCATGTCCTCGGCGAAATCATCCCGCGTGTCCGGATCGCCACCGTAGAACAGGCATACGGTGTTGTAGAACCGCTGCTCGTCCGGGCCATGCACGTCCCAATAGGGCACGGGGTCACCGGCATTCGCCACCGCCTCGGCCCAGAACCCGTTGGCCACGTCATAGGCCATGTCAAGCGCCGACTCCGGCTCGAACAGATGATCGATCAACAGGATCGACGCCACATCTGCAGCATCTTCTTCCTGCCCGAAGACGGGCATCTGCATCACGTCGATCAGGGCATGACCCAGTTCGTGATAGAAAATCCCAAGGATATTTGCTTCGACAAAGGCATCCTCTG
>CAYZAD010000457.1:0-1354 GCA_964476315.1 uncultured Rhodobacterales bacterium
TATCTTGAGGAAGGGGATTGGGCAGCAATCACGCGCAGTACTGTTCAAGTATTCGATGCAAATGGGGGCCAAGTGGACCGACCAGTCGCGACGATCGCCGTAGAGAGCGCGACAGTCGATAAGTCAGGGCACCGGCACTTCATGGCGAAGGAAATGGCTGAGCAGCCAAGCATCATTCAGAAAGCTCTAGCCGCGTACACCGATGAGGCCGATGGGACGTTGCGCTTGCCGGAAGGTGTGCAGTTCAACGACATCCGTCGTGTTGTCATGGTGGCCTGCGGGACAGCCTTCTACGCCTGCCAAGTGGCTAAGTATTGGTTTGAGCAGATCGCGCGCATACCTGTTGAAATCGATATTGCCTCTGAGTTTCGGTATCGAGACCCCGTGCTTGAGCGCAATGATTTGTTGATCGTTGTGAGCCAATCTGGAGAAACCGCTGACACGCTTGCGGCGCTTCGGCACGTTGCCGGGCAAGTACGGCGCACGCTTGCTATTGTGAATGTGCCTACATCCTCCATTGCGCGTGAGGCGGATGTGGTGGTGCCTATTCTTGCCGGCCCCGAAATTGGCGTGGCATCGACGAAGGCCTTCACGGCGCAGTTGCTTTCTCTACTTCTGCTCGCCGTAAGTGCTGGGCTGGAGCGGGACAAAATCGATGGCGAGGGCTTCAAAACGATCATGTCGGAGATTCGTGCCGTGTCTGGCCTTATGTCTCAGGCACTTGACCTAGAAGGGGATTATGCTCGGTTCGCAGAACAACTAGCAGGGAGCGGTGATGTTCTTTTTCTCGGCCGTGGAGCCATGTTCCCTATGGCGTTGGAGGCCGCGCTTAAGCTGAAAGAGATCAGTTACGTCCACGCTGAGGCCTATGCTGCCGGCGAGTTAAAGCACGGTCCAATCGCACTCATCGACAAGACACTGCCGGTCGTCATCTTCGCCCCCAAGGACGTGCTTTTCGAAAAAACGATCTCAAACATGCAAGAGGTCCTGGCGCGGCATGGGCAGGTCACCCTCTTGACTGATGCAGAGGGTGCCAAGCTTGCCGGTGAAGCCCATAACGTGATCGTGATGCCCAGTGTCCCGGTTACCGTAGCGCCGCTCATTTACGCAATTCCGGCGCAGATGCTTGCTTACCAAACCGCGCTTGCCCGTGGGACGGACGTGGATCAGCCGAGAAATCTTGCAAAGTCGGTGACAGTGGAATGATCGGAGAAATACAATGCGAATTTTAGTTACTGGCGGTGCGGGTTACATCGGAAGTCACACGCTGCTCCAGCTGCTGCGCGAGCGCCATGATGTTTGCGACGATCCCTTCGCTGGACAAGCCCGCAATCAAGGTTTGGTTTCCCCATCG
>CAYZAD010000457.1:1364-1768 GCA_964476315.1 uncultured Rhodobacterales bacterium
GATAATATTGAAAAGATTGGCGGAGCTCAAATGAAAGTCTTGGTCACTGGCGACGCGGGTTACATTGGCAGCCACACGCTGCTTCCATTGCTGCGCGAGTGCCATGGCGTTCTCGTTCACGACAACTATTCGAACAGCTCCCCAGAGGCTTTGAGCCGCGTTAAACAGCTGGCAAATTCCGACTTCGAAATCTGTGAAGGTGGTATTCAGGACGCTTATAAACTGGGCGAGGCATTTGAAAGTTTCAGACCCGAAGCCGTTATCCATTTCGCGGGTCTAAAGGCTGTTGGGGAATCAAATGAAAAGCCGCTCGAATATTATGCGCAGAATGTTTCTGGTTCGATTGAGCTGTTGAAAGCCATGCAACGCCACGATTGCCGTCAGATCGTATTCTCCTCGTCAGC
>CAYZAD010000458.1:0-1744 GCA_964476315.1 uncultured Rhodobacterales bacterium
GTCGATATATTTCATATCGCCCATCTTGTGACCCTGGCGCAACGTGGCTGCGTGGGGGCTCATGGACATGTTTTCCTGACCACCGGCGCAGACCACCTCTGCATCGCCCAGCATGATGTGCTGTGCGCCCAGGGCAACCGCGCGGAGGCCCGAACCACACACCTGGTTGATACCCCATGCCGCGCTCTCTTGCGGCAGACCGGCATTGATGTGCGCCTGGCGCGCCGGGTTCTGGCCCTGTGCGGCTGTCAGGACCTGTCCGAGAATCGTCTCGGACACGGCCTCTTTTTCAACGCCTGCGCGCTCAACCAGCGCGTTCAGGACGGCCGCGCCCAGATCATGCGCGGGTGTGTTTGCGAAAGAACCGCCGAACGACCCAACAGCCGTGCGTGCGGCGGATGCGATAACGACGTTGGTCATATGTCCCTCCACCAAAGTCTTGGTCCGGAGGTCAATCCGCAGTGGTTTTCGCCCAATTGCGCCTACGGCCCCCAGAACCGTTCCGGCGCTTGACTAAAGCACTGGTGCACTTTCGCATACCTGACAGGGTGTCTCAGGCCTTTGGTGCATAGCGGCCTTGACGCTGCGTCATGGCGCGCTGTGCCCCTTGTTTCATGCGGTGCGGGCCTGTTTTGCGGTGCTGTGCCACGGGGGCGTCATGGTCGGTGCGCCGAAAAAATAGCCTTGCAGGCAGTCCACTCCAAGCTGTTCGAGCGCGACCGCATCGTCATGTGATTCTACAAACTCTGCCACAGTGAACATATCGAATTGCTGTGCGATGGCGACAATCGCGCGTGTGAGAACCTGGTTGTCAGCGTCGCGTGCGACGCCGCGAATGAACTGCCCGTCGATCTTGAGGATATCGAACTGAAACTCTTTAAGGTATCGCAGCGCCGTGTAGCCTGCACCGAAATCGTCAAGGGCAAAGCTGATCCCGATGCCTTGCAGGTCGCGCATCGCCTGCACCACGAGTTCCGGTACCAGCATGGCGGAGGCTTCGGTGATCTCAAGGATGAGCCGCTCTGCCACGGTGTCGTCCCGCGCAAGCCCCCGTTGCAGGACCTTGCGCCATTTCGGGTAGCCGATCGATCGCGCCGACAGGTTGATCGCTAGCCGGATCTGCGGATTCCTTGCCAGAATGCGCATCCCGTGTTCCAGCGCGAGGCAATCGAGCAACCGTCCCGCTTCGCGTTCTTCGATGATGTGGATGAATTGCCCGGCGGGAATAATGCGTCCGGTCGGGTCGGTCACGCGGATGAGGCCTTCGTAAAACGCGATCAGGTCCTGCTGCCCGGCATGAACAACCGGTTGATAGGCCAGTCTGACTTCCCTGTGCTGAATGGCCTCTTCGACCACGCGCAGGATGTCGCGATCACGCATTTGCACTGCTGTTTCCAGTGCGGAAGGGCCCGTTATCCGGGGTTTGCCGCGTTGCGCCATCGCTGTCTGTCCTCGCTCAAGATGGGTGCAGCATGCACGTTGCGCCTTAAGACAAGGTTTAAGTCGGCCTGACGCCGCAGATGGCAGGTTGACTCTGTCCGAACCGCCCGTATAAGCGCGGCTTCATTGGTGTTGGTGGCCCCCGCAAGGGGATGCCTGTCATGGCTTCGGCCAAGAGGACAACGCCCTTCATAGTCGCCCAAGAGGGCGTCGTACCAAGAAGGAGATCAGCCGTGACCAAACGCACGTCTGCCAAGTACAAAATTGACCGCCGGATGGGTGAAAACATCTGGGGTCGTCCGAA
>CAYZAD010000459.1:0-1735 GCA_964476315.1 uncultured Rhodobacterales bacterium
ACGGCCGGGTTCTCGGTTTCGGCTGAAACCAAGGCGATGATCGAAAGCGAAGTGAAACGGTTCATCGAGGAAGCCTATGATCGGGCGTTCCAGATCCTCACCGATCAGAACGAGGAATGGGAACGTCTGGCGCAAGGTCTGCTGGAATACGAAACGTTGACCGGTGACGAAATCAAACGCGTCATGAAGGGCGATCCACCGTTTTCCGGCGATGACGATGCGTCGGGTGATGCCCCTGAAAAGCCAAGCATCACGGCCATCCCGAAGACCAAGCCGAAATCCAAACCACGTGCGGATGATGGCGGCATGGAGCCGGAACCCACCGCTTGAGTGTACAGGCTTTGACCTTTGAACCCGGCGTTTGCAGAAACGCCGGGTTTTTTGTGTCGTCTCGATGGACCTTTCGCGGAGATCGGGGCACATGGTTCCACGAGTTTGACTGTGGACCCCCCAAGGAGGACAGGATGCCTGCATTGAAACCGACGGAGTTCCGCGCGACGGTCACCTGGCTAGGGCTGGTGCCTGCGGGCTCAAGCGGGATTGCCTCGGCGTCCGTCCCGGAACTGGACCTGGGGTTTGCCGGCCCCGTCGGGGACAGCCACAGCGGGGCGACGCGCCCGTCCTGCAGCCGGGTGACAGCCCAGCATCCCAAGGGCACAGAGATCGCGAATGAGCGACAGGTGTCGATCCTGTCCGCGCAAGACCTGGCGATCATCGCGCAGGAGATGGGGCTTGAGGCGATCGACCCGGTCTGGTTGGGCGCAACGCTCGTGCTCGATGGTATCCCGGATTTTACGCTTGTGCCGCCCTCGTCGCGGCTGCAGGGGCCGGATGGTGCCACGCTGGTCGTCGATATGGAGAACCGGCCCTGCCATTTACCCGCGCGGGAAATCGAAAAGGTCCATCCCGGCCTGGGCAAGGCGTTCAAGTCGGCGGCCCACCACAGACGGGGTGTGACGGCCTGGGTGGCGCGCCCGGGTGTGCTGCGGATCGGCGATTCCCTGCGCCTGCACATCCCGGATCAGCCGGTCTGGCCACATCTTGATTCTGCCCGGAGTTGAGCCAAAGCACACCGACGTTTCCGATAAGCGACACGCCCGGTCGGATCCCGCCGCTGTTTTGTGCGGAAGTGTCGGTTTCACGTTGCCCATGTTACGGTGCGCAATTGTATGCGTTGAGCAAATACCGTGGCTAACAGGAAGAAGCCCCATGTCATACAAGTCTGATATTGAGATCGCGCGAGACGCGCAGAAGCGCCCGATTCAGGAGATCGGCGAAAAGATCGGGATCGGGTCGGACGATCTGCTGCCCTACGGCCATGACAAGGCAAAGGTGAGCCAGGGGTTTATCGATTCCGTTCAGGACCGTCCGGATGGCAAGCTGATCCTGGTCACCGCGATCAACCCCACACCGGCGGGCGAGGGCAAAACGACCACAACGGTGGGGCTGGGTGACGGTCTGAACCATATCGGCAAGAAGGCGATGGTGTGCATCCGCGAAGCGTCGCTTGGGCCGAACTTTGGGATGAAGGGCGGAGCCGCCGGTGGTGGTTATGCACAGGTTGTGCCGATGGAGGACATGAACCTGCATTTCACCGGCGATTTCCACGCGATCACCAGTGCGCACAGCCTGCTGTCGGCGATGCTCGACAATCACATCTACTGGGGCAATGAGCAGGACATCGACATCCGCCGCGTCGTGTGGCGCCGCGTGGTCGACATGAACGACCGCGCGC
>CAYZAD010000460.1:0-1735 GCA_964476315.1 uncultured Rhodobacterales bacterium
GGTTATTGATCATGGTCAATCGCCCATCATCGGCGACCATGCCCAGCCAGACCAGCACATCGTTGATCACGCCCTGTTGCTGCAGCATGACCTTCCAGGCCGACGTCCGCACCAGAAGCGATGTCCAGAAGGGCAGAAGAACAAGGATCATCAGAAGGTTGGCCGTCCGCATCGGCAGGTTCGAAAGCAGGTAGGCAATCGGGTAGCCAAGCAGGATACAGCTGAACGTGATGACAAGGCTCATCCAGAGTGTGCGCTGGAACAGAAGCCCGTAGATCCGTTCATCCTGTTCACGCAGTGCGGGGCCCTCGGGCGTTTTCTGCATGTCGATGGAGTTCAGGAAATACCCCGAGGTATATGCAGGGCTGTAGGTCTTGATTGTCTGCCAGATCTGCGGCTCCAGCCAGTCCTCGTCGATTTCTTCGAAGCCTGCCTGGAAGGTGATCGTCTCGAAGCCTTCGCCGTCGACCAGCGCGTCCGCCGCCTTGAGCATGTCAGACCGCGGGCCGTTATATCCGGACACATCGCCAGCGGCCAAATCCTGGTAAAGTGCGGTGTGCACAACTGTCCACGGTTCTTCTTCAAGAGGGCTGTCGCCCTCCTCCGTCTGCATGAAACGCGCGAAAATCTCGTAGGATTCGGACGTGCGCGGCAGGACCTCGACAATGTCCGAACGCAATTCGAATTCAGGCATCGTGCCGTTGCCGTCCCAGGCATCCTGCGCGGAAATCCAATCCGGATCGCCCATCAACTCTGCCCAGGGGCGTGCCTCATCCCAGTTTTCATCCAGGTCTTCGAACTGGTCCTGGTAGACTTCGCCGATGTCGTCGATGCCGCGTCCGGATTTGCGGAACAGCGACGATGCCCCCGTGCTTTCGTAGTTCAGCCGTGACCCCAACCGGGTGTGCAGCTTGGCCTCGGCCGCATAGAATATATCGTAATACGCTGCTTCGAATACCGCATCGCCGGGCAGCTCATCCTGCGTCGCATCGTAGTCCTGCAGCGCGACCACCGTGCGTGGCAGCGTATCCCCGACGATCTGGTTCTCAACCGACCGAAACAGCATGTCGATGATCGGCGCCACAAAGGTGACCAGTACGAATATCAGCAGCGGCGCAATCAGCATGAGAGCGCGCAGTTTCTGGGCGCGCAGGGCTTTGGCAAGGGACCGTTTCAGCGGCGTGCCATCGGCGGCCAGAACCGGCCCGTCGGCGGCATCTGCCGCGCGCAACGCATTATCTGGTGTCGGTCCTGAGACCTTGTCGGGTTCGGCTGTTGCGTCTGTCATGGCTCAGGTGCCCTCGACTAGAATGATGGTGCTGGTCGCGGTGCGGCGGCGGATCTCTGCAACCTCTTGATAGGCGGGATCGGCATATGCGCGTTTCGCGGTCTCGTAGTCATCGAACTCGATGATGACATGTCTGTCTTGAGTGTCACCTTCCGGTGCCTCGGACTGCCCGCCCCGCACGATGAACCGTGCGCCGTAGCTTTCAAGGATCGGCGTGTCGCGCTCGACATATTCCTTGTAGGCTTCAGGATCGTTCACCGTGATGTGGCCGATGATGTAGCCTTTGGGCATGGGCGTATCCTTTGTTGCGAGGTGGGCAAACCTGCCCACCCCAATCTTGTTTCGGCGGGCAGAGCGCCCGCCAAACGCGGCTAGATCAACGCGCGAGCCACGCCTGGAACTTCGCGTCGATATCGTCGCGATAGTCAGCCCAGAACTCGTAGTTGT
>CAYZAD010000461.1:0-1730 GCA_964476315.1 uncultured Rhodobacterales bacterium
TTCCACCAGCAGCGGACGGTCGATGGCCATCGACATCGCCTTGTAGACCGCCGGCTCCTGCAGGAACGGGTGCGGGTGCATCGCGGTGGAGCGCTCGCCTTCCGGCAGGTTCGGGTCTGGGTTGGTCTGGTTGATCATGATGCGTTCAAGCAGCGGGCCGAAGCCGGCAATCGGAACGCCTTTGCCGCCGGATTCCATCTGCGCGATCACGTCGGGCGCCAGCTGGAGGTTCCAGGCGTAATCGAATTCGCCGGTTTCCATCACGGCCTGACCTGCCGCGCGGGCGTCGCCGCCGCCTTTGAAGGTCACGCTCGCGAAGGCGGGTTTCGCAGGGTCGCGGTAGTTCGGGTTCGCCGACATCGTGATCACGTCGTTCGGCTTGAATTCATCGACGACGAACGGGCCGGTGCCAATCGGGTTGAAGTTCTGTTCGGTGCAGGTGGAGGCCGCAGCACCCATGCAGTTTTCGAACTGCGCCTTTTGCAGGATCGGGCTTTCGCCGCCCACGAACGGGCCATAGGGATTCGGCGTCGGTTCGGCAAAGTTCACGATGACGGTCAGGTCATCCGGTGTCTCGACCGACGTGATCCCGTCGAACTTGGTCAACTGCGCGCAGCCACCTTCCGGGTCGGTGCAGTAATCATAGGTAAACTTGACGTCCGCCGACGTGAACGCGGTTCCATCCGACCATGTCAGGCCCGGTGTGATTTTCCAGGTGATCGAGGTCAGGTCTTCGCTGACGCCGCCATTGCCAACGGTCGGGACTTCATCGACCAGCCAGGGAACCAATTCGCCGTTTTCGTTGTACCGGGCCAGCGGCTCGATGATCATGGAGGCAGATTCGATGTCCTTCGTACCACCGGACAGGAAGGGGTTCAGGATCGATGGCGCTTGCCAATAGATGATCTTGACCTCGCCATCTGAGCCACGTTCGGCAAATGCCGCAGGCGCAATCGCCACAGCTGCAACAGCCCCCATCAAGAGTGTTTTGAGTGTCATTCGTCTCTCCTTGTTGGACATAGTCTGGTCCATGTCGTTCTCGTTTATGGGGTTGCCCTGTCGTTTTGCCCAGCGATGGTCTGAGCTGCCTCAGCAGCGTCGGCTAATCGTGACAAATGCGGACATTTTTCCCCTTATTCGTCCATCGAAACAGCTTTTGCGCAAAATGCAAGTCCAACCCGACGGAATGATTGCGGAACGCGCAGTGAGCATTTGACTCTGGCCAAACTGCGGTTAGCGTTTGGGCAGCCGTAAGAAAAGGATGACATTCATGCCGGATGGCAGCATCGCCCGAATTGAAAACCTGCGGGTCGAGTTTCAGACGAAATCGGGCACGGTTGCCGGTGTCGAGGACGTGTCCTTCGAGATCAATCCGGGTGAAACCGTGTGTGTTGTCGGGGAATCCGGTTCCGGAAAATCGGTGTCGTCGCTGTCTTTGATGCGGCTTATCGACTTTGGCGGGGGCGAGATTGCCAAGGGACGCCTGCTGTTTGACAGCAAAGGCGGCGGCGAAATCGACCTGGCGAAAACCGATCAGGACCTGATGCGCACCATTCGCGGCAACCAGATCGGGATGATTTTCCAGGAACCGATGACCGCGCTGAACCCGGTATTCACGGTCGAGCGGCAACTGACCGAAGGGCTGCGTCTGCACAAGGGCATGTCCAAGGCCGAGGCGTCAAAGCGCGCGATCGAGCTGTTGCGCCAGGTGCGCATCCCGGAGCCGGAAC
>CAYZAD010000462.1:0-1726 GCA_964476315.1 uncultured Rhodobacterales bacterium
CGACGGTCACCGGGGTCAGGCGCGCCACCGGGCTCAGCGCACCGGTGCGGCCCACCTGGATGTCGATCGCCTCCAGCCGGGTCCAGGCCAGTTCTGCCGGGAATTTATGCGCAATGGCCCATCGCGGCGTGGTCGACCGAAAGCCAAGCCGGTCCTGGTAGCCAAGGTCATCGACCTTGTAGACCACGCCGTCGATGTCATAGCCCAGCGTGGCGCGCTGCGCCTCAATCTCGCGGTATTGGGCGATCATCTCGGTCGGGCCGGAACAGCGCCGCGTCAGGGGATTGGTCTGAAACCCCAGCCGGTTCAGCCGGGCAATCGCGTCGCATTGGGTCTGTGCGAGGGGTTCCGACACTTCGCCCCAGGAATAGGCAAAGAACCGCAGCGGGCGGTCGCGGGTGATGCCGGCATCCAGTTGGCGCAACGAACCGGCAGCGGCATTGCGCGGGTTAGCAAAGGTCTTGGCCCCGGCCCTGGCCTGTCGCGCGTTGAGATCGGCAAAGTCCTCATGGCTCATGTAGACCTCGCCGCGCACCTCGAGCACATTGGGCGCATCGGTCACGGACTGGGGAATATCGGCAATGGTTCTGGCGTTCGCTGTCACGTTTTCGCCCGTGGTGCCATCGCCGCGCGTTGCGGCCTGCGCAAGCGTCCCGTTCTCGTACCGCAGGGAGAGTGACAAACCGTCGATCTTGGGTTCGGCCGTATAGGCCAGCGCATCGGCGTCGGTCAGGCCGAGGTAGCGGCGGATGCTCTGGTCGAAATCGGTGATGTCGCCATCCTCGAACGCGTTGGAGAGCGACATCATCCGTACCGCGTGGCGCACCTTGGCAAAGCCATCGGCAACGGGTGCCCCCACCTGTTCCGTGGGGCTGTCG
Source organism: uncultured Rhodobacterales bacterium (assembly GCA_964476315.1). GTDB lineage: Bacteria > Pseudomonadota > Alphaproteobacteria > Rhodobacterales > Rhodobacteraceae > Marivita. The sequence goes on from CAYZAD010000462.1 coordinate 879, forward strand.
GCGCGTTTGAGATCGGGAAACCGCGCTTCGATCGCCGCGTTTCGGTGTCTCAGCCGGTCGTATTCCGCATCCGTCAGAGACGGCGCATCCTGTTGGTGATATTCGCGATTTGCTTGCGCCAGGATGCCTGCAAGACGGTCCAGTTCCAGCTGCGCCTCGGCCCTGGACAGGGCGTCCACCGCTTTTTCGTTGTCTGACATATACCGCCCCGGGTCGCTCACTCTGTTAGAGTGATAGGGCTGGTTCGCGGCAGGGTCCAGATTGGAAAGCCGCCTTGCGATGCGTCTGGCCACAGCCGCCGGGATGTACGGATCGCTCTGTCGGCAGAGGGGCCGCGCGACACCCGGTCAGGGATGTCGCGTGATCATGCCTTTTGCGAGCCCCGCAAGATGGCGCGCGCCGCTCAGGCTCCGATGGCGATCTTTCCCGGCTCTTCCGCCTCCGGATCGCGCAGGACATAGCCACGACCCCAGACCGTTTCGATATAGCTGCCTGCACCGGTGGCTTCGGCCAGTTTCTTGCGCAGCTTGCAGATGAAGACATCGATGATTTTCAGTTCCGGTTCATCCATGCCGCCATAAAGATGGTTCAGGAACATTTCCTTGGTCAGAGTTGTGCCCTTGCGCAGGCTCAGCAATTCGAGCATCTGGTATTCCTTGCCGGTCAGATGCACCGTGCTGCCGTTGACCTGAACGGTTTTCGCGTCAAGGTTCACTTCGACCTTGCCGGTCCGGATCACCGATTGCGAATGTCCTTTGGACCGGCGGATGATGGCATGGATCCGCGCCACCAGTTCTTCGCGGTGAAAGGGTTTCGTCAGGTAATCATCCGCGCCAAACCCAAAGCCC
>CAYZAD010000463.1:0-1716 GCA_964476315.1 uncultured Rhodobacterales bacterium
GCTTCGTGATCTTCGGGATCTTCGCCATCGGCTTCAACATCCTGTTCGGCCTGACCGGGTACCTGTCCTTCGGACATGCGGCGTTTCTTGGCGTCGGGTCTTACGCGGCGATGTGGGTGTTCAAGCTGTTCGGCATGAACGTGCTGCCGGCCCTGGCACTTGCCGTCATCACATCAGGGCTCTTTGCCGTGCTGATCGGCTATGTCAGCCTGCGGCGATCCGGCATCTACTTCTCGATCCTGACGCTGGCCTTTGCCATGATGTCCTACTCGCTCGCCTACTCGGTTCTGGCGACAGACATGGACGGCCCAAACCAGCAGGGCCTGCTGCAAAAAGGCCTGACCGGCGGCGAAACCGGTCTGCAACTCACGCTGCAGGATCCCCGTATCCTCGGAGAACAGACCACGGCAGACGGCAATATCCCCGTGCCCAGCCTGTTCGGACTCGAGATGCGCAGCGCGTCGGAACTCGCCGTGGGCGACTGGGTCTTCACCTTCTCGACGGGCTACTACTTCAGCGCCATCATCATGCTGATCTCGTTCTACCTGTCGATCCGCATCTTCCGGTCTCCGTTCGGGATGATCCTGCGATCGATCAAGTCAAACCAGCAACGGCTCAGTTACACCGGCATGAACCCCAGACCCTACATGCTGGCCGCCTTTGTCATCTCTGGCATGTATGCCGGGCTTGCCGGAGGGCTGATGGCCGCGATGGACCCGCTGGCCGGACCAGAGCGGATGTTCTGGACAGCATCGGGTGAGGTTGTGCTCATGACCATTCTGGGCGGTGTGGGCACGCTGATCGGCCCGGTTCTGGGCGCGGGTGCGATCAAATACATGGAAAACATCATTTCCAAGATCAACTCCGACATCCTACACAGCTGGTTCGCTTTCCTGCCCGACGGGCTTGAAGACATCGTCGTCACGCTGATCTACCCGTTCATCGGCAAGGGCTGGCACCTGACGCTTGGCATCATCTTCATGCTGGTGGTGATCTTCCTGCCGGGTGGTCTTGTCCAGGGTGGCCAGAAACTCGCGGCCATGGTGCGTCGGAAGAAGGAAGACGAACCGAAATCCGCAACCACCGAACCCGCAGAATAAGGAGACTGAAAGATGGGAATTCTTGAAGTCAAAGACGTCAACAAGCGGTTCGGTGGCCTTCAGGCGCTGGGCAACGTCAACCTCAGCGTCGCGGAAAACACCGTCCATGCGATCATCGGGCCGAATGGTGCGGGCAAGTCGACCCTGCTCAACTGCCTTGTCGGAAAACTGATCCCCGACACCGGATCGGTGATGTTCGACGGACAGTCCGTGCTTGGCCGCACCCCGTTCGAGATCAACCAGATGGGGATTTCCCGCGTGTTCCAGACGCCCGAGATCTTCGGCGACCTGACGGTCATGGAAAACATGCTGATCCCCTGCTTTGCCAAGCGCGATGGCGCCTTTGCCCTGCATGGCATCCGCACCGTGACCTCCGAAGCCGAGCTGCGCGATCAGGCGGAACAGATGCTGGATGACGTGAACATGCTCGACAAGCGCGACATGCATTCGGCCTCCATGTCGCGCGGCGACAAACGACGGCTCGAAATGGCGATGTGCCTTGTTCAGAACCCCAAGCTTTTGCTGCTCGACGAACCGACGGCAGGCATGGCACGGGCGGATACGAACAACACCATCGACCTGCTCAAAGAGATCAAGGAAAAGCGCAACATCACCA
>CAYZAD010000464.1:0-1714 GCA_964476315.1 uncultured Rhodobacterales bacterium
GCTGCGCGATCCTGGCGTCGGTGAAGATGTAGACCAGCATCGTTGCCATGTCGGGGGCGATCATGCCGGAGCCTTTGGCAATGCCTGCGATGGAGACCGTACCGCCGGGCAGCGTGACCGAGGCCGTTGCGCCCTTGGCGAAGGTGTCGGTGGTCATGATCGCCTTGGCCGCACCAGCAATGGCGGTTTCGTCCAGACCGCTGGCCAGTTCGCCGATCTTGGCGGTGATGCGGTCATGCGGAAGGCGTTCGCCGATCACCCCTGTGGAGCTTGTGAACACGCGCGAGGCCGGCAGGCCCGTGACCTTTGCCACCTCGTCGCAGATGGCTTTGACAGAGGCATCGCCGGCGCGCCCGGTAAAGGCGTTGGAGTTGCCGGAATTCACTATGATGGCCGCGCCAGCCGGGTCGTTGAGGCCGATTTTCGCCTGGCAATCCAGAACGTTGGCAGATCGCGTGGCGGATTTGGTGAAGGCCCCCGCGACCACCGCACCGGGGTCGAGCACGGCCAGCATGACATCCAGACGGCCTGCGTATTTCACACCGGCCGCGGCTGTTGCAAAGCGGACGCCCTTGATCACCGGCAGATCGGGAAACGACCCCGGAGCCAGCGGCGACACGGATGTGATCTTGGCCACGGGTCAGTCCTCGAGCAGGTCGAGGCTGCCGAGGATCGAGACGTCGATATCGGCCTTGTCGGTGCGTGTGATCGTCGCCGCTTGGGTCTGGGCCTCGATTTCTTGCGCGACGGCAGTCTGGCTGATCTGGTTCTCGATTTCGGCCCGGACCGCTTCGAGGGGCGGCGCTTCTTTGATGCGCTTTTCATTGAGCGTGATGACGTGCCATCCGAACTGGGTCTGGACAGGATCGGACACGGCGCCCACCTCCATCGACTCAACGGCGACCTGGAATTCAGGAACCATCATGCCCGGACCGAACCAGCCAAGCTGGCCACCATTGGGGCCGGACGGGCCGGTGGATTTCTCGCGGGCGACCTCGGCGAAATCGGCGCCGGCCTTGATCTCTTCCACGATTTCCGCGGCTTCTTCGCGTGTCGTCACAAGGATATGCGAGGCGTTGAATTCCTCGGTCGCATCGCCCTGCAGGTAGGTCTGTTCGTATGCTTCCTGCACGGCTTCCTCGGTCACCGCTTCGGCCACGATACCTTCGATCACCTGCGCGGCCTGGAGCGAGCGGCGCTCGTTTTCCAGCGCCAGCGTGATACGGCGGCCGTCTTCACCTTCCTTGAGTTGCGTCAGAACGGTTTGCTGGATGATCTGATCCAGAATCCCGTCCCAGAGCACATCGTTGGGCAGGTTCTGGTATTGCTCGGGCAGGGACGCCCGCACCATCAGCATATGGCCCAGAGTGATTTCGGTTCCGTTGACATTCGCGATCACGCTGTCTGCAGTCAGGTCATCCTGTGCATGTGCGGGCAGGGCCAGCATCAGTGCAATCGCGCCAGCCGACAGTTTATTGATGAGTTTTGACATCTGTTGATCCTTCCCGTGCCACCCGCGCCTAAGGGTGGCGTTGACACTGTATTTCACGGACCTTACATCGCCGTATGGCTCTGCGAGGCCGGTCGTTCCCCTGTGTCATATGGGCTGTGTGCGAGGCGGGCAAGCAGATGCCGCACACGAAGATGTCAAAGCTGAAAGAGAGTGCATGCTGGGATTAAGGAATGTCGCGCGCAAGGTGTTCGGAACGCCGAA
>CAYZAD010000465.1:0-1702 GCA_964476315.1 uncultured Rhodobacterales bacterium
CCCGGTTCATCAATTCGCCCGCCAGCATGAAGAACGGGATCGCCATCAGCGGGAAAGACGCCATGCCGTTATAGACGTTGCGGTAAAGCAGGATCAGATCGCGTTCCTGGCCGTTGAGCCAGAGCATGATGCCGGGGGCGGCCAGCATGCCGAAAAAGACCGGCAGCCCGATCATCAGGAACAGCAGGAAAAGGGGAAGGAACCAGACCAGCATGTGCGTCACTCCGCCGTGATTTCGGTGTCGAGCGCGGAGCGCAACTGGCTCTCACCGCCGAAAAGCGTGATCAGCGCACGCAGGATCAATTCGATATTCACGACAAAGAGCAGGCACAGCCCCGTCACGAGCGACGCGATCTGCCACGAGTTCGGCATCTTCTCCCAACCGTCGCCGGTCGGGTAATAAAGCGAGGCGCTCTTGAACTTGCCGGCGAGGCTCGTCATCTCGCCCAGCCCCATATTCGCCCCGATCCAGAGCACGGCCCCGGAAATGATCAGCAGCAGAAGGCTCAGGGCGGCGGCGGCCGTTTTCGGAAGAGCGGACAGGACGATTTCAAGCGCGACAAACCCGCCGCGCCGATATGCCGACGGTGCGATGGCGGCGGTCATCCACAGCATCAGGAAAATGGCCAGTTCCTCGGGCCAGGGCAGCGCGTTGCCCAGTCCGTAGCGGAAGAAGACCTGCAGCAGGATCGCAATCACCATCATCGCGATGGCGGCCACCGCAACCCACCGCCCGATGCGCAACACGATGTCCAGCACGAATTGCAACGGCTTCAAAAGCCACAGTAAAATGGCCATGACTGGCCTCCTCCCTATCCCTGTCGCTCTTTTTTGTGGCGACGGGCCCGTTATTTATTGGGGCCGATTATGACGTCTGAGTAAACCCTCCGTAACGTCCCCCGTGAAATAAAAGCGGGTCTCCGGCCCGCATGGAGGCCCGGATCACCCGCGCCAGAATGATCGTGTGATCGCCGCCGTCGAATTCCGCGGTCTTGGTGCATTCAAAGCGGCTCAGGCAGCCCTCGAACAGCGGCACGTTGTTCAGTCCGACCTCCCAATCGAACTGATCGAACGCGGTGCCGCTGCGGGCAAAGGCCGTGCAAAGATCGGTCTGGTCCGCGCCGACGACATGGATCGCGAAATGATCCGCCGCCATGAAAAACGCATAGCGGGTCGAGGTTTTCGCCGGTGACCACAGCACCAGCGGCGGATCGAGCGACACGCTGGCAAAGCTGTTGGCGGTGATCCCCACCGGCCCGCTGGGGGTGTTGCAGGTGATCACCGTCACGCCCGTCGCATATTGCCCCAGCGCATCGCGGAAGGCGCGGCTGTTGTCGAGTGACGGGTCGAAACTGTGTGTCATGTCGGTCATTCTGTCCTCAGGCGACTTCGCGGCCAAGGGCGTGGGTGTAGAGGTCAAACCATGTCTCCCGGTCGATCTGGACCTTTGCAGCATCGCCGATGCGTTTGATGCGGTCCAGATTATTGGTGCCGAGCACAGGTAGGATGCGCGCAGGGTGCGCCAAGAGCCACGCGATCGCGACAGCGGCCTCATCGACGCCGTTGGCCTCCCCGATCGCGGACAGTGCCTTGCGAAGTCCCGCGTTCTCCGCATCGAACAGGGCGCCGCCGCCCAGGGGCGACCAGGCCATCGGCGGCTGGCCGTTCTTCTGGTGGAACGCGATGTCGCCATTGGTGAAGG
>CAYZAD010000466.1:0-1697 GCA_964476315.1 uncultured Rhodobacterales bacterium
GATCTACGACCTTGTGGATGACGTGAAAGCGGCGGCGTCTGGCCTGCTCAGCGCAGAGATCAAGGAGACCTTTATCGGCTATGCCGAGATCAGGGAGGTCTTCAAGGTGTCGAACGTGGGCAAGGTGGCCGGCTGTCTTGTCACCGAAGGTGTGGCCCGCCGGTCTGCCGGTGTGCGCCTTCTGCGCGACAACGTGGTGATCCACGAAGGCACGCTGAAGACACTGAAGCGCTTCAAGGATGAAGTGGCCGAAGTTCAGTCAGGCCAGGAATGCGGTATGGCCTTCGAGAATTACGACGATATTCGTCCGGGTGACGTGATCGAGATTTTCGAGCGTCAGGAGGTCGAGCGCAGCCTCGACTGATCCTGGCGTCTGTTAAAGGCGAGGCAGATACACACAAAAAAGGGCAGCGAAATCGCTGCCCTTTTTGCGTCAGTGGAGATGCTCTTAAGCGGCTTTCGAAACCGGTGATCCGGTGTAAATACGATTACCCACGCGCACCTCGATACGGCCATCGGACAAAGCCTTTTCGAAAATGCCCTGCACGGACATGTAGCTTCCGATTGTGATTGTTCTCAACAAGACAGAATTCCCCCAAAAAACTCTGCCTTGTTATTAAATTGGAAACAGTTTTATGAACAGGACAAATTTTAGTGTTTTGCCCATAATTTGTGCATGATGGCAGCGAAACTACAACCAATCGCGCAGAATTGGGATGAGAGGGATGTCTGCGGGGGGCATCGGGTGGTCCTTGAGCTGGTTCGCACGGACCCATTTCAGCGCCTGACCTTCTTTTGATTCGGGTGTGCCCTTCCATTTACGGCAGGCGTAAAGCGGCATCAAAAGATGAAACGTGTCATAGGTGTGAGACGCGAAAGTCAGCGGCGCGAGACAGCTTTCCCAGGTATCGATTCCCAATTCTTCCTGCAATTCGCGAATCAGCGCGTTTTCGGGCGTCTCATGGTCTTCGACCTTGCCGCCGGGGAATTCCCACAGACCCGCCATGGATTTGCCTTCGGGGCGCTGCGCCAAGAGGATGCGGCCATCAGGGTCGATCAGGGCGACGGCAGAAACGAGGACGATTTTCACGGGTTACGACCGGTAGTCAGCGTTGATGGAAATGTAGCCATGGGTCAGATCGCAGGTCCAGACCGTGGCAGAGCCGTTGCCCAGGCCGATGTCGACCGAAATCTCGATCTCTTGCTCTTTCATGATGCTGGCCCCCTGCTCTTCGCGGTACTCCGGCGCGACCCAGCCATTCTGGGCAACCTGCACGTCACCGAACCGGATGCTGAGCGCGTCGCGGTCGGCGGCTGCGCCCGACTTGCCAATGGCCATGACGATCCGTCCCCAGTTGGGATCTTCGCCAGCAATGGCCGTCTTGACCAGCGGGGAGTTCGCAATCGCCATGGCGTGGGTTTTGGCGTCAGCATCGCTGAGCGCGCCGGTGACGGTCACGGTCACGAATTTGGAGGCCCCTTCCCCGTCCCGGACCACGAGATGTGCAAGTTCCTGCATGACCGAGTGGAGCGCCGCTTCGAATGCGTCCTCGCCCGTGACGTCGATACCGGATGCGCCGGTCGCGCCTACCAGAAGCGTGTCAGATGTGGAGGTGTCGCTGTCGACCGTGATGCAGTTAAACGTCTTTTCATTGAGTCGCGACACCATGGCCTGCAGTTCGGTCTGCGCGATCTTT
>CAYZAD010000467.1:0-1696 GCA_964476315.1 uncultured Rhodobacterales bacterium
GCCTCAAGGTGATCTGCGACGGCAAGGACATCGGCTGGTTCCACATCTGGTGCCAGGAGGAGGTCACGCTCAATCTGGACGTTTGCTGTCTTGTGACCAACCGCGCGCCATCGACCTCCTACAGCATGGCGGCTTTGCGTGCGCATTTTGACGACATCTTCCGGCAAGCGGTGATCAAGATCGACATGCGCGACCTGGGAGATATCGACCTGACCGGCAACGCGGCCCTCGCGACTGTCGAAAGCCAGGGCTATCCGGCGACAGGGGGCGGTCGATTCCTTTCGAAATCAGGCACGCCGCGCCCCTATGACAGCAAGGGGGCCGTGCTGCGCGCGCTGGATACCGCCGCAAGCGCCGTTCTTGCGGCACGCACCACGGGGCCTCTCCCCCGCAACAATGCCTACCGGCTTTACTGGTATGTGCCGACCGTCGGATGTTCGATCCTCGGAACGGTGATGCGGATAGGGTCGAAACAGTCTTTCGGTTTCAGACCGGATTCCGCAACGGCGCGCAACTCCTGCGCGCATGAGTTCGGACACAGCCTGAACCTGCGCCATCCATCGGATGGATCGTCCGGGCCGCAATATGCGGGACATCTGGCGACAACTCTGAATGCGGCGTGTCCAGGGTTTCCGGACACCAACACGGAACCGGCGAATGCGGCGCAACCTGCCTTTGTGCCGACACCAAATCGCAGTTCGAACAACGTGCTTGGCAACGATCCGACCAATTTGATGGGGTATTGGGGAGACCGTCCGAATCGCAAACCTTTGCGGTATCATCAGTGGAAAGCAGCAAGTAGGACTTGACCATGGCCTTTGTGGATGACTGCCCTCCAATTGTCGTTGAACGCGTGATGCGCGAAGATCTGAGTTCGAGCGACAGCGCGGGACTTTTTTCCTGGGTTGCCGACAACGCGCCGCTAGACTGCCAGGTACAGGCGGTGATCGCGGTCGCCAACCGCATGGACAAGTCGAGCCATCCGCAGGTCATCGGAGATTTTTGTTCTTCCGTTGCGACCTATGCGCGCTTTATGACCCCGATGGCGATCGAACAGATCACGCATGCCTACTTGCGGTTCCCGTATGCCGAGTCGGTGGCGGCGTCGTATTTCCTGGGATTGCGTGAGACCAAGATCGACATTCGCTCACATCTTACACGGCGTGTCGACATTGACTGGTCGTTCGAGCACCCGCGCAAGGACGCGGCGACGTGGCACTACTATCTTTATCTCGCAAGTCTTGGAGATCAGAAGGCAATCGCGGCCCTCGGGGAGAAACTGGCAAGCACCGAGAACGGGAACGATCTGGCCAACCTTCTGGAGAGCCTGAACGAGGTCGAGGGCGAGGATGTAACCCGTCTTCTGAAGGCGTACGAAAACGACATGCGCCGCGACGATGGAACGGAAGGTCCCGGCATGCTGATCTCGGACAATGTGAGATACTGGCTGTCCCTGCGCCAATAGGGCGTTTGCCCACCTACGTCCGCCGGTCGGCGGCCTTTTCTGGCGCTGCCGGGGTGAATTCGCAGCGGTTGGGCTTGATGTCGATCAGTGGCGTTTTATCGAGGCAATCCAAGCCCTTGACCACCAGAACGCCCGGTTCTGCCCGGATCAGGCGCACGCGTGATACGCCGATCGGATTGGGCCGCACCGGGGAGCGGAGCGCGAAGGTGCCGACCGTGCGCCCGTCATGCC
>CAYZAD010000468.1:0-1690 GCA_964476315.1 uncultured Rhodobacterales bacterium
CGGTCTACAACACCAAGTTCACCTCGGCCCGGATGCGGTTCGTTCTGGCGGCGTATCGGGCGTTTTTTGCCTTGCCGCAAGAGGTCAAGGATCAGGTGAACATGGCGCGCACGGGGTCGAACCGGGGCTGGGGTGCGCCGAAATCCGAACAGGTCGATCCGAATGCGAACCCCGATTACAAGGAAGTGTTCGATTGCGGCTATACCCTGCCGGACGGGGACATGCGCGTGGCCTTACCGGTTTATGCGCCGAACCACTGGCCGGACCGTCCGGCCGGGTTCGAGCAGGTGATCCGGGCCTATTATAACGATGCTTTGGACGTGGCCCGGGGCATTCTGCGGGGGATTGCCATGTCCATCGGGGCAGATGCGGATTTCTTCGAAGACAAGTTCGACTGCCCGATGGCGCTCTTGCGGGGCAATTACTACCCGCCGCGTCCGGACTGGGCCGGGGACAAGGATTTCGGCATCGGTGCGCACACGGATTACGGCTGCCTGACGCTTCTGGCCACCGATGGTCAGCCGGGGCTCGAAGTGCAGCCGCGCGGGCGCAGCGACTGGCTGCCCGTTCAGGCACCGCCGGGCGAGTTCATCATCAATTTCGGCGAGATGCTCGAGATGTGGACCGAGGGGCGCGTCGTGGCGACGCTGCACCGGGTCAAGGGGGGATCCGAAGAGCGGATTTCAGTGCCGCTCTTCTTCAATCCGAATGTGGAAACGAACGTGGCGCCGATGGGTTCGGGCCAGATGATCCGCGCAGGCGATCACCTGTCAAAACGCTTTTCCGAGACATACGTGCACTTGCAGGGGACCCGTTAGGATCGGTCGTCATGGCCACGGCTTACCGTTTCAGGTTGGGTGCCCCGTTCGCGTGTTCGGTGGCCAGCTCTTCCACATCCTTGAACTTGATCGATTCACCGCATCCGCAGGCGTCTTCCACGTTCGGGTTGTTGAACTGAAAGCCGGATTCCAGCAGCGAGGTCTGGTAGTCGATTTCGGTGCCAAACAGGAACATCTGCGCCATGGGGGCGATCAGGACGGTTGCGCCGTCCTGTTCGACCACTTCGTCATGTGGGTCGGCGGTGTCGACGTAATCCATCGTGTATTCCATGCCCGCACAGCCGCCTTTCTTGACGCCAATGCGCAGGCCTGCGTGGCCCTTGGACTCCATCAGCTTGCGCACTTGCGCGACGGCTTTGGGGGTCAGGGTGACAGCTTGTTTTCCGGGGATGCCAAACATGGGGATCGTCCTTTCGTTCCCTGTAAGGTAGGCGTTCAGGTCGCGTCTGCCAAGGACCGGCGTGCCCAGGCGCAGGCTTCGTCCGGATCGTCCAGCGCGGCGTCGGGGAAGGTCCAGTAGGGCATGCGGGACGGTTTGCCCGATTTCCCGTCGTAGGACCATTGTTCACAGCCTTCAGCGGCCAGATCGTCGGCCAGGGCATTGCGGGCTTTCAGAAGCAACCTGTCTTCGGGGCCGATGACCGCAAAAATCGTGCCTTCGCTGTAGATCCCAAGGCCACCGAACATCTTGCGTGTGCTGATCCCGGGGAGCGCGCGGAAGAGGTCGTGGACAAACGCGATCTGTTCGTCGCTGACCGCCATCGCTTACATGAAACCCAGTTCGAGCCGCGCTTCATCGGACATCATGTCCATGCCCCAGGGCGGCTCCCAGGTGAGTTCGACATCGACCT
>CAYZAD010000469.1:0-1687 GCA_964476315.1 uncultured Rhodobacterales bacterium
AGATAGGCGAAGTTGCGGATCGACGGGTGAAAGCCGATGCGGGTGTCGAACTGGTCCGCGTTGTTCCAGAAGGTGGCAATCACGTCGCCTGCGGCCTCCATCATCCGGAGCGTTTCCTCGGTGCTCGCCGTCTGCATCTGCGGACGCATCATGCTGTCCGAAGGCAGGGCCTCTTGCACGATCACGGGGATGCGGGCGCCGTCCATGTCGAGCAGGTGGAATTCGGTTTGCGGCAGGGCGACCCCGGCCTGGTTCAAAGCGGCGACGTAATCGTCGTGACATTGCGCCAGCCGGTCCAGTGCGGCCGGATCGCGCAGTCCGCGATAGACCTTGATCACCTTGTCAGAGAACGCGCCATCGGCCGGGCGAAAGGGCGCGCAGAAATAGCCGAGCTTTGACACGGTCTGGCCGCGCGATGCACCGTCGGCGCGGATCACGTCTTTCAAGGCGGCAAGGTCAGTCATGGGTCATGGCTCCGGCTGTCGGCAGAAGCCTTACCCGTTTGCCAGCGCCTCTGCCACCTCTGAGGTCAGGGCGTCGACCTCGGCCTGTGCGGGCGTCTTGCGCCCCTCGGCCGCGCCCCTGCCGTGGCCCAGGGCCTCGGCATAGATGACACGGTTGGCCAGTGTTGCTGCGGCGATGCGCGCTTCGAGCTTTTCGGCGGCCTCGGCCACTTCGGAACCCAGCCGCGTGTTCTTGCGGGCGCGGTTCAGGACGATCAGCGCCTCCTTGCCTTCGCGGCGGGCCAGATCAAGCACGCCTTCGGTGGCCCAGAGGTCAACATGGCTGACGCTGACCGGGACAACCACCAGATCGGCGACACGCAAGGCGGGGCGCAGATCGCTGTCGGCCTTGGGCGGGGTATCGATGATGACGATGTCGTGGCTGTCAGACAGCTTGCGCACCTCGTAGGTGATGCCCCAGGCCGAGGATGTGGCGAATTCCAGCCCTTCGACCGGCCCGCCTTCGCCTTCGATACGGGTCATGAACCACCGGCCGAGGCTGCCTTGGGGATCAATATCGACCAATGCCACGCGTTTGCCCTGTCGCAGAAACCCCGTGGCCAGATTGGCGGAGACGGTGGTCTTGCCAGAGCCACCTTTTTGTTGCGCTACTGTGATGACATATCCGGTCATTTTGTCGTCCCCCGATTCGTACGAAGGGTAAGACGGTTATTGTGCAGGTGCAGCATAAAAATTGACACATGCAGAAATGCACAGAGGTTTGATGCCATGAAATCACCGATACGCCCCATGGATGACGATGCCCGCGCGCTGGTTCGGGACCTGATGCAAACCGTTCGGTTTGCAGCGCTTTCCTATCTCGACCCCGACACCGGCGCCCCCATGGTCAGCCGGATTGCGCTGGTTGAAGGGCCGGATGCAACCCCGCTGAGCCTGATTTCGGACCTGAGCCATCACAGCGCCGCACTGCGGAAACACCCTGTTTGTTCGGTCCTGATCGGAGAGCCGGGCCGCAAGGGCGACCCGCTCACCTATCCGCGGCTCAGCCTGCAGGCGCGGGCGTCCTTCGTCCGTCACGGGGAGGCCGAGCATCCGGAGCTTGCGGCGGCATTCCTGAAAAAGCAGCCGAAAGCAAAGCTTTATATCGGGTTTGCCGACTTTTCGCTGGTGCGGTTCGCGCCCTTGGGGGCACATCTGAACGGTGGCTTTGGCAAGGCCTATGT
>CAYZAD010000470.1:0-1677 GCA_964476315.1 uncultured Rhodobacterales bacterium
AAGATGTTCATCCACCCGCGCCCCTTCTGGAAATACATCTACGAACCCTTCATCCGCCGGTCGGCGGGCCTTGGCAAAGCGCCCGACACAGAAGCACGCGATCCCGACCGCTATGAGCATTTCTACGCGTTCTGCGACGTGCTGGTCATCGGCGGAGGTGTGGCCGGTCTGCAATCCGCACTCAGCGCCGCGCAAGCCGGGGCCAAGGTGCTGCTGCTGGAACAAACCCCGCATTGGGGCGGCCGCACGCCGGTAGATGGCGGATCGATCGACGGCAAGGACGCCGAAACATGGATCGCCGACACGGTGGCCGCGCTCACCGCCATGCCCAATGTCACCCTGCGCACCCGCACGATGGGGGCCGGGGTCTATGACCACGGCTACGTGCTGGGGTATGAACGCCTGACGGACCACGCGCCCGAAACCCCGGGCCCGCGCCACCGCCTGTGGCGCATCCGGGCCGGGCAGATCATCACCGCGACCGGGGCCATCGAACGCCCGCTCAGCTTTGCGGGCAACGATATTCCCGGCGTGATGCTGGCCTCTGCCATGCGCGACTACCTTGTGAACTATGCCATCAGCCCGGGCGACCGTACCGTGGTTGTCACCAACAATGACGACGCCTACCGCACCGCCATTGCCTTGGCCGGTGCCGGGTTGCAGGTGCCTGCCATCGTGGATGCCCGCCCCGGTGGCGGCGGCGCGCTGATGGATGACGCCAAAGCGCTTGGCCTGCGCGTGCATACCGGCGCGGCGGTGGTCAAGGTCAAGGGCGCGAAAGAGGTGCATTCCGTCCTTATCGGCGCGCAGGATGGCGACGGTTCCGAGACGACCGAGGTGTTCTGCGACGCGGTCGCCATGTCGGGCGGCTGGTCCCCGGTTGTGCATCTGTGGTCCCATTGCGGTGGCAAGCTGATCTGGGACGAAACGCAGGCCGCGTTCCGCCCGGATGCAGACAGGGCGCCGATTGGGCATGACGGGCGGCCCTTCGTGGCTCCGGCCGGGGCTGCGGATGGGGAAATGCACTTGAGCGCCGTCCTGCAAAACGCTGCAAATGCAGGTAAAATGGCCGCCGGGCGCGTTGGCGCTGAAAAGGCGACTACCACCGCGCCAACGGCCAGCGCCCCCGAGGAAGCGCCGCTGGAACCCGTCTGGATGATGCCCGCCCACGCGCCAAAGAAATTGCGCATGAAGGCGTGGCTTGATTACCAGAACGACGTGAAGGTGTCTGACGTACAACTGGCCGCGCAGGAAGGATTTGAATCGGTCGAACACACCAAGCGTTACACGACGCTTGGCATGGCGACGGATCAGGGAAAACTGAGCAATATCAACGGACTTGCGACCCTTGCGAGTGCATTGGGTGAAGACATTCCGCAGGTCGGCACCACCACGTTCCGTCCGCCCTATACGCCGATCTCCATGGGAGCCATCGCGGGCGAAGCGCGGGGCGAGATTTTCCAGCCGATCCGCAAGACGCCCATGCACGACTGGCACTACGCCCATGGCGCGCATTGGGAACCGGTCGGCCATTGGCGGCGTCCCTATGCCTTCCCGAAATCCGGCGAAAGCGTGCATGACGCGGTCAAGCGCGAGGTGCTTGCCACGCGCAACAGCCTCGGCCTGCTGGACGCCTCGACCCTTGGCAAGATCATCGTCAAGGGGCCGGACGCGGGC
>CAYZAD010000471.1:0-1675 GCA_964476315.1 uncultured Rhodobacterales bacterium
GAAAAGATGATTGTCGGCCGCATGAAGAAATTCCTCAGCGAAGTGACGCTGCTCGGTCAGTCCTTTGTGATCAATCCCGATCTGACGGTCGAAGCCGCCGCCAAGGAAGCCGGTGTCGAGATCACGGGCTTTGTCCGTCTCGAAGTGGGCGAAGGCATCGACAAGAAAGAAGAGGCCTTCGCAGCAGAAGGTGCGAAAGCCGCTCAGGGTTAATCCTGAACCTTCTGAAAAAGCAAAGCGGCGCTGTCAGAATAGACAGCGCCGCTTTTTCCTTCTGCAGGGACCAGCGCCGATTTGGGGGGGACGCCGGTCTCAGACGCCGCAGGATGAATTCAAGCCGGGACAGCTTCCGCACCTCTGCGCACATCCGTGCTGCAAAAAGACGAGACCCGCAGAGCCGTCTAAAATCCATCAGGATGCGGGCCTCACGTTCCTGGGCCAAAATTGCCACCACTCACGGAACACAGATAGTTTGGCAGTTTCGCTTTGATGACGAAAGACCGGATTGGCGTTCTTCACGCTGTTTTCACGCGACAAATCGGTTTTCACGTCTTTTGCCCGGTCTGTTTCTGTGTCTGCATTTATATTACATAATACTGATTATGAGATTATTATATAGCGCCTTGGCAGGTTCTGAATTCAATATTTGACGTGTTAACAGATGGTTCCCCGCCTCAGTTCACATGACGCCCACCATCAACACCGCGCCAGATCGTACCTCGCCGACAAAACACGGCCCATCATGGGTATGTTATGCAATATCAAAAGCTTTCCGTCTTCTGTTAAAGCCTGACCGCAGCTCATCTTCATCAAATCCCATGATCCACACCCGCGATCCAAGGCACAGCCCGACGCGGCTTTGATGTTTTCCGTCCTCGCCAGAATCAGCCTGGGCATATGTCGCTCCGGGTCCCTCGCGCGCACCACAACTCTGGTCCCTTACGCTGCATACATTCGCCGACCGTCGTTCAAACATGTCCCCGACTTGGTCGGCCATCATCCCCCAGACCTGCAAAACACGCGTCGACGCCATCCGGGGATTCGAACGCGGATCGTCATGCTTTGTCATATTCAAGCGCCGCTGCGCCGAATATTCCCGCCGACATGCGCCCAAGACGTGCGTTTCCGCGCATGACGCAGGGTCAATTGAGATTAATAATATGCATTCAAAACAATGAATTGAAAGATTTTCATCCCGCATTCTAAGGCATGAAGCCCATCGTCATAAAACTGTTACGTCCCTGTCACAAAAGCATGGCCAAACGCGCTTAGACCCGGCGCCAACGGTCATCAGGGGGATGGCCGAGAGATTCCAAACCAAGGAGCAGACGTAATGTCCGTGAAACTCTCTGTATCGGTTCTGGCGATTGCAGCCGTATCCGCAACCACCGCAATGGCGCGGGACAACGTACAGGTCGCTGGTTCGTCCACCGTGCTGCCTTACGCCTCCATCGTGGCAGAAGCCTTCGGTGAAAACACCGACTTCCCGACACCGGTTGTTGAATCCGGCGGCTCCTCTGCTGGCCTCAAGCGGTTCTGCGAAGGCGTCGGCGAAAACACCATCGACATTGCGAACGCCTCCCGCGCGATCCGTGCCGGCGAAGTCGAAACCTGTGCCGCAAACGGCGTGACCGACATCATCGAAGTCCGCATCGGCTATGACGGCATCGTGTTT
>CAYZAD010000472.1:0-1661 GCA_964476315.1 uncultured Rhodobacterales bacterium
GAATGGATTTCCGACAAGACACGCTTTGTCTGGGACGGCCTGCGCCGCCAGCGGCTGGACAAGCCCTATGTGCGCGAGAACGGCAAACTGCGCCCCGCGTCATGGCCCGAAGCGCTGAGCAAAGCCGCCGAGGCGATGAAGGGCAAGAAACTGGCCGGTCTCGTGGGCGACCTTGCCCCGGTCGAGGCCGCCTATGCGCTGAAAACCCTGATCGAAGGGCAGGGCGGCCATGTCGAATGCCGCACCGATGGGGCCAAGCTGCCGGCGGGCAACCGCTCGGGCTATGTTGGCACCGCGGCCATCGAAGATATCGACACCGCCGACAAGATCCTGCTGATCGGCACCAACCCGCGCGACGAAGCGCCGGTTCTCAACGCGCGGATTCGCAAGGCCTGGGCGGCCGGTGCGGATGTGATCGTCGTCGGCGAAGCGGTCGATCTGACTTACGATTATGAACATATGGGCACCGACCGGGCAGCGCTTGCGCATGTGGCCGGTCTCGACATGTCCTCCCTGCAGGACAAGAACTGCGTGGCCATCATCGGGCAGGGTGCCCTGCGCGAGGCGGATGGCGCGGCAGTGCTGGGCACCGCCATGGGCATTGCCGAGGCGTCGGGCGCGAAATTCATGGTGCTGCACACAGCCGCCAGCCGCGTTGGCGCGATGGATGTGGGCTGCACCACCGAAGGCGGGTTGACTGCCGCCATCGACGGGGCCGAGGTGATTTACAACCTGGGCGCGGACGAGGTGGATATCGCCGAAGGGCCGTTCGTCATTTACCAGGGCAGCCATGGCGACCGCGGCGCGCATCGCGCCGACATCATCCTGCCCGGCGCCGCCTATACCGAGGAACAGGGCCTTTTCGTCAACACCGAAGGCCGTCCGCAACTGGCCTTGCGCGCAAGCTTTGCACCGGGCGAGGCCAAGGAAAACTGGGCGATCCTGCGGGCGTTGTCGGCGGAAATGGGCGCGACGCTGCCCTTCGACAGTCTTGCGCAGCTGCGTCAGGCGCTGGTCAAGGCGGTGCCGCATCTGGCCAAGATCGACACCGTGCCGGAAAATGACTGGTCGGCCGAAACGCCGGGCAAGCTGGGCGACGCTGATTTCCGCAACGCGATTGCGGATTTCTACCTGACCAATCCGATCGCCCGCGCCAGCACCCTGATGGCCGAACTATCTGCGGGGGCGCGCGCCCGCGAGGACACCAAGATCGCGGCGGAGTAAGGCGCATGCACCGCAAGGCGGTCATATCTCCGGCGGCATTGATGATGGCAGGGGGCTTGTCGGCCTGCGCGGCCTCCGAGCCCGCGAACCTGCCATTCGCCCCGGTTTACGAAGGTGTGCGCACGACGCTGCTTGACGGGGATCTGGTCAAGTTCGACGTCACCATGCGCGGGGCGCGTGCGCCCTCCGATGTCGAAGACTATGCCCGCTGTGCCGCGGCACAATATGCCCTGATCCGGGGCTATGGCTTTGCGCGGCATTTGCGCACAAACGTCACCGAAGAGGGTGGTCTCTGGGCGGGGGATGCGGTTTACACCATCTCGCCGGCACTACCCCGTGGCGTGCGAACCATAGACGCCGAAGTCGTGGTCGCCGCCTGCGGTGAAAACGGAATACCGATGGTTTGAGGACGTGATGGCTGACTTCTTTACCACCCC
>CAYZAD010000473.1:0-1657 GCA_964476315.1 uncultured Rhodobacterales bacterium
AGCCGCAGGTTCAATCCCACCCCGATCGACACGATCGACGTGGCCTTGAACCCGGTAGACAACACCCCGTGCGGCGCAAAGGTCGGCCAGGCCCCGGTGTTGCCGCTTTCCCCCACCAGGATCGGTGGCATGCCGGGCGCAAATGGGGCCGGGAAGGTCCAGGCCAGGTGGTTCGACTGGAACAGCGCCCCCGCCGGATTGGTGATGCCCCCCGTTGGAATATCCCCCGAGGTGCAGATCTGCGTGCCATCGGCAAAGCGCACGTAATCGCCGTCGGCATTCGAGCCGCGCTCGATCACACCGCCCGTCGGCACCCCGTTCCCGTCCTGCGCCACCGCGTTCAGGATCGTGCCTTTCAGGTACCCATCGCCCGCCCGCACCAGCGTGTCGGGATTGCTCTCTTCCGGCCCGCTCGACACCGCGGCGCCACTGGCAACCCCGGTCGCCGGATCGAAGGACAGCGCGGTGGTCCAGGACACCCCATCGCTCACCTTGATCGAGAACGCGGCGTCGCCGGTCAGCCCCATCTCGGCATGGCCCGTCCAATCCGACTGGAAAAGCAGGCTCGCGGTGTCGGCATCGCCCGCCTTGTTGATCTTGAGCTGATGATCGCCGCCTTCGTGGGTGAAGGTCGTGGCGGGTGCGGCAACACTCAGGCGGCTGACCGGATCGGTGGGCATACCCAGCCCCAACCGATCCGGCACAGCGCCCCCGCCACCCGCTTGCCAGAGGCTGCCGGTCCACGTGACCGCGACCGCCTCATCCGCCACCCAGGCCTGCCACCCCGTATTCGGCGTCAGAAACAGCCAACCGCCGCCCACGTTCAAGGCAACTGATCCGTCTTGCCCGGCCCAATCCCCCGTTGCGCCGCTTGCCACGATGAACCGCGCGCCATCGGCCGGGTCCACGGGCGGGTCCGTCACCGCCCGGCTGTCCACCGCCAGCTGCACCAGCGCGTCGAGCCTGCGCAGCGCCTCGTTATGGGTGACGTGTTTCTGTGCCTGTGCCGGCTGGATATAGGGCAGGGACAGGAGGGGGGAGGTCTCAGACATGGCAAGCCCTTTCAGCGGCGTGATCTGGGCACGGACGCTAGGGGCGCTTTGGTAAACGGGGTCTCAACCAAGCGGGCGTTGCGCCGGATGGCCGCCGCCCTGCAAGCATGTTTCCGAAAAGACGACATTGCGATCGTCCACCCCGATCCAGCCCACCTGTGCGAGCGTGGCTCTTGGTCAGAACCGGATCGGGGCGTCTCCTTTTACGGCCATCGGCATGCCTGCCTGTCCCGCGCGTCCAAACTGACCGATCAAGGTTAATCACGCGTGACACAGGGATGACATCCCGCGTCTTCTTTTCAAAAATATGCAAACGGCTTGCCCGACACTGGCGGTTGCGCCGGAGTGGCGCACAAGGGCATATCTGCATCTGAAAATATCGGACAAGGACATCCCATGCCCCCCAAATTCGGCACCAGCGGCCTGCGCGGCCTTGTGACAGAGCTGACCGACGATCTGGTGGCGGAGTATACCCGCGCCTTTCTCACCGCCTGCCCGCATGGCGGCGCGGTGCATGTAGGGCAGGACCTGCGCGGATCGTCGCCGCGGATTGCCCAGGCGGTGATCGGGGCGGTGCGGGGCATGGGCCTCCGGGCGGTGGATCA
>CAYZAD010000474.1:0-1657 GCA_964476315.1 uncultured Rhodobacterales bacterium
GGCGAAGTGTTCGCCGCGCACGCGGAAGCCGATCACATGCACCGTCATGTCCGCCCCTGCCGCCAGATCGGCGGCCAACTGGCACGGCGATCCGCCACAGGTTTCCTTGCCATCCGTCACCAGGACGATCTCGCCGGGTTTGTTCTCGTAATCCAGCACCTGCGCTGCCGCCGCGATGGCCTCGGTCAGCGGCGTTTCCCCCGCCGGGTGCAGCCGGTCGATTTCCGCGATGATCCGATCCGCCGCGTCGGGTTCCGGTGGAAACCGCACCACGACACTGGCACAGCTTTCGCGCCGCCCGAAGCCGTAGGTCACCAACCCAAGCCGCCGCGCCGGGGCGACCTGCGGCATGACCCTGCGCACCGCCCGGCGGGCGTCGAAAATGCGCGGCTCGTCCAGCAGGTTGAACCCCATTTCAGCCATCGACCCCGATCCGTCGAACACCACCATCGCATCACGGGTGCAGGTCTGTTGCGCAGCGGCCGGGGTGACCCCCAGACATGCCACGACCAAGGCGTTGAGAATCGGTTTCATCATCCGTACGGCCTCCATCAGCCTGCTCTGAGGCTCGCACGGTTCTGCAGGCTGTGTAAACGATTTGCGACAACAACCATCGTGCTCTTGCCACGTGTTGCCTGTGCCACAGCGACTCAGCCCCACCACAAGATGTTGACGCCACCACCCCAATAATCGCAAGATGAACCCAGCCCAGACCACACACAGCTTGTCCACAGCTTATACACTTTGCCCTTTGCCGGGCCAATCGCTACGCCCAACCCCGGGACAATGGGGGAGCAGACATGAACGAGATAACAACATTCAATCCGACAGGCGCCGAAGTGCAGGCCCCCGATACCATGCCGCATTCCATCGAGGCCGAGCAGCAGCTTCTGGGGGCCATCCTGACCAATAACGATGTGTTCGACCGCGTCGCGTCGATCATCGGTCCACAGCATTTCTTCGACCCTGTGCATGCGCGCATCTTCGATATCGCCTCGGCCCGCATCTCCAAGAACAACCTGGCGTCTCCGGTGACGCTCAAGGCGTTCATGGAAGATGACGAAGGGCTGAAAGAGCTGGGCGGCCCCGCCTATCTGGCGCGGCTCGCGGGGGCTGCGATCAGTTCCTTCGCGGTCAAGGACTATGCCCAGATGATCTACGATCTGGCCATCCGGCGCGACCTCATCGGGCTGGGCCGCGACATCAGCTCCAAGGCCGCAAAGGTCGATGTCGCCTCTGAACCCCGCGAACAGATCGTCGAGGCCGAACAGGCGCTCTACAAGCTGGCCGAACAGGGCCGGTCCGAAAGCGGTTTCCAAAGCTTTCTGAGCGCCGTCACCGAAGCGGTGAATGTCGCGAACGCGGCTTACCAGCGGGAAGGCGGTCTGGCCGGTATCTCGACCGGGCTGGTCGACATGGACCGCAAACTGGGTGGCCTGCACAAATCGGACCTTCTGATCCTCGCCGGGCGTCCCTCGATGGGGAAAACCTCGCTCGCCACAAACGTTGCCTTCAACATCGCCAAGGCATATCGCAAGGGCATCCGGCCCGATGGCACCGAAGGTACGGTCGAAGGTGGGGTTGTCGGCTTCTACTCTCTCGAAATGAGCGCCGAACAGTTGGCCGCGCGTATCCTGTCCGAAGCCTCCGAAGTGCC
>CAYZAD010000475.1:0-1641 GCA_964476315.1 uncultured Rhodobacterales bacterium
CAACGTCAACATTCACCTCGAACTCACGGGAGTCTTCAAACTCGAGCAAAAAGCTCTCGGCTTTATTCCCTGTAGGGCGAACTTTATCATTCTCCACAACAGATGTTTCCTCAGAATCCAACCTATCTGGATAATTGTACCCTTGAATTTCAAATATCGCTTCAGAGTCCTCAAATCGATGATCCGCTTTTAGAAATTCATCTATTTCGCCCATGCCTATGTAAGAATCATGCGCAAAGACACCCTGGAAAACGCTATTGAAGCTTTTGTAGCATTCAGGGTCACTTTGGACCTGTTTATGACATGCATTTGAAGCCTGTTTTTGCGGAAAGGCCATTAAAAAGCGCCAAATTTCCATGGAATCATTCATATTTTGCACTCATTGGACAGCGATCTAGATGCCACCTTCACGTTAATACTTCGCTACTGAAGCAATATCATTTCATAAAGTTTTCAACTTTTCCAAAACCACATTCATCATTTTGTTAAGCTTTCGCCGTAGCATCATCCAAGCACTGTTCAAGTGGCCCGGGACCAAACTCCCGGCTAATGTCAGAATGACCAATTTCTACATGTTCGGTCGACTAATCGGACAAATTTGCGCAAAGCGCATGCGAAAGGAAAATGATGTCTAGCATTCTAACAAATAATGGTGCAATGGTCGCACTACAAACGCTAAAATCGATTAACAGTCGCCTGACGGACACTCAAAATGAGATTTCCACAGGCAAGAGCGTTGCAACTGCACGGGATAATGCAGCCGTCTGGGCAATCTCAAAGGTCATGGAATCTGATGTTAAAGGGTTTCAAGGAATTTCTGACAGCCTTAACCTCGGCGAATCAACAGTTGCAGTGGCTCGAAACGGAGCAGAAACCGTAACCGACTTGCTTACAGACATGAAAAGTAAGATTGTTGCGGCCCAAGAACAGAACGTTGATCGCGACAAGATTCAAACCGACATTGAAGCGCTTCGCAATCAAATCAATGCCGTTGTTGGTGCGGCGCAGTTCAACGGTTTGAGCCTTTTGTCGAACAAAGAGACAGATGCGGGTTCAGGTAGCGTTAAGGTTCTTGCCTCCCTGGATCGCTCCTCAACCGGAGTTGCGGCAAGTGATATTGCAATCAAAAAGATGGATTTGGGCACAGAGGCAAGCTCCGTCGTGGGCGGCACGGTTGCCAACTTGACGGCAGCTGAGACGCTGAATGCAACGCAGACGGCAACTTTGGCTGTTACAACTCCAAGTGCAGCCGGTGAGGTTTACAGCATCGGCATTACCGGCACAGATGCGGACGGCAGCAATTTCACAGCCGCTGATTACACGACTGGTACTACTGCTGCTGATGCACAAAAAATCATGTATATAGCACGTGATGGAGACACCGCAGGTGATATTGCCAAGGGTCTTGCACAAGCTTTTGCAATCTACGCAGCCGATGAAGGACTTGATACAGATGTCCTCAATATCACGGCGTCCGGAAGCAACCTGAGCATTGCATCAACAGTAACGGACGGAACCGATTCACTTGCTGTTCGAGTTGACACCTTAACAACCCCGACAAGCGTGACGCTTGGTGGGGGCCTGGAAAAATTGAACGACATCGACGTGACGTCAGATGCGGGTGCGGATTCTGCGTTGGTA
>CAYZAD010000476.1:0-1640 GCA_964476315.1 uncultured Rhodobacterales bacterium
GCTGCTCAGCTTGGGCCTGTTCTGGATGTTCGACAGGGGAGGGCGCGTTGGCTCTGCAGCTTGATCATATCAAAGCCCGATCCGGTACGTTTGCTTTGACCGCTGATCTGACCGTGGACGAAGGTGCGCGGGTGGCGATCATCGGCGCGTCGGGCTCTGGCAAGTCCACGCTGCTGGACGTGATCGCAGGTTTTCTCCCGGTGCAGTCGGGGGGTGTGCGTTGGCAGGGTCGGGACATTACGGCGCAAGCCCCCGGGACGCGACCAATCAGTATCCTGTTTCAGGACACAAACCTTTTTCCGCATCTGACAATCGGTCAGAACCTTGCGCTGGCGCTGAACCCGGCTACGGGGCGGCTGCGTGCCGGGGATGCCGACAAGATCAATGCGAGCCTTGTGCGGGTTGGGCTTGACGGCTTTGCAGCGCGACGCTTGGCGGAAATGTCGGGCGGTCAGCAAAGCCGCGCCGCCTTGGCGCGCGTGCTTTTGCAGGGTCGACCTGTTTTGCTTCTTGATGAACCCTTTGCTGCGCTGGGGCCGGCGCTCAAGGCCGAGATGCTGGATCTTGTGGCAGAGGTGGCGGAAACGGATGGTTTGACCGTTCTGCTGGTGTCGCATGATCCGCAGGATGCACGGCGCTTTGCGGCGCAGACCATCGTGGTGGAGGCCGGTCAGGTCAGCCCGCCGCAGGACACCGTGGCCCTGCTCGACAACCCGCCGCCGGGGTTGCGCGCCTATCTGGGGGCGGGTTCCTGAATGAAAAAGCCCCGCCGGATGGGCGGGGCTTTTCGGACAGATTTCAAACTGCCGCTTATTCTTTCGCGCGTGCCTTGACCGGGGCCCAGATGCGCTTGTTGGTCAGGTACAGCAGCACCGACAACACGGTCAGGAAGAGAACACCGACGAAGCCGGCCTGCTTGCGGGCCATCATCTTGGGTTCCGCTGCCCACATCAGGAATGCAGCGACGTCCTGCGCCTGCTGTTCGATGGTGGCTTCGGTGCCATCCGCGAATTCCACGTCATCGCCGTAGAACACAGGTGCCATGGAGATCCAGCCACCCGGGAACGCCTTGTTCTCGTACAGGATGGTGCCGGCTTCTTCCTTTTCCTCACCGGTATATCCGGCCAGCATGGAGGCAATGTATTCCGGGCCGCCCATGCCTTTGAAGAACTGGTTGATGCCAAGGCCGTACGGGCCGTGGAACCCGGCACGCGCTTTGGCCATCATGCTCAGGTCAGGTGCGCCAACCGCGTCATTCGCCGGGAAATGGTCAACAGGACGCGCCGGGCGGAAATCGTCGAGTTCGGCGTCGAACACTTCAAAGTTCTGCTCCGCATAGGCGCGGACCTGATCTTCGGGCATGCCGGGGCCGTCTTCTGCCGACAGCGTCCGCAGCGGCACGTATTTCAGGCCATGGCATGCCGAGCAGATCTGCGTGTAGATCTGCAGGCCACGCTGCAATTGTGCCTGGTCGTAGGTGCCGAACGCGCCTTCGAACGAGAAGTCGTAGTTTGTCACCTCGCCCGAGGCTCCGGCGGCGAATGCGCCGGAGATCGGGGTCAGGGCCAAACTGGCCGCAAGGGCGAGTTTCTTAAGCATTGTTCGCTTGTCCTTTCTTACTCGGCCGGGGTCGCAGCAGG
>CAYZAD010000477.1:0-1634 GCA_964476315.1 uncultured Rhodobacterales bacterium
GGCTTCGGTCACGCTGTCATCCAGAAACAGGCAGTTGTCCTGATCGCTGACACCGGTCTGTTCCTGACGCCCCTGGCTGCCGCAGGCCAGCCAAAGATAGGGTACGGGGGCCGGGCCAAGATCGGCCTCGGCCAGTGCAAGCAGTCGGCGCGTCGCAGTGTCGGCGATATCGGTGATCAGCCGCGTGATCACCTCGTGCCGGTTGCCGCTGGCCACCAGTTGCGCCAGCAATTGCGGAATGCGCGCGGTGACCTTGGCCATGTCCTCGGGCGTGTTGGCATGCGCGATTTCCGACACCAGTTCGGCCGAGCTGACCGCCTGAAAGCGCGTCAGGTCGGTCTGGGTGACAATCCCGACCAGCTTGCCGGCCTGTTCGACGGGGACATGGCCGATCCGGCGTTCCATCATCATGTGCAACACGTCCGACCCGATGGCCGACGGGGGCAGGGTGACGGGGTCGGGGGTCATCACGGTCGCGATCGGCGTGTCGAACGGCAGTCCGTCGCCGACCACCTTGCCCGACAGATCGCGGATCGTGGCAATCCCCTTGAGCGCGTCATCCTGCGCAATGCAGATCGAGGACACCCGTGCATCGCGCATCAGGCGCGCCGCGGTCTGGACATCGGTCTGCGGCGTGCAGGTCAGTGGCGTGGTCGCCATCAGCTCTTCGACGCGTGTGGTGGACAGGTCGGCCTTGTGGGGCCGTATGGCGCGTTCGCGCTCAAAGAATTTCCGGAACGCGGGATCATCGGCCAAAGCCTGGTGAAACCGCTCTGCCGACAGCACAAGAAGCGTGGTGTCCGATACCGCGCGCGCCGATGTCAGGCTTGTTCCGTCGCGCAGCAATCCCCGTTCCCCAAACGAGTTCCGCACCCCAAGAAGCGAGATCGGCACGTCGTGTTCGTCCCGGATCTCGACTTCGCCATCATAGACCACGAACAACCCGTCCAGCGTCTCACCGACGCCGTACACCTGTTCCTGCGGGGCGTATGTGCGCACATCGAAGGCATTGACCAGCGACATGAGCGCCGCTTTTTCCATCGCGTCATAGGGATGGATGGCAGACAGGAACTGGACAAGCGTGTCGGGGGCCGGGGTCATGATATGCACTCTTTGTTAATACGCGATCCAGCGGGCGGGAGGCGTGTCCCGGACAGGCATGCGCAGAGTTTCATTGCCAGTAGCGTCTTGTCTGCACGGGGAAAAGGCCAACGCCCTGAGAAAAACAAACCCCGCCCCAGTGTTTCCGGCGCGGGACCTTGGAAATCGGATGCGCCGCCGCGAAGGGGCGGCGCACCGGATGGTCTTAGTGGTCCTGAGCAGCACCTGCGCCACGCGGCACACGGACGCTTTCGACCAGCTCTTCGATCTCTTGCGGGATCGCTTCGGTCATCTTGGACACGGTGAAGGCAACCGCGAAGTTGATCATCGCACCGATTGCACCGAAGGATGTGGACTTCACGGTCCCCAGCAGCGGATCAGCGTCGCTGAAGCTGTTGGTGTCCGGAATGAAGAACCAGCCCTTGTGCAGGAAGATGTAGACCAGCGTCACGATCAGACCGGCCAGCATCCCTGCCACGGCACCCTTGTTGTTCACCTTGGTGAAGATGCCCATCATCAGTGCCGGGAAGATC
>CAYZAD010000478.1:0-1628 GCA_964476315.1 uncultured Rhodobacterales bacterium
ACGAAGTACTCGACCGCGTTGTCCGGGAAGAAGCCCTTGAATTCGCCGTACAGCTGCGCCGCCAGCGTCTTGTTCGGGGCAAGAATAATCGCCGGACGCTGGGTTTCTTCGATCACCTTGGCCATGGTAAAGGTCTTGCCCGTCCCGGTCGCGCCCAGCAGAACCTGGTCACGCTCGCCATCCAGCACGCCCGCAGACAGCTCCTTGATGGCAGTGGGCTGGTCGCCCGCCGGTTCGAATTCCGTGGCCATCCGGAACCGGATACCGCCTTCGAGCTTTTCGCGATTTCGCACGTCAGGAGCCGGAGAATGCAATACGTCTGTATCAGGCATGGGTCACCACAGGGATTCGGAGAGTCACAAAAGGACTTAGTCGGAGCAGAGAAGAGGGCAAAATGGGGATAAATTCCCGCAAATGCAACCTTGGTCGTATGAAAAGCTTTGGTCTCATTAAAGCCTTTAATTTCAGATGGTTGTGAATGCCGCGTGATTTGCGGAAAAGAAACGAAAGAAAGTTAAGGCTTTTTCATTTCCCAAATGTACATTCGCGCTATACGTTTGAGTTGCAAGCAGTTGGTGACATTGACTTTCGGGTTGCACACACCCACCCCTCGCTCCCCGCGGCTCGGCGGTTGGTGGAACCCTGCTTGCACTTCCCTGACCTGCGACACTGCATGAATGCATCAGGACTTGCGCGCTGCGCGGATGTCTTTCATACCGACCGTGCTGTCCGACAGCGGCCAAAGAGGATTGTCATGCGCGCACGCATTTATCAGCCAGCCAGAACCGCGATGTCTTCGGGAACGGCAAAGACCAAGCATTGGGTGCTCGAATTTGCCCCTGCCAGCGCCCGGGAAATCGATCCGCTCATGGGGTGGACCTCGTCATCCGATACCCAAAGCCAGGTGCGGATGACCTTTGACACGCTCGAAGCTGCCAAAGCCTATGCCAAGGAACATGGCATCGAGGTTGTGCAGCTTGCACCGCACAAGCGGAAACCCAACATCCGTCCACGCGGCTATGCGGAAAACTTTGCCGTAGATCGCAAAGGGGCGTGGACGCACTGAATGCCCGGCTTCCACGTCAGTCAGGTCTTGCAGCCCACCCCCGACCTGATCGACCTGATCGATCGGCATTTTGCCGCGATGAAATCGCAGACGCCCGAGGAAAGCTGCCATGTCATGGGGGCCGAGGACCTGTTTGCCTCGGGCGCGCATGTTTTTGCGCTGCAGGACGATCAGGGCACCTTGGGCATGGGGGCCATCAAACCCCTTGACCCGCAGCATGGTGAACTGAAATCGATGCACACCAAGGCCGAGGCACGGGGGCGTGGCATTGGAACTGCGCTTTTGGCGCATCTCCTCGATCAGGCCCGTGCGTTGGGTTTGCGGCGCGTCAGTCTTGAAACCGGATCAGAAGACCACTTTGCCCCGGCGCGACGTCTTTATGAACGCCACGGATTTACGTATTGCCCACCTTTTGCCGACTATGCCGAAGACCCATTAAGCGTTTTTATGACGCGCAGTCTGTGACGGCATCTTGCCCTGCAACGGGAAAGTCTGCAAAACCTCGTATAGCGGTCCCTTAGCTCAACTGGATAGAGCAGCTGACTTCTAATCAGCAGGTTGA
>CAYZAD010000479.1:0-1611 GCA_964476315.1 uncultured Rhodobacterales bacterium
TTGCCGCGGGCGATGCCGGGCAGGTCGGCGATGATGCATTCGACCTCGTCCAGCCGTTTGCCTTCGAGAAAGTCCTTTGCGGAGTCGGGCAGGGCGTCCATCCAATCGCTCATGAGAGGCGTCCTTCGCGGAAAAATGTGGTGAATTGGCGGGCCATGGTCGCATTGTTCAGCGGGGTGCCCATCCGGGCTTGTGCGCTTTGCATCAGGTCGTCGGGCACGACGCCCTTGCCGCGCGTGTCGATCAGGCCCTGGATGAAATCATCGCCGTATTCGGGGTGCGGCTGCACGGTATACGCCTTGCCCGGATAGAGCAGTGCCGCGTTTTCGCAAAACGCGTTGGTGGCGACACGCAGCGCGCCTTCGGGCCGCTTGACCACCTGGTCCTGATGCCAGGCGTTGATGGTCATGTCTTCGTTTTCAAAGGTGTATGTCTGTTGGCCCACGGCCCAGCCGCCCTTGAATTTCTCGACCGTGCCGCCCATCGCCTGCGCGATGATCTGGTGGCCGAAGCAGACACCGATCAGCGGGCGGTTCGCCGACATGATGTCGCGAATGAGCTGTTCGAGAGGCGGAATCCAGACGTGGTCTTCATAGGCCCCGTGTCTGGACCCGGTGATGAGCCAGCCGTCGGCGTCTTCGGCGCTGTCGGGAAAAACATTGTTCACGACCGGCCAGCTTTCGAACGTGAAGCCGTTCCCGGCCAGGAGCCGTTCAAAGAATCCGGGATATTCGCCAAAACTCTCTTTGAGTTCGTCCGGCGCAAGACCCGTTTGCAGAATTCCGATTTTCATGGAGCACCAAGATGTGTGTGGTCGTAAGCTATGTCTTCGGTCGCGGCACAGCAAGGGACGCGTCTAGACCGTATCGAGGTATATTTCGACGCGTTCGGCGGGGGTGAGTTCGTCCATGTAGTGCCGTTCCTGTTTCTTGGTCAGGACAAGGTTGCGGATCAGTTCTTCATGGAAGATGCGCGGGATGATCGTGCTTTGCTCGAAGGCGGTGATGGCCGGGGCCCATTTGTCGGGGATCTGCGGCAGGTCGAGCGCGTAGGCGTTGCCCTTGATCGGGTCGGGGGGCTGGGCCGCGTCCTCGATCCCGACAAGGGCCGCGCCAAGGATGGCGGCCAGGGTGAGGTAGGGGTTCACATCCCCGCCCGCGACACGGTGTTCGATGCGGCGCGCAGAGGGGCTGCCCGACGGCACGCGGATGGCCGTTGTGCGGTTCTCGTAGGCCCATGCGATGCCGGTGGGGGCGTGCGCCTCGGGGACAAGCCGGTCGTAGCTGTTCCAGTGCGGCGCGAACAGCAGCGTGCTGTCATACATGCCGTTCAGGCACCCGGCGATGGCGTGGCGCAGCGTGTCGGTGCCTTTGGGGCCGCCATCGTCAAAGACGTTGTTGCCGTCCTCATCCAGCACCGAAAAATGCGTGTGCATGCCCGAGCCGGAATAATCCGGATAGGGTTTGGCCATGAAAGACGCGGCAAAGCCGTGGCGGCGGGCCAGACCCTTGACCAGCATCTTGAAGAGCCAGGCGTCGTCCGCGGCGCGCAGGGCATCGTCGCAATGCATGAGGTTCATTTCGAACTGTCCCAGACCGGCTTCGGAGATCA
>CAYZAD010000480.1:0-1608 GCA_964476315.1 uncultured Rhodobacterales bacterium
CCACGAAACGCTGCTGCACCGCTCTGGCCGCACGGGCCGGGCCGGGCGCAAGGGTGTGTCTGCCCTCATCGTGACACCCAAGGTGCGCAAAAAGGCCGAGCGCATTCTGGGCATGGCAAAGCTCAAGGCGGATTGGGGGGCGGCCCCCTCTGCCGAAGAGGTTCTGGCGCAGGACGAAGACCGCATGTTCGCCGATCCCGCCTGGACCGTCCCGGTCGGCGAATCGGAAGAAGCCGTCGTCTCCCGTCTCGTGGCCGAAAAGACCCCCGAACAGATCGCCGCTGCCTATCTGCGCCTCTTCCGCGAACAGCACACCGCGCCCGAGGAACTGTCGGACCCGAACGCCAAACCCGCCAAACGCGAAGACTTCGGCCCCAGCGTCTGGTTTGCCGTCTCAGGCGGGCGTCAGGCCGAAGCGGAACCGCGCCGCATCCTGCCGATGATCTGCGGCGCCGGTGATCTGGGCAAGGACGATGTCGGTGCAATCCGCATTCAACAGGATCACAGCCTCGTCCAGATCAAGGAAGCCGCTGTTGCCCGGTTCCTCAACGCCGTCGGTCCCGAAATGCAGCTGGAAAAGGGCGTCACCCTGACCCGGCTCGATCACGCGCCCAGCTTTGAACGCGGCGGGTCCCACGGGCCGAGGCCAGAGCGCAAACCCCACCGGAACGGCCCGAGGCCAGAGCGGACACCCGACCGCGATGCCCCAAAGTCAGAGCGGGCAGAACGGCCTGCCCCACGAACCGAAGACAAACCTGTTGCCCGGGCCAAATCCAATGATGCGGCCCCCATCGACTGGAACGACGCCCCGACGCCGCGTGTCAGAAAGCCCAAACCGGCTGATCGCAAACCGGCCGGTGCGCCGCGCGACCGCAAACCGGTCGAAGGCAAGTCAGGCGGCGACCGCCCGCCACGCCGCGACAGGGATGGGTCGGTCACAAGCTACAAGGGCAAAGGCGGGAAACCGAAAGGTCCGCCACCGCCCGAAGGCAAACCGAACAGCAAAAAGAACAAGGCCCGCGCCGCCGCCCGCGCAGGTGCCAGCGACCCGTCGCAAAGCATGCGCAAACCGCGCGCGGGCGCAGGCAAGCCGGGTGGGAGACCTGCAGGAAAGTTCGGCGGCAAACCGGGCGGCAAGCCCTCGGGCAAGTACGGCGGGAAACCAGGCGGTAAGAAATAAGCGGTGCGTGTGAACACGCACCCTACCGCATCCCACCACCCGTAGGGTGCGTGCTTGCACGCACCGTTACGCGGGTACGCGCAACACCCTCGGCACCTTGAACTCCACGTTCTCGACCGCCGTTTCGACCATCTCAACCGTCACGTCGTACCGATCCCGGAACGCGTCGATCACCTCTGTGATCAGCTCTTCCGGCGCGCTGGCCCCTGCGGTGATACCAACGCTGGCAATCCCTTCCAGCGCCCGCCAGTCGATATCCGGCGCCCGTTGGACAAGCTGAGAATAGGCGCAGCCCGCCTTGCTGCCCACCTCGACCAACCGCTTGGAGTTGGACGAATTGGGTGCACCCACCACCAGCATGGCATCGCATTTCGGGGCCATTGCCTTGACCGCCTCCTGACGGTTGGTCGTGGCGTAACAGATGTCTT
>CAYZAD010000481.1:0-1608 GCA_964476315.1 uncultured Rhodobacterales bacterium
AAGGCACGCGGCCGGTTCTGGTGGAATTCCAGGCCCTTGTGGCGCCCACGCCACACAGCCAGGCGCGCCGCTCTGTCGTCGGATGGGATGGCGGGCGGCTGGCAATGATCCTCGCCGTGCTCGAATCCCGCTGTGGCATCCCGTTTGCGGGAATGGACGTGTATTTGAACGTTGCCGGCGGCATGAAGGTGTCGGAACCCGCTGCAGACCTCGCCGTGGCCGCCGCGCTTCTGAGCGCGCGTGAAGATGTGGCATTACCGGCAGAAACCGTCGTCTTCGGCGAGATCAGCCTCTCTGGCGCGCTGCGTCCGGTGGGTCAGACCGAAAATCGGTTGAAAGAAGCGCAAAAACTTGGTTTTACCGCCGCCATTGTGCCGAAGGGCGGCAAGGCGGTGCCCCGTGACGGGATAAACGCCACCGAGGTTGACGCTTTGGCAAGCTTTGTAGGTGATGTGTTCGGCGCAGGGTAGCGTCCAGCGGGTGAAAGAAGGGCAAAGAGCGATGGAAGGTTTTACCGTAGTTGATGGCGCCGTCGCGCTCGTCATCGTTCTGTCGGCGCTTCTCGCCTATTCCCGCGGCCTCGTGCGCGAAGGCATGGCCATCCTGGGCTGGGTCGCCGCCGCCGTTTTGGGGTTCATGTTCGGCCCGCAAGCCAGACCGCTGATGACCGAAATCCCCATCATCGGCGAATTCATGTCCGGCAGTTGCGAACTCAGCGTGATCGGCGGATTTGCAGCCGTGTTCACCGTCGCGCTCGTGATCATGTCATTCTTCACCCCGCTCTTTTCCAGCATCGTGCAACGTTCGGCCCTCGGTGGGCTGGATCAGGCCCTTGGGTTCCTGTTCGGTGTTGCCCGGGGTGTCTTGCTCGTGGCCGTGGCCTTCTTTGTCTACGAGGTCGTGATCACCGCCCAGGACATTCCGATGATCAATGACAGCCGCTCCGCCGTCGTGTTCGGGCAATTCACCGACCGCGTCGAAGACCAGAACCCGGAACAGGCGCTCGGCTGGATCACCGCGCAATACGAGGCTCTTGTCAGCGTCTGCCAGGCCCCCACGGCAAACGACGCCTGATCCGATCGGACAGGCTCCGGTGATGCGTGATTCCGCAACGCCCATCGGGTGCGTTCCGCCGCCATCCTTTTCGGCAACGGGCTGACCTTATGGTCACAGACCGGGGCTTAGGCAGCATCCCCCCGTGACAGCTCTGTAACAAACCCCTATGAGGGGACTCGTTCTGCTGCCACGGATTCGGAGTTCCGGTTTGTCCGACACCCAGATGCCCCCCGCCCATCCCTTTGATGACGACAAACTGAAAGAGGAGTGCGGAATCTTCGGCGTGGTCGGCGTGACCGACGCCGCGAATTTCGTGGCGCTCGGACTGCACGCTCTGCAACATCGCGGCCAGGAAGCGGGCGGCATCGTCAGCCACGACCCCGAACACGGCTTCAACAACGCCCGTCGCTTTGGCTATGTGCGCGACAATTTCACCAGCCAGAAGCTGATGGAAACCCTGCCCGGCCCACTTGCCATCGGCCATGTCCGCTATTCCACCGCCGGATCGAAAGGCCAGACCCAGATCCGCGACGTCCAGCCCTTCTTTGGCGA
>CAYZAD010000482.1:0-1603 GCA_964476315.1 uncultured Rhodobacterales bacterium
CGCTGAGCACCGACATCCAGTCCGATTGCCAAAGCCTGAACACGCTGATCGAAGCAGTGGTGGAGGCCGCGCCGAACACCCGCGCCGCCCGGGATGCAACGCGAGGTGGGGTTGCGTCGGCGCTGAACGAGATGGCAGACGCCGCTGGCGTGCAGATCGAGATCGACGAGACGACCCTGCCCTTGCGCCCCGAGGTCAAAGGCGTCTGCGAGGTGCTGGGGCTCGACCCGCTATACCTTGCCAATGAAGGCACGCTGGTGCTGTTTGTGCCCGCCGACGAGGCCGACGCTGCGCTGGCCGCGATGAAAAGCGTCGAGGCGGGACGCAATGCCACCGCCATCGGCACGGCCAAAGCAGGTCATCCCGGACGGGTCACGATGAAGACCCTGTTCGGCGGGCAAAGGCTGGTCGACACGCTGGTCGGAGAGCAACTGCCGCGCATCTGCTGACCTGCCGTTCCGGTCTGCGGTTCGCGTTCGGCACCCGTTCTATTTCGCTATACGGCCTGCCCGGGTCTGCAATGTTGGACTTTTGATATCTTCTTCCAAGACACGATCCGCCAAGCGATGGAACGCGAGATCAAAAGCGCTTGGCACCATGCGGCTTGAACTCAAATATCTGATCAACCACACTTGGCTCAGCTTTCGGACAATTGCACGGTCATCCTGTGCCTTGGGCACGTTTACAAAAGTCATTTATTGGGAGGAGGGCGCAAAAATTGAGCTCTGAAAAAGCGGACTGGATGCAGTGGGTCCAATGGGAGAAACCCGTATTGGTTCGGGCCGCGAATGCAGATCGAAACATGGTTTCCGCACACCCGGGCATATACCTCTTCTCAGTCGGGGCAGGCCCGTTGACACCGGCAACCTCCGTTTTTGAAAGTGGTATCGACACCAAAATGGAAGACGGTGACGTGCTCTATGTCGGGATTACTCAGAACAAAGACGGCATCAGAGGGCGCTTTCGAGGGGAATACTTGAGAAAAGACCCCACCAAGCCGTCAAGTCAGAAAGTCCGCCGTGCCACTGCCATGATCCAAGGCTGGATGATCGATACGAGCATGAGCAATCGTCTCTTTGTTCGATGGGCCCCATTAGACGGTGACCGAGGATTCCTGAAAGATATCGAAACCGCGCTCATTCAGTTTTACGGAGCGCCACTCAACGTGATGCAGCAGAGTTCTTTCACACCTTTTGACGACGTTTGATCCGATGCAGATCTGATCCGACCGGTGTGCGAGAGCTGTTTGGCGCAGCATCGAGGATATAGGTTCCACCGTGCGCCCGCACCGACCGAAAGTGCTACCCCCCCATTCGTGGGGGCGTGGATCGAATGGATTAGCAACTGCGTTTTGAGCAGGTCCGAGAAAAAATGAAATAGTGGTGCTAATCAATAAAGGCCTCGTCCGCCAACCCAATAAGGGCGACGCCCCCGTCACTGTCGGGCAGGTCGGCCACAACGCGGGCGGCCTCGGGTTTGGGGGCCTCTGCCTCGGCAAAGACGTTGGGTTGGGGGGCGGTTTCGCTGCGCGCCTGTTGCCGGGACACCGCGCCGGGGGCGAGCGAGAAGCGGTCTGCCGCGCCGTAATCCACCTGGTAGCCCA
>CAYZAD010000483.1:0-1573 GCA_964476315.1 uncultured Rhodobacterales bacterium
AGGGCAGGTAGGTGTAGACGATGCCGATATAGACGGCGGTGTTGGTGTTGAGGATGGTCAGCGGCGCGTCGATCACACCCAGCCACAGCAGGAACTGGTTAAGCAGCCCCTCGTTCGAGAGGATGCCCATCCACGCGTAAACCCGGATCAGGAAGCTGGTCCAGAAGGGCAGGATCACCAGCATTAGCAGGGTCGCCCGCCATTCGGGCGCGGAGCGGGCCATCGCATAGGCGATCGGGTAGCCGACGAACAGCGTGAGCGTCGTCGAGATCAGCGCGATCTGCAATGAGCTGAGATAGGCCTTCCAGTAAAGATCATCCGTTGTCAGGAACACGAAGTTTTCGAAATCCAGACCGGCAAAGAACGTGCGTATCGCGTCCCAGCCGCCAGTGATGTCCAACTGCGGCATGTAAGGCGGGCGTGCCAACGCCACGTCGGACAGGGCGATCTTCAGGACAATGGCAAAGGGGATGAGAAAGAGGGCAACCAGCCAGAGATACGGTACTGCGATCAGGAGGAAGCGGCGCATTCTCTAGCCTCTCAAAACGACGCCGGAGGTCTCGGAAAAGCTGACCCAGACGGTGTCTTCCCAGGTGATGTCGCGGCGCGATATGCGGCGTGTGTTGGCCATTTGGGCGCGCACCATCAGACCGTTTTCCAACTCGACGTGGTAGGTCGAGACGTTGCCGAGATAGGCAATGTCGATCACCTTGCCCTGCAACGCATTATGCGCCTCTGGCTTTGTCTTGGAGATCGCCATCTTTTCGGGGCGCAGCGCCAGCGTCACGGTTTCGCCATCCATCGCCGGGTCACCGTTGACCGCGATGATCGGCGGCTTTCCCTCGGCCCAGTGCAGGGCCAGACCACCGGGCGGCAATGCTTGTGGAGCGGCGGCGGCGGGTGCGGGTGCCGCGTCTGCCGGTTTCGGATCGGGCGGCGGAAGACGCTTGGGTTGTGGCGCGCGTTTGCCAAGAAACGGGAAGAGCAGTTTGTTCTGCAACCAGATGCCCATGTCGTTCGGTTGCGGCCCTTCGGCCGGACGCGCCGGTTCCGGGGTCGCGGGTGTGGCGGGGTCTGTTGCGACGGGTTCGGCGGCGGGTTCCACTGCTGCAACTGGTTCGGGGTCGCCGGTCCGCGCCTCGGCCCGCCCCGTGATCAGGTTCACCTCACCGATGAAATCCGCCACGTAGACACTGTTGGGTGCCTCGTAGATCTGGGCCGGGGGCGCGACCTGGATGATCTTGCCCTCGTCCATGACGGCGACACGCGACGCGACGGTCATCGCCTCTTCCTGATCGTGGGTGACGATCACAAAGGTTGTTCCCGTCTTTTCCTGGATGTCCATCAATTCGAACTGCGTGTCCTGCCGCAGTTTCTTGTCCAGCGCCCCCAGCGGTTCATCCAGCAAGAGCAGCTTGGGCGCCTTTGCCAGCGACCGCGCCAATGCCACGCGCTGGCGTTGACCGCCCGAGATCTGGTGTGGTTTGCGCTGGGCAAACTTGGACAGGCGCGTCAGGCGCAGCATCTCTTCGACGCGCGCCGCGATGACCTCCTTGTCCTTGCCTTCGCGCTT
>CAYZAD010000484.1:0-1561 GCA_964476315.1 uncultured Rhodobacterales bacterium
CTTGCCGTGACGCGTTATGGAATGTGGTGCAGATCGGATCGCGTGCCGCCTGCAATGGGTCAGGAAGACGACATGGGTGATGAAAAAGCCCTGGGGCTTCGCGGGGGCAAATCGCGTAAACGTGCCTTGGGAAAGGCCCCCACGATCCTGAAATCAGACGTCTTTCCAGCCTCGCCTGCGCAGCTTTTGTGCCTGAACAGAAACGCGGACCCGCTTTGCACCGAAGACACGCGCTTGCGATGGGTGTTGTCCCATGCGGTGCTGGTCCGGCCCCGGGTCGATATGCGCAGACTGCAGCGGGCCTGTGACAAGCTTTTTGCGCGGCACGACATCCTGCGCGCCCGGTTCGTGGAAACGGCTGGGGGGTACGGGGTGTGCACAGAGCCTGCTGGCACGGTCGCGATCCGTCGGATCGATCTGAGCGATCATGACGAGGATGCGTTCCGCGCCAGGGTCACTGCCGAAGCGAACGCGCCCATGCCCTTGTGGGACGGGCCTTTGGCAGAACTGGTGGTGCTGCATGGGGGACAGCGCGGCGATGCCGTTGTGTGGCGCGCCCATCACGCAGTGACCGATGGCTTTGGCATGGTTCTGATCGTAGAGGATTTTTTCAAGTACCTGATCGGTCTGCCCATTCACACCAAGGCCATGACGGTGGCAGAGTACAGCGCGCGATTTCTGAAGCCGACACCGGCCCGCGCCAAAGAGATCGACGCTTTCTGGCGCGAAAAGCACCGTCACCTGCCCAAGGCGCCGGAGATTGGGCGCAAGGCCAAAGGCATGGAGCCCCTGTGGTACAATCTGGGCAAAGCCGTCGGAAAAAGATGCCGTATCGATGTGAGCCAGAACAGCATGGCGCGTCTGACAGAGCAGGCGCACCGCGCAGGCGTGGGCAGCACGGCCACGCTTTTTGTGGGCTTTCTTGAGGCGCTGTGTCGGCTCTACGATACCGAACGGCTGGCCTATACGACCTTGATCGCACGCAGTGATCCCGCCCTGTCCAGTTTTGCCGGGCCGCATTATTTTGATCCGGTTCTGCCTTACACGGCCGTCGGGTCAGATGACCTGACGCGCGCGGCGCAGGCTTTGCAGGCCGACATTGCGCTGGCCAATGAACACTTGCCGTCAGAGGCGGCGGCGGTTGCGAATGCGTATGAGAAAGGCCTCGTCGCGGCCGGGATTTTTCCGCGTCAGTTCTCTGTGCACCAGCCGCGACCGACCGCCCGGATGAAGAAATCCGTGTTCAGTTCCGGCATCCGCTCTGCCCCCGGGACCGAACATCGTCTTGGGCCTTATGTGCTTTGCCGCATGAATGTCGCGACCTTCACCCGCAGCCGGTGCGACCTGCGCTTTGCCCTAAGGGAAACGCAAAACAGCACCGGGTTCGATCTTGAATATGACGGCATCAGCTATGATGACGCCGAAATATCCAGACTGGCCGCGCAGGTGTGTGACCTGCTGGACCTTGATCTTGTGTCCAGCAGCCCAGCCTGAGCGTTCGGCGCGGTTGGTCTATTTCGACGCTTCGAAAATCTTGTCGATGTTGCTGCCCAGCGTGGCG
>CAYZAD010000485.1:0-1548 GCA_964476315.1 uncultured Rhodobacterales bacterium
CTTTTTGCGCGTCGGTGCGCGGCTCGACCAGTTTCTTGCGGGTCTTGATTTCAACGGGGCCGCCTTCGAACATTTCGATCTGGGCGTCGGGTGTGACCTCTTCGGGCGCCATGCGGAATTCGCGGTCGATATCGCCGGGATTGACGCTGCGTCCCTGTTCGAGCCGCTGGTAGAGCGCCATCAGAACATCGCGGGCTTCGTCCTGGGCATCGGGTTCACCATGGATCGCCAACTGATTCCCACGGCGCAGGATCTGCACGCCCAACCGGCTTTCGATCTCGGTCAGGTTGCGGTCGTATTCGCCGCAAAGGTCGATAAGCAAACGGTTATCTGGAAATTCAACAAGCGCTTCGGACAGGGTGTC
Source organism: uncultured Rhodobacterales bacterium (assembly GCA_964476315.1). GTDB lineage: Bacteria > Pseudomonadota > Alphaproteobacteria > Rhodobacterales > Rhodobacteraceae > Marivita. The sequence continues at coordinate 365 of CAYZAD010000485.1, forward strand.
TGTGGTCACGCGGGTCTCCGGTGCAAGGGTCGCAGGGTCAGGGTGGCAAGTTCTGTCATCCGGCGCAAGCGGTCACCCCGTTCATCAGAGCGCATCGCCGATCAAAGAGGAGGAACCGCCTTTGAAATCACCAATGGCCGTATTGCGCTCATCGGCATTTCCGGAACAGACGGGACGTCCGTCTGGGTCGAGACGCGGCGAGAGATACCCCTCGACGCCATCGTCGATGATCCAGTGATCGCAGCCGTTCGGATCGATCCAGATGCCCGCCTGCAGGTCGGACAGCGGTTTCTTGTCCCAACCGCCATCGAAGCTCTTGTCTGACGTGGACGCTTCGCAGGCCGCGACGGCCAGCGCGGCGCAGAGCAGGATGACGGGCTTGAACGGGATCATCACTTGTCTCCCCGCCGCAGGCACAGGATTTCCACGCGGCGGTTCTTGGCCATGCCCTGAGCGCTTGCATTGTCAGCGATGGGGCGGCGTTCACCGAAGCCGCGCACGGAATAGACGCGCGCGCCGGCCTCTTGCGCCACCTGTGCAACGGCCCGGGCGCGGCGTTCGCTGAGGGCCATGTTGTAGCGGTCCGAGGCCCGGCTGTCGGTATGTCCCTCGATGACAAAGCCGTTGGCGGCATTGGCGGTGAAGAAGGCGCGCAGACCCTCCACACCTCCGGGCGCGATGCGCGCGCTGTCGGAGGCAAACATCTGGTCGGTGGGAACGATCGCGCAACGGCTGACCTTGTGGCAGACAGGGGTGCCGTCGCGGCGCAGGTGGGGGCTCATGAAACCTTCGACACCGTCATCCATGACCCAGTGTTCGCAGCCGTCCGGATCGATCCAGACGCCGGGAATAAAGGATTCGGGGTCTTGCGCCGCCGCAATCTGCGGGCCGAACAAGGCCAAACTGACAAACAACGCGGACACCCGCCCCAACATCTTTGCATCCCCCGACCGGAATCGTGCATCACACTGCATTTCGGGAACACTACCAAAAGCAGCGGTTTTGGGAAGAGGTATCCTCAAGATATTGCGGTATGGGTCAGTCGGCCAATGCACCGGCAAGGGAGTTCCGACCGGAGTCGATGATCTTCACGCGGCGCAGGTCGCCGGGTTGCAGCCCGTCAGCCTGAACATGGACGGCGTGCAAGTGATCGGATTTGCCCACCATCTGGCCGGGGAGACGCC
>CAYZAD010000486.1:0-1539 GCA_964476315.1 uncultured Rhodobacterales bacterium
ATGGTGCGATGACGCGGGCTGCACGATGGGGGTGGATGAAATCGGCAACATGTTTGCGCGGCGCGAGGGCACGGACCCGGAGGCGTTGCCGGTCTATGTCGGTTCGCATCTCGACACGCAGCCCACGGGCGGGAAATACGACGGCGTTTTGGGGGTTCTCGGTGGGCTGGAGATCATCCGCTCCCTGAATGACCTTGGGATCAAGACGAGGCATCCGATCGTGGTCACGAACTGGACCAACGAAGAGGGCACGCGTTACGCGCCGGCGATGCTGGCATCGGGTGTGTTCGCGGGCAAACACACGCTTGACTGGGCGTATGACCGCACGGATGCGCAAGGTAAGAAATTCGGCGAAGAACTGGAGCGCATCGGCTGGAAAGGCGATGAAAAGGTGGGTGATCGCAAGATGCATGCCTTTTTCGAGCTGCATATCGAACAAGGGCCGATCCTCGAGGCTGAAGGCAAGGATATCGGCGTTGTGACCCACGGTCAGGGCCTGCGCTGGATTGAATGTACGGTGACCGGCAAGGAAAGCCACACCGGCTCCACGCCGATGCATATGCGCAAGAATGCCGGGCGTGGGTTGGCGCTGGTGACGGAGCTTGTGCACGAGATTGCGATGAAGAACCAACCCAATGCTGTTGGGGCGATCGGCCATATCGATGTCTACCCGAACAGCCGCAACATCATTCCGGGCAAGGTTGTCTTCACCGTGGACATGCGCACGCACCTTCTGGACAAGCTGAACGACATGGTCGACGAATTCATGGAGCGTGCGCCAAAGCTTTGCGCAGAGATCGGGGTGGCGTTTGACAGCCACATCGTGGGCCAGTTCGATCCTCCCGCGTTCGACGAAGGCTGTGTTTCGGCCATCCGTGAGGCCGCGGAACGGTTGGGGTATTCTCATATGGATATCGTGTCCGGTGCCGGGCATGACGCGTGTTGGATCAACGATGTTGCGCCAACCGCTATGGTCATGTGTCCCTGCGTAGACGGGCTTTCCCACAACGAGGCGGAAGAGATTTCCAAGGAATGGGCAACCGCAGGAGCGGATGTTCTGTTTCACGCGGTTGTCGAGACGGCGGAGATCGTCAGCTAGATGGGGGCGCTGCCCCCGTCGCGCGATGCGCGACTCCCCCGAGGTATTTTTCAAACAGAGAAGATCAGGACCACGGAGTAAACCATGACCAAAGTCATCAAGAACGGAACGGTTGTCACAGCGGATCTGACCTACAAGGCAGATGTCCTGATCGAGAATGGGGTCATCATCGAGATCGGTCCGGACCTGAAGGGCGACGAGGAACTCGATGCCACTGGCTGCTATGTCATGCCCGGCGGGATTGATCCGCATGTGCATCTCGAGATGCCGTTCATGGGGACATATTCCTCGGACGATTTCGAAAGCGGCACCCGTGCCGGGCTGGCGGGTGGAACCACGATGGTGGTGGATTTCTGTCTGCCCAATCAGGGCGAAGGATTGCACGATGCTCTGAAACGCTGGGATAACAAATCGACCCGTGCAAATTGCGACTACTCGTT
>CAYZAD010000487.1:0-1529 GCA_964476315.1 uncultured Rhodobacterales bacterium
TTCATGCGCGACATGGGCATCCCAGATTTTATCATAGAGCGTTTTGGGGGACATGAGTCCTCTCCCTTACAGCCTGGCAATGTCAATGTGAGTCGGGGTGAGCTTATGCGCCCACGGCTAGTCGCGCGAGCACAGTGTGCGTCGCTCCGAAAAAACGTTCACGCAAACGCGCGCGGTCATCCATGTCGAAGAGCCATATCATGGCATGCCCTTACATCATCCCGGCATCACATCGCAAGTCTGCAACAGCGGCACGGGACCTGACGCAATTTGTTTTGATCCAGTTCCGCCCCGGCCCCGTACCAATAAATGCGAGGGAACAGACATGACAAAACTCAATCTCATCAATCTGGGGCTCATTGCCCTTCTCTTGGCCATGCTGGCCGTTCATGCCGCTGGTGCAGGACCGGCCGTTTGGCCTGAACCCGTCGTATTGCCCTTTATCAGCTCCTGACCTGTTGCGTCCGCATGGTGGTGATGCGACGCTGCCCCTAGGCAGGAGCATCTTCACGACATGGATCAGGAATCCGTCACACCCGAAGCACTGACCGAGTTCGCGCTTGGGTCCTTTGCCTGGGTACAGACCTTTCTCGACAACCTGATGCGCCCGTGGAACGCCTATCAGCTGGCGATTGCGGCGGGCGTTTTTGCGGCCGCCTATCTGCTGGCCGCGATTGTCAAACCGCGCATGCACGACTGGATGCGCACCCGCGAGGGCTGGCCGAAATGGCGCATGCGTGTGCTGGTCGTCCTGCACCGCCGGTTGCAGATGATCTTTTTCGTGCTGCTGATCTGGGCCGTCATTCTCGTGATGCGAGAGGTGACCTGGCCGTCACGATCCTACCTTCTGGGCATTATCGCGAATCTTGCCACGGCATGGCTGTTCATCGCCCTGGCGACCCGCCTGATCAAGAATCCGCTGGTGCGCATGACTGTCCGGTATGGCGCATGGATCTGGGTGACGCTGTCCATCACCGGACTTGCCGACGAAACGCAGGCGCTGCTGGAACGGGCTGCCTTCAATATCGGCGACTCGCGGCTGTCGCTCTGGCTGATCCTGCAGGCGTTTGTCCTTGTGGCGACGCTGCTGACGCTGGCCCGCCTCGTCAGCGGATCGACGGCCGCCACCATCCGGCGGAACGAGGATATCTCCCCGTCGATGCAGGTGCTTGCCATCAAGTTCCTGCAAGTCGCCCTCTACGGTGCGGCGTTCTTTATCGGTCTGCGTATTGTCGGTGTCGATCTGACCGGGCTGGCCGTTCTGTCCGGCGCCATCGGTGTTGGCCTTGGGTTCGGTCTGCAAAAGGTGGTGTCGAACCTTGTGTCCGGTGTCATCATCCTGCTCGACAAGTCGATCAAACCCGGCGACGTCATCTCTCTGGGTGAAACCTTCGGTTGGATCAACTCTCTGGGCGCGCGTTACGTCAGCGTCGTCACGCGGGACGGCAAGGAATACCTGATCCCGAACGAAGACCTGATCACCGGGCAGGTGGTGAACTGGTCTCATTCCAACGAATACGTGCGGCTCG
>CAYZAD010000488.1:0-1525 GCA_964476315.1 uncultured Rhodobacterales bacterium
TTGGGGTAGCTGAGTTCGAGGTTCTCGAACACGGTCAGGTCTTCGTAGACCGAGGGCGTCTGGAACTTGCGGCCAACGCCTGCATGCACGATCTGGTCTTCGCGCATGCTCAGCAATTCCTTGTTCTTGAACATGACCGACCCTTCGGTGGCCTTGGTGCGCCCGCAGATCAGATCGAGCACCGTTGTCTTGCCAGCCCCGTTCGGGCCGATGATCACACGGCATTCGTTGGGTTCGACGTAGAAGCTGAGGTGGTCCACCGCCTTGAACCCATCAAAGGACACGGTGAGGTCTTCGACCTTGAGAATGAAACGCTCTTCCATGCCGGTTACTCCGCCGGGGCGCCATCGGGCGCGGGTGTTTCGGGTTTCTTTTTGCTGAAGAGGGACAGAAGCCGCGGTTCGATCTTTTCCGACCAGACGCCTGCGAGGCCGTTGGGAAAGAACATCACAACCGCAATGAAGAGACCGCCCAGTCCAAGAAGCCAGAGTTCCGGAAAGCTTTCGGACAGGGATGTTTTCGCCCAGTTCACCAACAGCGCGCCGTACACCGCGCCAAGGATCGACAGGCGGCCGCCGACGGCGCAGAAGATCACCATCTCGATGGAAGGCACGATCCCGACCAGCGTCGGCGACATGAAGCCTACTTGCAGTGTAAACATCGCCCCGCCGATCCCGGCAAAGGCCGCGCCAAGGCAGAAGATGAAAATCTTGAAATTGGCGACGTTGTAGCCCGAGAAGCGCACGCGGTCTTCCTGATCCCGCATCGCGATCAAAAGACGGCCCAGCTTGGATTTGCGGACATATTGCGCAACAAGCAGTACCGCGAAAAGCAGCACGCCGTTGACGAAGTAGAGTATCGTCTTGGCCTCGTCCGTGCGGATGTCCCAGCCCAGCAGCGTCCGCAGGTCGGTGATCCCGTTGACACCGCCGGTGTACCCCTGCTGTCCGATGATCAGGATCGTCATGATCGCCGCAAAGGCCTGCGTGATGATGGCGAAGTAAACGCCGCCCACACGCCGGGTGAACATGGCCACGCCGATGATGAAGGCGAACATGACCGGCACCGCGACCACCGCGATCAGCGCGAGAGGCAGGGAATAGAACGGTTCCCACCACCAGGGCAGTTCGGTCAGCTGGTTCCAGTCCATGAAATCGGGAATGCCGGGTGTCGACTGGATCGCGGTGTTCTCGGGCGTCGATGCCTCAAGCTTGAGAAACATCGCCATGCAGTAGCCGCCAAGGCCAAAGAACACGCCCTGACCCAGGCTCAGGATGCCCCCGGCGCCCCAGCAGAGCGCAAGGCCGACAGCCACAAACGCATAGGTCAGGTACTTGCCGAAAAGGTTCAGGCGGAAGTTGTCGAGCATGACCGGCAGAATGATGAAGATCAGCGCGGCGAGGATGGCGAACCCGATGATCTCTTTGCGGGTCATGAAGGCAGAGGATTGCATCTGGTGTGCTCCTTACTTGCGCAGCTTGAGAGAGAAGAGACCTTGCGGGCGGATCATCAGGATGCCGACCAC
>CAYZAD010000489.1:0-1514 GCA_964476315.1 uncultured Rhodobacterales bacterium
CGATCACCACGATGCTGACCGACATGGCCAGGTTGACCAGAAAGGCGTTCGACGCCTCTTCGACCACCACATGCTGCTGATAGATCGGTTGCAGCGCGACCCCCACGGGGATCTGCGGCGCAAGCTCTGCCAGTTTGGCATCGGCGCGATGGCCCACGTCGACGATGTTCTCCGATGCGATCCCGGCGATCCCAAGCGTAAACGCCTCGACCCCGTTGTGCCGGATGATGAGATCCGGCGTGTCCTCGCGCGCGCGGGTCACTTCCGCAAAGTCGAACAGGTTGAGGATCTCGCCCCCGACCCCGACGGTCAGCCCGGCAATCTCCTGCACCGTGTCATAGCCATCCGGCCCCTGGATCAGCGTCCGCCCGTCCACATCCTGGATCGAGCCACCATCGACCACCGAATTGGCCGTCGCCAATGCGCCCTGAATGGCAGCAGGCGGCACGTTGAGGTTCGTCGTCAACGCCAGATCCGGCTCCACATAGATCACCTCGTTCGGCACGCCCGACAGTGCCACATCGGCCACCCCGTCCACGGTCAGCAATTCGCGCCGCAGGAAGGTCGACAACTCGTAAATCTCGGCGTCGGAAAAGCCGGGGGCGGTCACGGCATAGTAAATGCCGAACACATCCCCAAACCCGTCATTCACAAACGGCCGACCGGTGCCTGACGGCAGCCGCGCCGCGTTCACCCGGTTGCGCAACTTGGTCCAGATCTCGGGCAGTTCCTCGCCGTCATATTGGTCTTTCATGTCCACGCTGATACGCGACAGCCCGGGCTGGTTGACGGACCGGACTTCCTTGACCTCGGACATCTTCTGGATTTCGGATTCCAGAGGCTCCGTCACCTCGCGCGCCACCTGCTGCGCACTGGCGCCGGGGTATTCCGTGACCACCACGGCGGTTTTGATGGTAAAGGCCGGGTCTTCCAACCGCCCCAAAGTGAAGAACCCCCAGATGCCCCCCAACAGGGCAGCCAGCATGATCAGCCACGTGAAAATCGGACGGTCGATGGACGCTTTAGCGATATTCATGGCGCGGCGCTCAGTTCGAGAAGCCGGTAAACCGCGTCACGCGATCCCCGTCCGCCAATTGGCTGGCTCCGCTGGCAACAATCTCTTCGCCCGCTTCCAGCCCTTCAGTCACACGCACATCACCCCGGATTGTCGGCTCTACCGTCACCGGGCGGCGCGCCACCGTCCCGTCATCTGCGCCGGTGGGCGTGAACACCATCACATGGGTCGCGCCGTCATTCGCGGTACCGACGGCAGAGGCCGGGATCACGATGTCCTGAACTTCACCGTTCAAAGTGGCGTAAACCGTCACCGACGATCCCGGCAGGATCGTCTTGCCTTCGGGCGGCGTCATGCCCAGCGTGATCTGGTAGGTCTGCCCCACCTGTGATGTTTCCGCCCGAAACTCGCGCGGCGTCACCGGGTAGCGTGTGTCATCTGTCGGAAACTGCGCCCAAAGCGCGACATTCGGATCGGTCCCCGCCCGCTGAAACAGCAC
>CAYZAD010000490.1:0-1503 GCA_964476315.1 uncultured Rhodobacterales bacterium
GTTTGCGGACAGCTTCCAAGCCTTTGAGAACCTTGATGGAATCCGCGCCGTATTCGTCGGGAGCCTGTGCGGGGTCTGCCATGGATTTACCCTTTGTTATTCTGATGAATTTATACGCGAAACGCAGGGGGTTGTCACGCAACTGACACAAGATTTAGGGGGTGGGCATTTGTTGGGGCGGACGCGCTGTCAGGTGGGGTGTCCCTGGGACACGGACGTCTGGCCATTGACCTCGGTCACCTCGAAATACTGGGCGCGATCGCCAAGTTCGGTGAAGAGTTCGGACCCGGTTCCGGTCATCCACGCCTGAGCGCCAAGTGCGCAGATTTCATCGTAAAGGGCAGCGCGCCGTTGGGCATCCAGATGCGCCGCGACTTCGTCCAGCAGCACGATGGGTGGCGCGCCAAAATCCTCGACCAGAGCGCGCGCGTTGGACAGCACGAGAGAGATCAGCAAGGCCTTTTGTTCGCCGGTCGAACTGTCCGAGGCCGGCACACCCTTGGCGGCAAAGACCCCGTAAAGGTCTGCGCGGTGCGGACCCACCAGCGTGCGCCCCGCCGCCAGATCCCGAAAGCGGCTTTCCTCGAACGCGGCGCGAAGATCGTCTTCGGTTTCGGGCATGTCGCCTTCGGTCTGGATCAGGTCAAGCTGTGCTGCCGGGAATTGCGTGCTGGCCTTGTCCTGGGCTTCGGCAATCCGTTCCAGCGCATGTTGGCGGTTGTGATGGATCAGGATACCCGCGCTTGCCATCTGCATTTCAAGCGCCTTGTACCACATCGGGTCGCGTACCTGATCCTTGAGCAGCCGATTGCGTTCGCGCATCGCCTTTTCATAGGTAAGCGACGCCTCACCATGGTTCGGAAAGAAGCTGAGCGTCATGCGATCGAGGAACCTGCGTCGCCCTTCGGCCCCTTCGATCCAGAGCCGGTCCATCGATGGCAGCAGCCACAAAAGGCGCACCAATTCGCCCAAACGTGTCTGCGGTGCGGGCTTGTCATTGATCTTGACCTGACGTGGTGCGCCCTGCTCGGAGGTGAAGGTGATATCCTGCACGCCGTCCGGCGTTTCGACCAATCCGCTGATCTTCCACCCCAATCCTTCGGGGCGGCGGGTCATGTCTTGCGCCGACGCCCGACGCATGCCGCGACCGGGTGAGAACAGGGAAACCGCTTCGATCAGGTTGGTCTTGCCAGCCCCGTTGGGACCGTAAAGCACGACGGGTCGTGCATCGAGGTCCAGGGTCACATGCAAATGCGATCTGAAATGCGACAGCGTGAGGCGGTTGATGTGAAGCGGCAACAGCGCCCCCGTTCAAAGGCGCTGATGGCTCAGACGCGCATCGGCATCACGACGTAGACAGCGCTGGTGTCGTTGCCTTCGCGCATCAGCGTTGGGTCGCCGGCCGAGTTGAACATGAAGACAGCGTTTTCGCGATCCACCTGGCTGGCGATTTCTAGCAGGTATTTGGCGTTGAACCCGATTTCGAGGCGGTCATAGCCATAG
>CAYZAD010000491.1:0-1500 GCA_964476315.1 uncultured Rhodobacterales bacterium
CATCGCGGGCAAGCCCGGACAGCATCGTGTCTTCAAATCCAAGCGCCGGGGCTTTGCCGCGGGTCGAGATATACTGCATCAGGCCGTGCCTTCCTTGCCTTTGCGTTGCCGCCAGATAAACGCGCCGGTCATGATCACCCAGATGACCGCCAGCGAATACCACGTGATCGCATATTGCAGGTGATCGTTCGGAATTCCGCTGGTGTCTACCGGCAGTGGCGTCACGCCTGCGTCCGGTGGCGACATGTTGCGGGCAATCACCATCACCGGTTCGGTGTCCAGTGCATCTGCCATCTGTTCAATGTCGCGGGCGAACCATGTGTTGTTCTCAACATCGTTCTCGGGGGTCGAGGATGTGCGGTCGTCGGGCCAGTGCAGGTTGCCCTGCACTTCAACCTCTTCCTGCGCGCGTGATCTGTCTGCGTCGCGCTGGTCGACCGGTGTGAACCCGCGATCAAGAAGGATGCGGCGCCCATCGTTCAGCGTGTAGGGCGAAATCACGCGGTAGCCTGCGCCAACGCGCTTTTGGGACACCAGAACCAGCAGTTCGTCGTCGCCAATCTCTCCCACCAATGCGACGGGTGTGTAGCGGTCGCGTTCGGGGATAATGGCTGTCAGCGGCGGAATGTCCTGAAACGGGCCGGTGATGCGCTCTTCGATTTCGTTCAGGATGCCCTGTTTCCATTCCAGTCGCTGCATCTGCCAGGTCCCCAGCCACACGAGGATTCCTGTGCCGATCAGACCAAAGAGCAAAGGAACAGCGAGACGAGACAAGAACAGGCTCCAAAACGGACAAGGGCGCGCCAATCCGGCGCGCCCTGCTTTATCCTTGCTGGTCCACCGGGTTCAACCCGGAACCGACCGTTGCGGCGTTATTGGCCCCAGACATAGACGGCGGCAAAAAGGAACAGCCAGACCACGTCCACGAAGTGCCAGTACCAAGCGGCGGCTTCGAAACCGATATGCTTGTCCTGGGTAAAGTGGCCCCGACGCAAACGCAGGTAACACACGAACAGGAAGATCGTGCCGATGATCACATGCGCGCCGTGAAAGCCCGTGGCCATAAAGAAGTTCGCACCATAGATATTGCCAGCGAACCCGAAACCGGCATGGGTGTATTCATAGGCCTGCAGCCCTGTGAAGATCACGCCAAGACCGATCGCGATGATCAGACCCCACTTCATGTCTTCCTTGTTGTTCTCGTGCACCAGCGCGTGGTGTGCCCATGTCGCCGCCGCGCCCGAACACAGCAGGATCAGCGTGTTGATCAGCGGCAGGTGCCAGGGGTCGAACGTCTCGATCCCGGCGGGCGGCCATGGGCCGTCAATGGCCGGGCTCATGCCGCCCGGATCGATCGGGTAAAGCGCGTGCTTGAAGAAGCTCCAGAACCAGGCCGCAAAGAACATCACCTCTGACATGATGAACAGGATGAAGCCGTATTTCAGTCCGATCCGCACCACCGGGGTGTGATCGCCAACATGGCTTTCGGTCACCACGTCG
>CAYZAD010000492.1:0-1492 GCA_964476315.1 uncultured Rhodobacterales bacterium
CGGTCAGCCGATGGCGGGGCGTCGGGTTCCGGCCCCAGCGCTTCGAGGTCGGCTTGTGCCGCCACGCGCTTTTCGCCTTTGCCTTTCTTGGCGTCCAGCAGGATGCGGTCGCGTTCCCCTTTCCAGAGCGCTTGCGCATTCCGCCAGCTTTCCATCGCGTCGCGCTGGGCGGTCGCCTGTTCCCGTTCATGGTCGCGCAGCGCGGCCATCAGCGGGGCGTCACAGGCAGATTTGCGTTCCCCGCTTCGGGCGATGGTCAGCGCGTAGAGTGACAGGGCGCGCGGCCCGCCCAGCGTCTCCACATCGGCAAAGCCCTGTACGGCCAAGCTTGCCACCGCCAGCGCGGATTGTGCCGGGATGGCAATGGGGGCTTGCGTGATGCCCTGCACCGCCTCCACGGCCCCGCGCAGCGGCCCCAGAGCGGCCACGGGATAGGCTGCACCGGGGGCAATGTCGCGCACCAGCGGTTGCGGCCCTTCGGGCGTGTATTGGATCGGCTGGGGCGCGGTCATGCGGCTTCCCCTTTCATGGTCAGAACGTCGTTCCAGTCGCAGCCCTCCGGGGCAGGCAGGAGCGAGACGTGCCAGCCCAGCGCGTGCGCCCGTGCGGCCAATGCGTTTGCGGCTTCACGGCCCGCCGTGTCGCCATCGGGGGCGATGGTCAGCCGCCCCGGCTTGTTCGGCAGGCGCAGCCCCCGGATGCCCGATGTGGACAGAGCGGCCCAGACCGTCGCAGGCGTGCGCAGAAGGCCAGAGGCAAGGCTCAGAGCGGTTTCGATGCCTTCGGCCACCACCAGCGGCCCCGGCCCGTCCGTGAGCCGCACAGCGCCGCCTGTGACGGCCCCGAGCATCAGCTTGGGCGGGTCAATCTCGGCCTTGCCGGAGCCATCGGCGCGCAAGTAGGTGCGATGCACGCACGCCCCGTCTGCGCCCTGCACAGCGGCCACCAGCGCGGGATAGCGCTTGGCGGTCGGCCCGTGGAAGCATTGCCCGTGAAAGCGCAACACCTGGCCCAAGTCGCAGGTGATGCCACGGCTGCGCAGGTAGGTTTCCGCAACCGTGCCCGCGATGGGCTGGGCTTCGCTCCAAACCTGTTTCGCCTGTGCCGTCCGTTTGATGGCTTCGGCCCGTTGTTCGGCTTCGCGCTGGGCCAGCGTTGCCGCGTCCGGGGGCGTGTAATCCCCCGTCCGCAGACCAGCCGCCGCCAGAATGTCGAGAAAGGCGCAGCCGCTTTTCTTGCAATCCAGCACCAGCCGCCCGTTGCGGCCATCGGCCACCGTCAAGGCGTTCTGGCCCTTGTTGCGTTCCGGCTGGCACACGGGGCATGGAGCCGCCCCGTATTTACGATACCACTTGCCGCCCAGCGATTGTGTGAGGTCGCGTGCATCGGTCATGTGCCCGCCCCCCAAATCAAAACCGCCAAGGCGTGCGCCTGCGCTTCGGTCAGACCGTGAAGGCGACGCAGGTAGAGGATCTGCAATCGGTTCATGCCG
>CAYZAD010000493.1:0-1488 GCA_964476315.1 uncultured Rhodobacterales bacterium
CGGCCACGTAATCGTCTGCGGGGTGCATCACGATGTCTTCGGCGGTGCCGACCTGCACCAGCTTGCCGTCGCGCATGATCGCGATGCGGTCGCCGATGCGTACGGCTTCGTCCAGATCGTGGGTGATGAAGACCGTTGTCTTCTTGAGAATTTTACTGAGCCGGATGAATTCGTCCTGCAACTGGCGGCGGATCAACGGGTCAAGCGCCGAGAACGGCTCGTCCATCAGCAGAACATCCGGGTTTGCCGCCAGCGCGCGGGCCAGACCGACGCGTTGCTGCATGCCACCCGAAAGTTCATGCGCGAATTTCGACCCCCATGCGCCCAGTTCCACGATATCCAGAATGGCCGCCGCCTGCCGCATGCGTTCGTTCTTGGCGACCTGCCGGATCTCCAAGGGCATCGCCACGTTGTCGAGCACCGACCGGTGCGGCATCAGCGCGAAGTTCTGGAACACCATGCCGATCTTTCGGTTGCGGAAGGTCTGCAACTCTTTCGGACCGAGCGCCATAACATCGGTGCCCTCGATCTCGATCTTGCCGGCGGTGGGTTCCAAGAGCCGGTTGAAATGGCGCACGAGTGTCGATTTCCCGCTGCCGGACAGACCCATGATGCAGAAGATTTCGCCACGATTGACCGAAAGGCTTACATCGGCAACGCCGACAACCGCGTTGTGACGGGCCAGAACCTCGGCCTTGGTCAACCCTTCTTCTCGGATCGACCGCAAGGCTGCTTCCGGATGGGCACCGAAGATCTTCCAGACGTCAGAAATTTCTATGACGGTCTCGTCATGCATCAGGCTGCGCCTCGTTTTCGTTTTGGGGGTAGCGGCCACCGGGGGACACCCCGATGGCCAAGGCGTGGTGATCCGGGATCAGAGACCGAGCCATCCATCGACGCGGTCGGAATTTGCATCGACCCATTCTGCCGCGACTTCGGCCGGATCGCGGCCGTTGGCGCTGATTTCGAAGGCCAGAGAGCTGACATCTTCAGCGTTCAGCTGGAAGTTCTGGAAAAACTCCGCAATCGCCGGGGAGCGGTCGACCAGCGAATTGGACCATGCGATCTGCACGTCTTTCAGCGCGTCCTTCGAAGCGACCATCGACTTGTTGTACCAATCGGGGTCATCCGACGGCTGCACCATGACGTATTTCTCGGGATCGTATGTCGGCTCGGTCAGCATCATCACGTCGAACATGAACCAGACCGCATGCGGCTCGTAGCAGTAAAAGGCATAGCCTTCGCCCTTGGCAATGCTGTCCTTGATGCGCGCGGTCTTGACCGCTTCTTCGGCGCGGATCGGTTCGATGAAGTCGAGCAGGCCGTAGTCGCGGACCTTGACCTCGTTGACGTTCGCCGATGCCCAGCCCGGTGCACCGATCCAAAGCTCGCCCTTGCCGTTGCCATCGCTGTCCATCAGCGCTGCTACGTCAGGACGACCCAGATCGGCAATGTCGGTGATGTTGTTGGCTTCGCCGAACTGCTTGG
>CAYZAD010000494.1:0-1482 GCA_964476315.1 uncultured Rhodobacterales bacterium
ATCGCCGCAATTGCAGCGGCCTTGATATTGTCTGGTGTGTCAAAGTCGGGCTCGCCAGCGCCCAGACCGATCACGTCTTTGCCGGCTGCCTTGAGGTCCATGGCTTTTTGCGACACGGCAATGGTGGGAGACGGGCTGACACGGGCGAGGGCGTCGGACAAAAAGGGCATGATCAGCCTCTGTTTGTGAATGGGTCGCGTCTGTCTTAGGGTGCAGCCGAAACACGATCAAGCGATGATCGCGAAAGGAGACATGATGAACGAGAGCGACCAGGACTGGTACGCCCCCGAAATTGCCACCTTCGGTGACCGGCTGACCGCCGCGCGCGAGGCCGCTGGCATGACCCAGGAAGCACTGGCCAAACGGCTGGGCGTCAAGAAATCGACGATGCGGAACTGGGAAAACGATCTTTCCGAGCCGCGCGCGAACCGTCTTTCCATGCTGGCCGGTCTGCTGAACGTGTCCATGATGTGGTTGATCAACGGCGAAGGCGAAGGGGTCGAAAACCCCGATACAGAGCCGTTGACGGCCGATATGACGGATCTCATCCTCGAAATCCGGGAACTCAAATCCGACCTGCATGCAAAGGCCGAACAGATGGCACGGCTTGAGAAACGGCTGCGCACGATGCTAACATCCGCGTCATGACAGAACTGCGCGAACATCAGCTCAAACGCCTTGCCATGCGATCCATGCGGCGCGGGATCAAGGAGATGGATATCATCCTGTCGCGCTACGCATCCCTGCGCCTTGAGGGGTTCGATGACGACATGCTGGCGCGATACGATGCGCTCTTGTCCGAAAACGACCAGGATCTCTACCAGTGGGTGAGCGGCCAGGTGCCGCCGCCCGAGCCGTTGCAGGACATGATCTCGGACATTGCAAAGGTTGCGTTTCAACGCTGAATCCAAAGCGTTTTCGACTTAACTGAATATTTGTGTTTTTGCTCAATGCTCCGTCAAAACCGATTTGGCGGAGACAAGAATGAGCATTCACGCATCTGTTGAGCAGGGCCAGTCCGACGGTGTCCTGGACAGTTACCTCGAAGCGCTGGCGCTTGTCGAACGATTGCACCGACTGCTTCTGGATGTGATCAAGGACGAATTCGAACGCGTCGGGATTATCGAGATCAACGCGGTTCAGGCGCTTTTGCTGTTCAATATCGGCGATAACGAGGTCACCGCCGGAGAGTTGAAAACCCGCGGGTACTACCAGGGCAGCAATGTCAGTTACAATCTGAAGAAACTCGTGGAGATGGGGTACATGCACCACCAGCGCTGCGAAATCGACCGCCGGTCTGTACGGGTGCGACTGACGGCGCGGGGGCGGGAAATCCGTGACCTGATTTCGGCTTTGTTCGCGCGTCATGCCGAAGGGTTGCTGTCCAAGAATGTCATCGACGAAACCACGCTTGACGACATGGGCGACACGCTCCGCCGGATGGAGCGGTACTGGACCGATCAGATCCGCTATATCTATTAG
>CAYZAD010000495.1:0-1476 GCA_964476315.1 uncultured Rhodobacterales bacterium
AACCGCAAAAGCGCGTGGCCTTCACGCGCTTTAATCTTTTCTTGAGGGACGAATTCCGCTGCCAGTACTGCGGCGCGAAGGGGGATTTGACCTTTGACCACGTGGTGCCGCGCGCTTCGGGCGGGATCACGTCGTGGGAAAACGTCGTTGCGGCCTGCGCGCCATGCAACCTGAAGAAAGGCTCGCGCAGTTTGCGGCAGGTCGGATTTTCGCTGCGCAAACCGCCCCGGCAACCGGGGGCGCAGGAACTGCTGAACATGGGGCGCAAGTTCCCGCCCAACCACCTGCATGAAAGCTGGATGGATTTCCTGTACTGGGACGCAGAACTGGAAGCCTGACGCGTCTGGCGGGGGCGTTGAGTGGCCGCTTGGCGCGATGCAGAGCGTTTTCGCGGCATTTGTTCGAAGGAACGGGGTAGCGCACGCAGGATCGACCCCCGCTCTGGCGGGGCCTTGTGCAAGTCGCCTGCGAAGACGAATGTGCGACCATGGCAACGGAATTGGAATTCTCATTCACTGCGCTGTCCGAACCGGCGCGACGGCACATTCGGGTGTTTCAGGTCCACCAGTTCCTTGACCGTTTTGCGATGGGACTGACGGTTGCCGTTGTCGCATTGGCGTTGACCGATCGCGGTATGGACCTGTTTCAAATCTCGTTGCTTTTTGGCGTCTATTCACTGACGACCATGGCGATGGAACTCCCGTTTGGCGGATTGGCCGACAACATTGGGCGCAAGCCGGTCTTTCTGGGAGCGGTTGGCGCCAGCGTGATCTCAATCGCACTCTTTCTCTCCACAAGCGATTTCTACGTTCTCGCGCTTTCCTTTGCCTTCATCGGTCTTGGACGGGCGCTGCGGTCTGGCACGCTCGACGCCTGGTTTGTCGAGACCTTCAGAGCGGCCGCGCCGAATGTTGATGTGCAACCTGCTCTTGCCAAAGCACAATGGGCCAATGCCATGGGCTTGGCGGTTGGTGCTGTCTTGGGGGGCGTTCTGCCCGACCTGTTTGGCGCTGTGGCCAAGAGACTGGGATTCAGTGTCTATGACGTGTCTTATGCGGCGAGCTTGGCCGTGATGCTTGGCGTGTTTGTTTACACCTTGCTCGTCATCGTGGAAAAACCGCGCCCGCTGACCCCCCGAGATTTAAGGCAGGGGTTTGCAACTGTTCCTCTGGTGATCAAAGACGCCGGTCTTCTCGCCCTGAGGCACCCGGCGTTGTCGATGCTGTTGGCCGCTCTGGCGTTCTTTCTCATGGCCACCAATCCAGTCGAGGTGGTCTGGCCGACCCATGCAAAGCCAATGCTGGAGGAAGGTTATGCAAACACGGTTATTGGCATCCTGACCGCCGCCTATTTCTTTTCAATCGCGTTTGGTGCGTGGCTGTCTCCTCGCATCAGTCGGATTTTCGGGCGGCGGCACGCCATGACACTTGCAGCGGCTTTTGCCTGCATGGCGGGCGTTCAGATCGCCTTGGCCTT
>CAYZAD010000496.1:0-1475 GCA_964476315.1 uncultured Rhodobacterales bacterium
ATTGGGAGGCCTCCGCCGACAAGGCCGCAGCCGCCAAGGAACGGCGCGAGGCGGTTAAGGCGCAGATGAAGGAACGCGCCGAAACCCGGACGCAGGATTTCAAGATGCCAAACGGGGCCGAGGTCAAGGCCTGCGGAGGTGGATCGCAACAAATGGAGGACGTCTGAAGACGTGCAGCAGGGGGCCCTGATCGGGCCCAATGCCGTACTGCAGCTCTTGCCCGAGATCGAACGCATCGGCGGTGAGGCGCGGGTGGCGCAGATGCTGGCCGAAGCCGGGATTTTTGACGTGCCGGACGGGACGCAGATGATCCCCGAAGGCGATGCGGCCCGCCTGCATCAGGTCCTGCGCCGGGACGAGCCGGACATGGCGCCGCAGCTTGCCTCGCACGCGGGGCGGTCGACGGCGGATTATATCCTTGCGCATCGCATTCCCGAAGTCGCGCAGTTGATCCTGAAGCTGTTGCCGGCGCCCTTGGCAGCGCGCGCCCTGTCCAGGGCGATCGCCAAACATGCCTGGACCTTTGCCGGATCGGGCGCGTTTCGTGTCGTGTCGCCCTGGTGCTTTGAAATCCGTCACAATCCGATCGTGCGCGGCGAACACAGCGACACGCCTTTGTGTCATTGGCATGCGGCGGTGTTTGAGCGGCTTTACCAGGTGCTGGTGCATCGCCGGTGCATCTGCCGCGAAGTCCTGTGCTGCGCGGTTGCGCCCGGTGACGTTTGCCGGTTCGAGATCACGCGCGCTTGACCCGCGCACGCCTGCCACTTGAACCCCACACCCCACATCGCTAAACGCAGCGAAACAGTCTTGTTTCGCGACCCGAGGGGAACACACCCATGTCCATCGACATTGAAACCGCCGCGCGCGTGGCCAAGCTGGCGCGCATCCGCGTCGAGGAAGACGCGCTGCCGGCTTTGGCGCAGGAATTCTCCAATATTCTTGGGTTTATCGAGCAATTGAACGAGGTCGATGTCGACGGTGTTGAGCCCATGGTCAGCGTTGAGCCGATGCGCCTCAAACGCCGTGTCGATGCCGTCACGGATGGCAACATGCAGGACAAGGTCCTGTCAAACGCGCCGGATGCGCGCGAAGGCTTCTTTGCGGTGCCAAAGGTGGTGGAATAATGTCTGAGCTGACCAAGATGAAGATTGCCGAGGCCCGCGATGCGCTGCGGGCAGGGGATGTCACATCGGTCGAACTGACCGAGGCGTGTTTGGCCGCGATCGATGCCGCTGACGTTCTGGGGGCGTTTGTCCACAAGACGCCCGAAATCGCGCGCGACCGCGCAGCAGCTGCCGATGCCCGGATCAAGGCGGGCGATGCGCCCGATCTGTGCGGTATTCCGCTCGGGATCAAGGACCTCTTCTGCACCAAGGGCGTTCCAAGCCAGGCCGCCAGTGCCATCCTGAACGGGTTCAAACCGGAATACGAAAGCACCGTATCCAGCCAATTGCAGGATGCGGGCGCGGTCA
>CAYZAD010000497.1:0-1467 GCA_964476315.1 uncultured Rhodobacterales bacterium
AAAGCGAAGGGCACGGACCCAAGCGCGCGCATCCGGTCGAGGACTATTTCGACGACCTGTCGATGCACCTTGTTTACGAAATCTACAAAAAGGATTTCGAACTGTTCAAATACGATTTCGAAAACCCCGGCAACAAGATGCCGATCGGAGAAATCGACCTCGACGAGGTACACGCAAAGCTGGGCGACTGACCGGACGCGCGTTACGCGGGTTTCTTGGTATTGCGTTCCACGAACCGCCGAACGGTTGGTGCAACGATCAGGACCGTGGGAAACGCGACAAGCCAGCTTGGAACCCAGGCGGACATCCAGAGCCCGAAAAAGCCATCGACGAAGCCCGCCGCGCGCAGCGTCGCCACGAGCGAGACGATGAACGACATCATGCCTGACAGGATGAGTCCGAAAACAACCGGGGCAAAACGGGGTGGGATCATGACAAACGCGCCTGTGATTACAAAAATTCCATTTTCAGAATATGATCCATGCAGACCGACTGCAAGAGCGGAACCGTTCAGGTATCGGGCAATTCCGAGGATGGGATGATGGGAAAGAACTCTCCTCCGGACCAGACACCAAACCAGCCATCGTGATGGCACCCCAGATCGACCAAACGGTAGAAACTTTTTCGGTCGATCAGAGCCTCGAGGTTGGCGCGGATCAGGATGTAGGGTGACGGCTCTCCGGTTTCCGGGTCGCGTTCGACGCGGATCGGATGCTCCGCCCCGGCAACGGCCTCGTCACCGACATGGGTGGTGAACGTCAGCACCTGATCAAGACCGGTCCCGTCAGCGTCGAAATCCGTGGCCACGAAAGGGGCGTCTTCGACTGTGATTCCCACCTTTTCGACCGGTGTCACGAGGAAATACTTGTCCTCGTCCTTGCGGAGAATCGACGAGAAGAGCTTGACCAGTTCGAAGCGCCCAATCGGTGTGCCAAGGTAGAACCACGTACCATCACGTGCGATCCGCATGTCCAGATCCCCGCAAAACGGCGGGTCCCACAGGTGGACCGGCGGCAATCCTTTGCCTTTGGTGGCGCGAACAGAGGCGGCAATGCCTTCTGCGGACGGAATTACACGATCTTGTGCGCTCATTGCTTTTGCCATTTTCCCTTCGAGCGTTACACTTTCCTGAAACCAAGTAATCCGCAAGGGAGAGACGTCATGGCCGCAGCCGAAGATTTGGTGGCAGAGATTGAAGCGCTCGAAGACAAGCTGGCGCAGGCCAAGACGGCGATCACGCGTCGCTTCATCGGGCAGGAGCGCGTGGTTGAACTGACCCTGACGTCCTTGCTGTGCGGAGGTCATGGCCTGCTGATTGGTCTGCCGGGTCTTGGCAAGACGCGCCTTGTCGAGACCGTGTCGACGGTGATGGGCCTGAATGGAAATCGCGTCCAGTTCACGCCCGACCTGATGCCGGCCGACATTCTCGGATCGGAAGTGCTTGAAACCGGGGCCGATGGCAGCCGG
>CAYZAD010000498.1:0-1457 GCA_964476315.1 uncultured Rhodobacterales bacterium
AGAGGTTGCCGTAGCGGATCGAGAAGGCCGTGGTCCAGTCAAGGTGCGGGAAGATGCCGTAGGGCACTGCCTCTGACCATGATCCCATCAGAATCGGACGGAAGAGACCCAGAACAAGGAACAACCAGATGGCCGAACCAAAGGCCCAGAAGATGTGTTTCCCCATCTTGTGTTCCATGGCGAGGATGTAGGTCCTTGCCCACCAGCTCATTACCGAGATCAGCAGGAAGAAGCTGGCGATGATGTACCAGCCGCCATCCTGCAGCGGCGGGAAGCTCAGCCCGTATTCTGGGCTGGGCGGCTCAAGTGCCAGCCAGAAGAGTTGGCGAATGAACTCGGGGATGGACCAGCCGACCTGAGCCAGCATGTTCAGACCGATGATGTTCAGCGCGAGGATACCCGTCGCAAGCGACACCATCCCTGTCCAACCCAGCCAGACCGGGCCAAGCTGTGCGTTTCCGATCCATCCAATCAGGGTCGAGAAACCGGGCTTGCCCATACGTTCCTGACCGGATTGTTCGGTTTCCATGCCCCATTCAGGGGTGCCCTGGACCTGAACCTGTGTGAAAATGTTTTGATACTCAGCCATGATTACATCCCCACATTGGCGCCCCAGATGGGCATTTCGAGCCACCAGTTCCACCATTCAGGCCAGCCTTTGGTCCAGACCGGGCCAGAGATGATGATACAGATCGCGGACCAGAAACCAGCATTGAGTGCGAGAAGCAGACCAACGCGGTGGATGCCGAGTGTCCCGACCGAGTAACCGATGAAATCGCGGAAGAACGTGTCTTCGTGATCCGGCGTCAGCATCTCTTCGCCCTTTTCAGGGTTCGCAGCCGACAAGATCAGGCCACCATGCAGCGCGAGAGCGAGCGTTGTGGTGAAGAAGAACGTCACCGCAAGCATGTGTGCCGGATTGTAGTGGAAATGCAGGTAGGCATAACCGGTGTTCGAGACCCAGTCGAGGTGGCTGAAGATCCCGTAAGGAAAACCGTGCCCCCAGGCGCCCATCAAAAGCGGGCGGAACACCACCAGCGTCACGTAAGCGAAGATCGCAACGCTGAAAGCAAAGGGAACGTGGTATCCCATACCAAGTTTGCGGCAAATCTCGACCTCGCGCAGCGCCCAGCTGCAGAACGCGCCAACGGCGCAGATGGTGATGATTTGCCAAAGGCCACCTTCCATCAGCGGTGCCATGCCCAGACCGTAACTCAGGTCGGGTGGCGCAATGTTGATGAGCCATGGATTGAATGTGCCCTGATCCGCCGCACCCCAAAGAATGAGGATTGTGCCGAGCAGAGCGAAAAAGGCGGTCGTGACTCCGAAGAAGCCCACATAAAAGGGCCCAACCCAGAAGTCGAACAGATCGCCGCCGATCAGCGTCCCTCCGCGGACGCGGTACTTTTTTTCGAAGCTGAGCAGCGCCATCTTCTTTATCTCCGCGTTTGCCGGCA
>CAYZAD010000499.1:0-1450 GCA_964476315.1 uncultured Rhodobacterales bacterium
GGGTCTGAGCCATCTGGGCCTCCTCGGTATGCAGTTGCATGCCGTTTAGCCGCAAGCGCCGCTTTCGGCAATTGTCAAACTGGCGCAGGGGCTACTTGCGGAACGTGTCGAGGCTCACCACATCCGCCTCTTTCTTCTCCGAGTCGGTCGATTTCTTTTTCGGCGGGATGGTCGTCTCAACAACCTCTGTCATGGGGCGCGGCGCCGGCATCGGTGCAGCGTCGTCCTGCCCCTCTCCATCCGAGCTTTCGAACCGCAGACCGAATTCAACAGAAGGATCGACAAAGGTCAGGATTGCATCAAACGGAATGTAGAGCCGTTCCGGAGCGTCGCCAAAGTTGAGCGTCACAGCAAACCCGTCATCGGTCACTTCAAGATTGTCGAACCAGTGCTGCATCACCACCGTCATCTCGCCCGGATAGCGATCAGACAGCCAGTCCGCGATCTCAACATCCGGATTTCCGGTATCGAAGGTGATGAAGAAATGATGGTCCCCGGGCAAACCATTCGCCTGCACGTCCTCGAGAACCGTGCGGATCAGGCCGCGCATCGCTTGATGCATCAGGCTTCCATAATTGATGCCAGTCGTCATGCCGAACACCTCTGCGTTTGATCCGATCATATTGCATTAAACAGAAAACGAAAGAGCACGCCGTTCTTAATGTCAGGTATCGCACAGAATATCATCATCCGAAGACGGTGCTGATCTCTCGCAGGATTTTTCGTCGGATGGCACGGGCATAGTCCCGATGCCCCCGTGCCGTTTCGACAAACCCGTCAGCGGTGATCACGTTCCGCATGTAGAAATTCGTGATCGCCCGCCCAAGCCCTTCAATCGCGAGACCGTTGACCGTCACACCAGCACGCTCTGCCTGTCGTCGCAGACGGCTGACCTCCCCACCGGCATTCGGAGTTCCGTCGCCGGACATGTCGATGATCCGACGTGCGCAGTTCGGACCCCGGTCGAAATGGCGCAAGGCCGCGCTCATGGCCTCGGCCGGAGCGGTGTTGGACATCACGAAAGCCCTCGGCAACCGCTGCACCGCGCTGGCGAAAAGCTGAACGTGACTGGGGCTCAGCATTTGCGTCCAGTCGAGGCTCACTTCCTGCGCATCAACCCCCGACCATTGAATCACGCTCAGCGCAACCTGATCCCGGACCAGAATTTCGCTGATCTCAGGGTCCCGCAGGGCGGCGGCCAAACCGTCGATCTGCAAACGAAACTCGCCCGGATCGACCGAGTTCGACACGTCCATCGCCAGGATAAGCGCCGTGCGACACGCCTGCACCGGCTGGGCCAATACAAAGGATATGAAAAGCACGCGCCAGAACATTCCGCGCATTGACGCCCTGCTGCACCGTGAGGTCAAGCAAAAGTACGAGGGACCAATACGACTTGCGCCCAAGACGGCATATCTTTTGGCAGATTAAGAGATCAAAGCCCACAGAA
>CAYZAD010000500.1:0-1437 GCA_964476315.1 uncultured Rhodobacterales bacterium
GCAAGGGCAAGGCGATGATGATCTGCGGGCCGAAGGACGAAAAGAACTTCGACGCCATCGAAAAGCTGATCCAGCGCGACATCCCGCGCGTCGAAAACCCGCTCGGAACCGTCGAAAGCCCGGAGGCTGCTTCGGACGACACCGGCAAGAGCGATACAAAACCGCGCAAGTCCCGGTCCGGCCGCGGCCGCGCCAAACAGGCCGAGGACACGACGGCCGAAACGGTGGCCGCAAACGGTAACGAACCCGTCAGCGAAGATGCGCAGGCGCAGCGCACCGATACGGACAAACCCCGCAGCGGTGGCCGTGGCCGACGTGGAGACCGGGGCGGGCGCGACAACAACGTGGTTGGCATGGGCGATCACATGCCGTCCTTCATCGCCAAGAGCTTTGACGAGCGCCGCGCGGGCTGACCACGCCGGCCCTGGCTTGCAAGCAAGGGAAAGCGTTAACCTCTGAGCGGACGCGAAAAACTTGCCCATGGGCAAGTTATGCCGCAACCTGTTGGAGTCGTTGACCCTTGCCCGTCACGCCACCTGCAAGGGCCGCCACAGCGCATTAACACTTTCCGCCAACGCCCTGAAATCGTTGAACGTACCGTCATGCGGTATATCCGAGATAGGGATCGTGCGGATGCCTTCCGTGAACAGCAGGAACGGCACACCGGCATTTTGCGCGGCTTCTGCATCCACCGGGCTGTCGCCGACATAGACGGCTTCGCTTGCCCCCAGCGTCCGGAAGGCGTGCAGCAATGGCTCCGGGTTCGGCTTGCGCACGGGCAGCGTGTCGCCCGCCACGATCACGTCAAAGAGCGGCGCAAGATCCAGCGCCTTCAGCACCGCGTCAAGCGGCCCGGACGGTTTGTTGGTGCACAGCCCGATGGCACAGCCGTCTTGGCGCAGAACGCGCAAGGCATCACGCACGCCGTCGAACACAACGGTGCCCGACGTCGCCCCTTTGTAATGCGCGATAAAGCGCGGCATCAGGCGGTCGTATTGCGCGGGGTCCAGGGCGGTCGCGGCGATCAGCCGATCCAGAAACACCCGTTCGCCAAGCCCCACGAAACCGCCGATCTGCGACTGCGGCAAGGGCTCCAGCCCTTCGTCCGCCAACAACGCGTTGGCGGCATGAGCGATGTCGGGAAGACTGTCGATCAGCGTCCCGTCCAGATCGAAGACAACCGCGCGCGTCATGTCAGCCGGCTGATGATGACGGTCACTTCGGGTTTCTTGCCGATTTCGGACTGCGCAGTCTGGCGGGCCACACGGCGCAGACCCTCTTCCAGCTTGTCGTCATCGGTGATCGTCTTGGTCCCGGCGCGGCCAATGAACTGCGACAGGTCCTCTTCCAGCGCGTCCACCAAGGGCGCATTGCTCTGCCCAAGCTCCGGCAGGCCCATCACCTCGCACCAGGGCTCGCCCAGCATCTCGTCATCTT
>CAYZAD010000501.1:0-1421 GCA_964476315.1 uncultured Rhodobacterales bacterium
CGCCCGCCATCCCCTGCGCCATCTTCGCCATCAGGTCCGCCGTCGCCGGGGCCACCAGCACCAGATCCGCCACGCGGGACAGCTGGATATGCCCCATCTCGGCCTCGTCCGTCAGATCGAACAGGTCGGAATACAGCTTTTCGCCCGCCAGCGCCGACACCGACAGCGGCGTGACAAACTCACCAGCCGCCCGCGTCATGACCGGGGTCACCGCCGCGCCGCGCTCTTTCAGACGCCGGATCAGGTCAAGCGCCTTGTACGCCGCAATGCCACCGCCAATGATCAGTAATACACGCTTGCCGGTCAGCATAAGCCGCATCCCCAATGGTTCCGGCCACCAGTGTTACGGCCAGCCCGGCCAAAACTCAATCAACGGAACGCGTCACAGGGATCGCCGCGATCCACCGGCGGGGAAATCTCCACCAGGTCAAAAACGCCCGCCGGCTCCCCCGTCCCCTCTTCACCCTGCCCAAGCGACGCAAAAGACACCGTCGCATCCGCCGCCCGCAGGTAGACAGGCGCGCCCCAATCCTGCCGGGCATGGCCGTTGCCGGTGATCACGACCACCGGCGCGCCATGCGCCTCCAGCGCCTGCAAGGCGGCAAAGGCCAGTTCTGCATCCCGCAATCGCTGAATGTCCACCATCATCGGCAGCATCTCTTCGGGAAGCGCATCGCAATGCGCCGCCAGTTGCAGGGTCTGCCGACGATCCTGTTCTGCCGCCGCCAGCGGGCGGGCCAGACCAAAGCCGTTGGCATCCCCCCGAAACGCCGCGACCACGCCATTCTGCATTGCTGCGCGGGCGGTGTCGCGCGGAACCGCTGCACCAAAAACCGCAGCCTCGGGCGCCGCCGCGAAAATCGGATAATACATTGAAAAATCTGGCCAGCCGCTGGCGTTCCAGCCCAGCGCCGCCTCAAGTGCCACCTCATCGGATACCAGCCCGGGCGTGACCGCCTCCGCCTGTTCCGGGGTCAGCATCTCGAACACCAGGGCACTCGGTTCAAGCTCGGCCACGTAAGCGGCCTGGCGCGCGTGATGGTGCGGATTGTCGTGCAATTCCCCAAGGAACACCACGTCCACACCATCGAAAACGCCCCCGGCGGACAGGACCGCGGGGGCGCATATCAACGAAATCAGAAGGTACTTCATGAAAGGAAGTTATGCACCTCTGGGCTCTGCGCCTCCAGCGATTTGCGAATCTTCTGGAACGCCGCCGCCTCAAGCTGGCGCACGCGCTCTTTCGACAGACCCAGCTCATTGCCAAGGCTCTCAAGCGTCCGCGCATCTTCCCGCAGCTTGCGTTCGCGCACAATGAAGCGCTCCCGCTCATTCAGCTGGTTCATCGCCATCATCAGCCACTGGCGCAGCTGTGCCAGGTCCAGGTCTTCTTCGACCCGCTCATCGGCCTGCGCGCTCTC
>CAYZAD010000502.1:0-1417 GCA_964476315.1 uncultured Rhodobacterales bacterium
AGCCCTTCCAGCACCTCGATGGAGGAGGCGTCGTAATCGGTTGGTTCGTGTCCGGAGAGGAGGTCTTCGGCCATGGCAGCTGCTCTGTCTTTGTTGTTGGCCCCCAGTATGCCAGAGCGCATCGGGCGGGGGAAGCACTAGCCGCGTTTGTCCTCTTTCATCAGGCGATCCGCCTTGCGCCGGACCAGCACGCTGCGCAGGTCGTGCATGGCCAGCAAGAGCGCGTCCGTCACCGCGTCAAGTTGATCGTCGGTCGCGCGGGACTGGGCCCATTGCGTGGTCAGGTTCAGGTGATCGACGCTGCGCAGGATGTCGTCCACATCGCGTTCGGCCAGCACGTTTTGCCGGTCGAACATCCAGTCGCGAATGACGCTGACATCCTCGTCGGTCAACACCCGGTCGCCATGCGGCTTGATTTCGCCGTTGCGGATGTTCACGACGGCAATCTGGTCCATCTCGATGCGGCGCTGCCGGTTCTCGGTATCCACGCGGAACACCAATGCGCCGTTCTCGCGGACGCGGAAATAGTAGTCTGGCAGATCCGCGCCCATGCCTCAGGTCAGGCCCGCACAGAAGGCCTGTATCCGTGTGCAGGCATCTTCGAGCACGGCATCCGAGGTTGCATAGCTGACGCGGAAATAGGGGCTGAGACCGAAGGCGGCCCCGAAAACGACCGCAACACCCTGTTCTTCGAGGAGCGCCGTTGCAAAGGCCTCGTCCGTGTCGATCAACGTGCCGCCGGCGCTGGTTTTGCCGATGCACTCCGCGATGGACGGGTAGACGTAGAACGCCCCTTCCGGCACGGCGCAGGTGATCCCCTTGGCCGCGTTCAACCCGGACACGACAAGGTCACGGCGTTTGCGGAAGGCCTCGCAGCGCTCGGCCAGGAAATCCTGCGGGCCATTGAGCGCCTCGACCGTGGCCCATTGGCTGATCGAACACGGGTTGGTCGTGGATTGTGACTGCAGTTTGCGCATCGCCGCGATCAGGGGTTCGGGCCCTGCGGCATAGCCGATACGCCAACCAGTCATGGCATAGGCCTTGGACACCCCGTTGGTGGTCAAGGTGCGCTCGTAAAGGCCCGGCTCCACCTGTGCGGGGGTACAGAACTGGAAGCCGTCAAAGGCAAGGTGTTCATACATGTCATCTGTCATCACCCAGACATGCGGATGGCGCATCAGCACGTCCGTCAGCGCTTTCAGCTGGTTGTGGCCATAGCCCGCCCCAGTGGGGTTGGAGGGCGAATTGAAGATGAACCACTTGGTGTTCGGCGTGATGGCCGCCTCCAGCGCTTCTGGCGTCAGGCGAAACCCGTTTTCAAGCGTGGTTTCCACGATCACCGGCGTGCCGCCGCCCAGCTTGACCATATCGGGGTAGCTGACCCAGTAGGGGGCGGGGATGATCACCTCGTCGCCGG
>CAYZAD010000503.1:0-1407 GCA_964476315.1 uncultured Rhodobacterales bacterium
CATCCCAAGACGCTGCTGAAGGCGGCGGGGTTCGAGGTGGTGGAACCGGCGGACAGCCATCTGTGCTGCGGGTCTGCGGGGACGTACAACCTGATGCAGCCGGAGATCTCGAAGCAGTTGAAGGCGCGCAAGGTCAAGACGCTGGAGGCGAAAAGCCCCGACATCATCGCGGCAGGGAATATCGGCTGCATGATGCAGATCGGGTCTGGCACCCCCATACCGATCGTTCACACTGTGGAACTTCTGGATTGGGCGACAGGGGGCCCAAAACCGGCCGCACTTTCACCATTGTCGGCTTGACCCGGGACATAAATCTGTCCGAAAGCGGCGCTACACCACGTCCAAACGGAGATTACGTGTGCGTCGACTCATCCTGGGGGTTTTGCTGGTCGCGCTGCCTGCTGTCGCGGTTGCGCAAAACACCGGACTGTTCTCGATGGAGAGCCGTCAGGACGGTCGCGCATGGGAAGCCGTTGGGCGGCTTGAGCTGGGAGGGACGGCCTTCTGCACCGGGTCTCTGATCAGCCAGGATCTGGTTCTGACGGCGGCGCATTGTCTTTATGACGACGACGGAAAGATGCTGGCCGCAGAAGACATCCAGTTTCTTGCAGGATGGCGCAATGGACGGGCGGCTGCCTATCGGCGCGTACGGCGAGCCGTGCCACATCCCGATTATGACTTGAACGCGGCTCCTGACGAAGGACGTGTCTATTACGACATTGCGCTGGTCGAACTGCAGCACCCGGTCCGGAACACGACGATCATTCCGTTCGTGACCGATAAAAAACCGTTGGCCGGCGAAAGCGTTGGTGTGGTCTCTTATGCCCACAACCGGTCAGAGGCGCCGTCGATGCAGGACACCTGCCAGGTCCTGTCAGAACAGGATGGCCTGCTGGTGCTGTCCTGTTCGGTGGATTTCGGCAGTTCCGGATCGCCCGTGTTTGCCTTCGCCGAAGATGGGCCACGCATTGTGTCCGTCGTATCATCAAAGGCCATGAACGGGACGCAACCGGTCTCTCTTGCAGCTCCGTTGGAAGACCAGATCGCCCGCATCAAGGCGTTGATGCAAGACGGCGCCGGGTTTGCAGAAGGGTCTGCCTTTCGCCCCTTCCGCGCCGAAGAGGGCGCGCGCAAGGACACCGGTGCGAAGTTCATTCGCCCATAACGCAACGCGCCGGACCCCTTGAAACCGGCGCGCGCACTTCCCAATTTTGACATGTCGGGATGCCCAGGACGGGGCCCGGCGTAATGGATGGCCTGTCCAAAGATGGAAGGTCGTGAACACTTGGTATCGCTCACTGGAGGATGACCCATGCGTAGCTATGATTTTGCACCGCTTTACCGCGCAACCGTCGGCTTTGACCAAATCGCCGACCTGATGGACCGGGTTCTGACCAACGAGGTCTC
>CAYZAD010000504.1:0-1395 GCA_964476315.1 uncultured Rhodobacterales bacterium
CCACAGGTCTTCCGTCCCGGATCGCACCGCAGAAAGCCCTGCTTCCCCTTCAATGCCGGCTTCGGCCAGAATATCTTTCGGACTGGGGACAACGCCATGGGCCGTGAAGCCCGCCTGTTGCAGGATCGCGGTATTCTGTTC
The DNA here is from genome assembly GCA_964476315.1 of uncultured Rhodobacterales bacterium. GTDB lineage: Bacteria > Pseudomonadota > Alphaproteobacteria > Rhodobacterales > Rhodobacteraceae > Marivita. Next base: position 142 of record CAYZAD010000504.1, read on the forward strand.
ATTCGTGGCGAATTCGCAAACCACCCCTGTCTGCGACAGACGCTGTGCCACCGCGAGAAAGGGAAACACGTCGCCATAAGACCCGTAAGACACGAAAAAAGCACGCTTCATCAAAAATACCCTTTGGCAAAATCGGGATCGTCAATTGCCTAAAACATAATACCACGCCTGCGTGTTCCAACCCTTGTGAGATCAATTTTTAGTGGTGCGATCCGGCGTGGATCAAAAGGGTCGCAATACGCTTACGGACGCGGCGGGGCAGGGCGGTCGATGAAAGAAACCGCTCTGCTCTGCCGCAGAAAAAAAGGCCGCCTCGACAGAGGCGGCCGGTCTCGTGATTCGGGACGTGTGTGCCGTCCGCGCGTATCAGCCTGCGGACGCTGCCGGGGCCGGGGCTGCCGCGGCAACCGGCTTGGCCTTGCCGCCGTTCAGGGGGTCATCCTGACGCTGGACGGAGCCTTCGAAATGCGCGCCGGATTCGATTGCAATGGTCTTGTGAATGATGTCGCCCTCGACGCGCGCGGTTGCGGTCAGGCGTACTTTCAGCCCACGCACACGGCCCACGACGCGGCCATTCACGACCACGTCATCGGCAATCACTTCGCCCTTGATCGTGGCGCTTTCACCAACGGTCAGAAGATGCGCGCGGATATCGCCCTCGACGGTGCCTTCGACATTGATGTCGCCGGTGGTCTTGAGATTGCCTGTGATGTGCAGGTCATTCGACAGGATCGACGCTGCCGGTTTGGCCTTCGGCGCGGATGCCTTGAATTCCGTCGCGGCCGAACGGGAAGAGTCGGGCATTGCCGGTTTCGGCGCGCTGCCCTCATCTGCCTTGGGGCCGGGCTCATTGATTTTGCTCTTAGAAAACATCGTTTGCAGCCTTGATATAGATCATGGGGTTGACGGGCTTGCCGCCGACACGGACTTCGTAGTGTAGGTGGGTGCCGGTCGAGCGTCCAGTGTTCCCCATAGCAGCAATTCTGTCGCCACGCGAGACCCGTTGGCCCTTCTTCACATAGATTTTGGAGTTATGCGCATAGCGCGTTTCGATGCCGAACTCGTGCTGTATCTTGACCAGCCTACCATATCCTGACTGCCAGCCTGCAAAGGTCACAACACCGTCCGCCGTGGCGTAGATCGGCGTGCCATGCGCACCGGCGAAATCCGTGCCTGCATGCAGGCGGCCCCAGCGATATCCGAATCCGCTGGTAAAGCGGAACGAATCCTTGATCGGCATGGCAAAGGGCGCCT
>CAYZAD010000505.1:0-1385 GCA_964476315.1 uncultured Rhodobacterales bacterium
GATTGCGCCACGGCCCCCGATCTTTTCCGTGGTCCCGTCTTGCATCGCGGACATGTCTGCGCGCATGGTGCGGCGACAGAGTATCGAAGGGCAACACCATGAAGGCAACATGGGCAGCAGGCATCTGCATGGTGCTTCTCGCGGGCTGCGGGCAGGACGAAATGAGCACAATCGTGTTTGAAGGCGCGCCCTTCCGGGGCGACCTGAGCTTTGATCGTGGCGACCGCGCCGCGTTCGTCGCCACCGGCGGGCCGGCGTCGGTCAGTCTCGAAGGTGCGCGGCAAGCCGCGTCGTTCCAGGCCGTTCAGCATTGCATTGCCTATCTTGGAAGCTCTGACATCGCGTGGGAGAACGGCCCGGATGCAGAAGACGCCGCGCTGGTGATCCAGAACGACGAAGTGATCCTGACCGGGCGCTGTATTGAGCCATAACCCGCCTGAGCGGGGCATAATCAGCGGATGTTATTGAATATCCTGCCCTGCGCCCCCCATATTCATTGAAGACAAAGCATTTCTGCAAGAGGCGTGTCATGCGTGTTTTTACAGCGGTCCTCGCGGCCTTCATGGTCATGGCGACAACCGCGCTCGCCAAGCCGCCGCTGCGCGAGGTCCGGGAAATCGACGACACGGTGATGATGGTCGCCATTGCCGATGAAATCCGGAAATCCTGCGATGACATCAGCGCCCGACTTCTGCGCGCCTATTCCACCCTGACCGGTCTGAAATCGCTCGCGCGGGAAAAGGGATATACGGAAGAAGAGGTCGAAGACTACGTCACCTCGAAATCCGAAAAGCAGCGCATGCGCGCCAAGGCGGAACGCTTTTTGGCGGAAAACGGCGTGTCCGTTGACGATACGGCGGCGCTGTGCCGCTTTGGAAAACGTCAGATCCAGTCGCAAACCGAAATTGGCCGACTGCTGAAATAACCGGCAAGACGACCCGGCAGGGATATCGCGCAGGTTGCGGCGCTATCACACGGGGTCAACAGCCATTTTCCGTTTTCTTTTTGGCCCAACATCTGGCGTATTCCAAAGAGCCGCGTTAGAACGCGGCGACGTTAGCCGACCGCCTGTTGCCAAGGCGTCGACTGCGCCAGCCAAATGGGAACAAAGGGCTCGGGCATGTCTGACTTGCGTAAGATCATTATTGATGGGACCGAGGTGGAAGTGGACGGTGCGATGACGCTGATCCAGGCCTGCGAAGAGGCCGGGATCGAAGTGCCGCGCTTCTGCTACCACGAACGTCTGTCCATCGCCGGCAACTGCCGGATGTGTCTTGTCGAAGTGGTCGGCGGGCCGCCCAAACCGGCGGCAAGCTGCGCCATGCAGGTGCGCGATCTGCGCCCCGGGCCGGAAGGTCAGCCGCCGGTGGTCAAGACCAACAGCC
>CAYZAD010000506.1:0-1385 GCA_964476315.1 uncultured Rhodobacterales bacterium
CAAGAACCGGGTCCACCCGTTTGTCGTGCCCAAGCTGATGAACAACGCCGCCGCCTCCCACGTGTCGATGGAGTTCAACCTCAAAGGACCGTCCTTCACCGTCTCAACCGCCTGCGCCTCGTCAAACCACGCCATGAGCCAGGCGTTCCAGATGGTGCATGGCGGTCTCGCCCCGGTGATGATCACAGGCGGGTCGGAATCGATGCTCTGCTTCGGCGGTGTGAAGGCGTGGGAAGGGCTGCGCGTCATGTCCAAAGACGCCTGCCGTCCCTTCAGCGCCAACCGCAACGGCATGGTGCAGGGCGAAGGGGCTGGCGTCTTCGTGTTCGAGGCATATGACCACGCCCGCAGGCGCGGCGCCGAGATCCTGGCCGAGGTGGTGGGCTTTGCCATGACTTCGGACGCCTCCGACATTGTCATGCCGTCCAAGAACGGCGCGGCGCGTGCGATTGCCGGGGCGCTGCACGATGCGAAACTGAACCCACAGGACGTGGGCTATATCAACGCCCACGGCACCGGCACGGCCGCCAATGACAAGACCGAATGCGCCGCCGTCGCAGATGTGTTCGGCGCGCATGCCGACAAACTCATGATGTCCTCGACCAAATCCATGCACGGCCACTGCATCGGCGGCACGGGGGCCATCGAATTGCTGGCCTGCATCATGGCCGTCCGGGACGGGGTCATTGCCCCCACCATCGGCTATGAAGAACCCGACCCGGAATGTGCGCTCGACGTGGTGCCCAACGTCGCGCGGGATGCGCAGGTCGATGTCGCGCTGTCCAACGCCTTTGCCTTTGGCGGCTTGAACGCGGTTCTGGCCCTGCGGCGGGTCTGAGGGTCAGGCGACCGCGCGGTACCGCACCAGATGCAACCGGCCCCCCGGGTCGCGAAATCCGCCCGCTTCCCATTTCAGATCGCCCGCAAGGTTCAGCAATTCCCACCCCACGGCCTTGCCGATGCCAATGCATTCGTTCTTGTTGCCGCCAGCAATCCCGGCCCCCGTACCGATCATCGCATGAACCAGTACGCCATCGCGGAAGAAGCCCAGAAACGCCCCCTGCGGAACCTTCTGCATCTCGCCCTTGTTGGTCACGGCGGGATCGTCAAGGCTGATCACATGCTTGCAATCCGTGCCGGACACCGGCTTTTTGGGTTTCTTGATGCCAGCCTTGTTATGGGCTTCGATCACTGCATCCCAGCACATCAGCGCAGACAATGTCAGGTAAAAATCCGATTGTTCCGTCGCGGCGTCGCGCGCGATCTGTGCAGCTATGTGCCCCTTCATTCAGTCCGTCCTTCCACAAGATACCAAATGCACGCAGTCTGACGACGCGACCTGCAGAGAGCAAGACTTTCCATGCACAGGCCCGCGCGCCCCGCGT
>CAYZAD010000507.1:0-1379 GCA_964476315.1 uncultured Rhodobacterales bacterium
GATGAACATCACCGCCGCATCCACCGCCGTCAGCGTGCGATAGGTGTCTTCGGAAAAGTCTGAGTGGCCGGGCGTATCGACAAGATTGAAGCGGAAATTCTTGAAATCGAACGACATCGCCGAGGCAGAGACCGAAATGCCCCGGTCCTGTTCCATCTTCATGAAGTCCGACCGTGTGCGGCGGGCCTCACCCTTGGCACGCACCTGTCCGGCCATCTGGATGGCGCCGCCATAAAGCAGGAATTTTTCCGTCAGCGTCGTCTTGCCCGCATCCGGGTGCGAGATGATGGCAAAGGTCCGCCGCCGGGCAATTTCCGGGGGCAGGTCAGGGCGATTTGAGGTGGTGTCCAACATAAGCGCGCATATATGCGTCGCGCTTTGGCTTGTCCATAACGGGTGGACTGCGGTCAGGCGCGCTGCTGAAGCGGGATGACGTCAGCCATCGGCTGTTTGCCGGTGCCGAGCGCGAGCATCGGGGCAGGGATCACCTGCGGTGCGAAGTCCACCTCTCTGGTTTCGATGTGGATCAGCACGTATTCCGGCCCGCGTTCCAGTGGTGTTTGCGTCACGATATACATCTGGCCCATCGATACCGCCGCAAACACGTCGGCCCGGCGCCCCGTTGTGGTCATGAACACGAGATGGGCAAGCGTGGTCAGTTCCGCGGTCGGCAGGTTGGCGGCCAGATCCAGCGAAAATGACGCCGCATCCGGGTCTTGTTCGGTGACGGGCAACCAGACGGTGTCCGGTTTGACAAGGTAGATGTCACCAAGGTTGAGGTCTTCGAGCCGTGAAATCGCTTCGCCGCGGCACACACCGAATTCTGCATAAAATGCCTGCGCGGGGCAGGTCTTGTAGTCTGGGGCAGATGCCGACGGTCCCGTCATAACCTGAAAACTCATTCCACTTTTCACACGAACCGCCACATGTGTTCGCTAACTCTTTAAGATCGGGACCAATTGTGGCACCTGTGTGGAGGCGCGAAGGAATTTCGCGGACGATTTATCTCAAAGCACATGGGGAGAGAGAGGCGATGGATCTAGGGATCAAAGGCAAGCGGGCGTTGGTCTGCGCGTCCAGCAAGGGGCTGGGGCGCGGCTGTGCCGAGGCATTGGCCGAAGCGGGTGTCGGCCTTGTCATGAACGCGCGCGGGGCAGAGGCGCTGGACGCCACGGCCGAGGACATTCGGTCCCGCTATGGTGTGGATGTGACCACGGTCGCGGCGGATATCGTCAGCGAAGAAGGCCGCGCCGAGGTGCTCGAGGCGGCGGGCACTGTCGATATTCTGGTGACGAATGCGGGCGGACCACCCCCGGGGTTGTGGTCGGACTGGGGCCGGGATGACTTTATCAAGGCGCTGGATGCCAACATGCTGACGC
>CAYZAD010000508.1:0-1377 GCA_964476315.1 uncultured Rhodobacterales bacterium
TCCTGCATGTTCATCAGCCAAGATGCTTCGCCCGCCACGTTGATGACCAACGCGTCCGGATGGGCCACCTGAACCCCGATGGAGGCCGGTGTGCCATAACCCATGGTGCCCAGACCGCCGGAGGTCATCCAGCGGTTCGGGTCCTCGAAGCCCAGATACTGGGCCGCCCACATCTGGTGCTGGCCAACCTCGGTGCAGATATAGCGGTCGCGTCCCTTGGTCAGCGCTTCGAGCCGGTCCAGCGCATGCTGCGGCTTGATCGTCTTTTCCGAAGGCTTGTACTTGAGACAGTCCACCTTGCGCCATTCATCGATCTTGCCCCACCATTTCGACAGGCGTTCGCGGTTGACCTTGCGCCCACGGGCTTTCCAGACCTTCAGGATGTCTTCCAATACGTGCCCGACATCGCCGATGATCGGGAAATCGACGCGGATCACCTTGTTGATCGAGCTTGGGTCGATATCGATATGCGCTTTTTTCGACTTCGGGCTGAACGCATCAAGACGTCCGGTGATCCGGTCATCGAACCGCGCCCCAACATTGATCATCAGATCGCAATCGTGCATCGCGAGGTTGGCTTCGTAAAGGCCGTGCATGCCCAGCATCCCGACCCAGTTCTTGCCGGATGCCGGGTAACAGCCCAGCCCCATCAGGGTCGACGTGATCGGGAACCCCGTTGCCTCGACCAGTTCCCGCAGAAGCTGGCTTGCACCGGGACCGGAATTGATCACGCCACCGCCCGTGTAAAAGATCGGCCGCTCTGCGGTCTCGATGGCTTCGACCAATTGGGTGATCGTGTCCATGTCGCCCTTGACCTGCGGCTGGTAATGGCTGACCGCCGCCTTGGCCTTTTCGGTATAGACGCCGTTGGCGAACTGTACGTCTTTCGGGATATCCACCAGAACAGGGCCGGGACGGCCCGAGGTCGCAACGTGAAAGGCCTCGTGGATCACGCCGGACAGCTTGTCGGTGTCTTTCACCAGCCAGTTATGCTTGGTGCAGGGGCGGGTGATGCCGACGGTGTCGGCTTCCTGAAAGGCGTCTGACCCGATCATGAAGGTCGGCACCTGGCCGGTGAGAACGACAATCGGGATGCTGTCCATCAGCGCGTCTGTCAGACCGGTCACGGCATTGGTGGCACCGGGGCCGGATGTCACGAGCACCACGCCCGGCTTGCCGGTGGCGCGCGCGTATCCTTCGGCGGCATGAACCGCGCCCTGTTCGTGGCGCACGAGGTAGTGGCGAATGCCGTTCTGCTGAAAAATCTCGTCGTAGATCGGTAGCACAGCGCCACCGGGATATCCGAATACTGTGTCGACACCCTGATCCTTCAGGGCCTGGACTACCATTTTCGCTCCGGTCATCTGACGTGTCATC
>CAYZAD010000509.1:0-1353 GCA_964476315.1 uncultured Rhodobacterales bacterium
ATACACAGAAGCATGGCCCTGCCCCTCAAAAGAAAATATCCGCCGCCGCAATGGCGTGACGGCCTGTCGCGGTGTTTAGGACGATCCGGCCCTCTGCGTCCACCGTCTCGAACGTGCCGGTCACCTCGCGGTCGCCCATGCGCGCCGTCACCACATCGCCCAACCGCGCCGCGCGGGCCAGCCACGCCTCGCGAATGGGCGCAAACCCGTAAGTCACGAACTGCGCCTCGTGGCGGGCATAGGCGGCCGCCAGCATGTCCAGAAACACCTCCGGCGCGACCTCGACCCCAAGGGCGGACAGGACCGACACGGGCGGCACAGCCCGCGCCTCGACCTCGGACAGGCCGGGCGCGGCCACCAGGTTCACACCAATGCCGATCGCCAGGTGGCCGCCCAGGCTTTCCAGCAGGATGCCCGCCACCTTGCCACCGGTCAAAAGCACATCATTGGGCCATTTCAGCGCCAGACCGTCGACCCGGCCCGACACCGCCACCAGCGCATCGAAAAGCGCCAGCGCGGCCACGAAACTGCGCAGCGCGCGCCGGTCCGGCGCGTCCTGTGTCGGGATCACCAGCGTGGCCGCGAAATTGCCCTCGGGATTCACCCAGGGCCGCCCCCGCCGCCCGCGCGCCGCGGTCTGCCGCAACGCACAGATCCAGGTGGGTCCGGCCAGCCCATTGGCCTGCCGCGCGGCTTCGGCCATGGTGCTGTCCACCTCGGCCAGGACCTGCCGTCCGTATCCCAGGGGCCAGTCAGACATGCCGCCCCGCGTCTTCTTCTCTTTTCAAATACTCCCGCCGGAGGCACCGCGTCCCGCGCAGCGGGGCGCAAAAAACAAAGCGACGCGCCAATGGCGCGTCACAGTGTTCCGACAGGCAAGGCAGATCAGTTGACAAGGGTCGCTGCCGCCGCTTCCGCCACGCCTTCGATCCCGAAGAGGTTCACCACCCCGACAACCATGATGATCGCACTGGCCATCAGCATGCCGTACAGCACGGGCGATTTGCCGCCATCCAGCCCGTCGTCGCGCTCTTCCCCGAAATACATGTAGAACACGATCCGCAGGTAGTAGAACGCACCAATCACCGAGGCGATCACGCCCGCGATGGCGAGCCAGGCCAGCCCCGCCTCATACGCCGCACGCAACACGTAAAGCTTGCCGAAGAAGCCCACCAGCGGCGGCACACCGGCCAGGCTGAACAAAAGCACCAGCATCGCCAGCGCCTTGCCCGGCTCGCGCTTGGAATACATGTTGAGCGACGCGATGTTCGACACTGGCCGTCCGTCCCGCTCCATCGACAGGATAAAGGCAAAGGTGCCGACATTCATCGTCACGTAGATCGCCATGTAAAT
>CAYZAD010000510.1:0-1346 GCA_964476315.1 uncultured Rhodobacterales bacterium
CTGCGCTCCGTCGGCATCGGCGAACGTGTCCTGCCGCGCGAAGGCTATACGCTGTGCCAGCAGTTCACGCTGATCGGCTCTGGCATGATCTGGAACATCTATTTCGGCGTGCTGGCGCTCTGCTCGGGGTTCTTCCTCGCCACCGCTGTCGCCTTGGGCAAGGCCTCAAAGAACCCGGTGCTGCAAAAGGCCAGCGCGTGGTTCATCTTCCTCTTCCGTGGCTCGCCGCTCTTCATCCAGTTCTTTTTTGCCTACTTCCTATTCCTGACGCTGAAACCGATCTCACCGTTCTTCAACCCGTTCACCTCGGCTTGGCTGGGCGCGCTGATCGTGCTGTTCCTGAACACCGCCGCCTATTCCGGCGAGATTTTCTACGGCGCGCTGCAATCCGTGCCAAAAGGCGATATGGAGGCTGCGGATGCCTACGGCATGACCGGCTGGGCGCGGTTCCGGCGGGTGACATGGCCCACGATGCTGCGCCTTGCCTGGCCAAGCTACACGAACGAGGCGATCTTCCTCTTTCACGCCACGACGCTGGTCTATTTTTCCGGCTTTCCCGCATGGCAACAACGGGGCGATGCGCTCTACTACGCGAATTTCTTTGCCGACAAGACGTTCAACCCCTTCATCCCCTACCCGATCCTGGCCTTCTATTTCATCCTCCTGACGCTCTGCATCATCAGCCTGTTCGGCATTGTGAACCGACGCCTGAATCGTCACCTGCCGCAAGAGGAACGGTCGCGGATGAAGCTGAAACTGAACATCATCCGGTAACGGCCCCTTGCCAATCCTGCTTGCGAATGGCTATCTCTGAATTTGATCAAATTATTCAGAAAGCGGGATTCCGATGGATACCCATATCCGCAACTGGCTCCGCAAGAACCCGCAGGTCCGCACGATCCGGGTGGCCGCATCCGACCTCAATGGACAGGCCCGGGGCAAACGTGTGCCCGCGCGCTTTGCCGACAAGGTGCTTGACGGCGGCACGCGCTTTCCGCTTTCGGTGCTGAACCTCGACATCTGGGGCGAAGACATCGACGACAGCCCGCTGGTGTTCGAAGCAGGCGATGCCGATGGCGTGCTCTGGCCCACCGGGCGCGGCTTTGTCCCGATGCCGTGGCTGGAGGCCCCCAGCGCCCTCTTGCCGCTCTGGATGTATCACGACAATGGCAAGCCGTTCGAAGGCGATCCGCGCCACGCCCTGAACGCCGTTGTGCAGCGCTACAAGGCGCGCGGCCTGACCCCCGTGGTGGCGATGGAGCTGGAATTCTTCCTGATCGACGACAGCACCCGCAACCTGCAGGTGCCCGCCTCGCCCCGGTCGGGCAAGCGCCGCAAGGCGGGCG
>CAYZAD010000511.1:0-1338 GCA_964476315.1 uncultured Rhodobacterales bacterium
GGGTCGACGCATTCATATCCACCATGGCCTGCATCTCTTCGGACAGCTCGATCTGGTGGAATGTATAGGAAAGGGTGATGTGCTTTGCATGCTTTGCATCGGCATCGTTCAGGATGTCCGGATCAACGAAAAAGCTGACCGGCATCTCGACCCGTTCACCGGGCATCAAAAGCTGCTCTTCAAAGCAGAAGCAGGCGATCTTGGAAAAGTAGAGGCCGGCCCCGTAGGGCGCGACGTTGAAGCTGGCTGTCCCGGCAACGGGCTTGTCCGTCGGATTGTAGGCTTCGTAGAAAACAAGACCTTCCTCCCCGAGCCGCAAGTTGACGCTGAGCTGCAGGGGTTTGAATTCCCACGGCATGTCGCGCTCGAGCGAGGCATCAAAACGGACTTCGATGTTGCGGTCCACGATCTCGACGCTGCCTGCCTCGGCGACGTTCGTGGTGCCGCCAAAGCCGGTGACCCGGCAGAACCAGTCATAAAGCGGTACGGATGCCCAGGCGAGCCCGCCCATGAACACCACAACGCCAACGCCTTGCAGCGCTGTCTTCATCTTGGGATCAAGCGATTTCATCATTGTGTCACCGTCTGTGCTGAGGGTGTCGTGAAGTCTTCGTTCGTTACTTTGACAACGGTCAGTCCAAAGATGATGGCGATCACACCCGCCAAAAGCAGGCCCACGCCCACATTCCGACCGTAGCGGCGCGTATGCAATTCGTGTTGCTTTGACAGGCTCATGTCCACAGCCCCCAGCCAAGTTTCGAAAGCGTCGCTTCGACAAGGATCGCGCCGAAATGCGCAAAGAGATACAGCAGCGACAGCTTGAAGAACTTGCGCTCGACAAGGAAATTGTCGGTTTCAGACATGTCTTCGTCACGACGCCAGATCTGGATCGCACCGCGCAGGAACAGCACGTTGAGAACCACGGCCACCGCCAGGTAGATCGGGCCGCCGATAGATGTGAAGCCCGCCGCGATGGCAAGGATTGCCAGAAGGACGGTGTAAACCAGGATGTGAACCCGCGTGGCGCGGCGACCATGCGTTACGGTCAGCATCGGCACATCCGCGTTGTCGTAATCCTTGCGCATGAACAGCGCCAGCGCCCAGAAATGCGGTGGAGTCCACATGAATGTCAGGCAGAACATCAGCACCGACTCGATGCTCACACCGCCGGTGGCCACCGCCCAGCCGATCATCGGAGGGAAGGCGCCGGCTGCACCGCCGATCACGATGTTCTGCGGCGTCCACCGCTTGAGCCACATCGTGTAGATCACGACGTAGAAGAAGATTGTGAAAGCCAGCAAACCCGCGGCAAACCAATTGGATGCCAGCCCAAGGAAC
>CAYZAD010000512.1:0-1335 GCA_964476315.1 uncultured Rhodobacterales bacterium
TCGACCGGCCCGAGGACGTGACCATTGTCGAGATCGGCAATGCGCTGGCGGCGTTTATCGGGACGGAATGGGCCAATTACGACAGCCCCTATGATGACTTCCTGCGCGATGGCACGCCGTTGCCCGACGCGGCAGAGCGCGGGCGGCAGTTGTTCTTTGGCAAGGCGAATTGCGCGCAATGCCACAGCGGGCCGCTGTTCACCGACCAGGATTTCCACGCCGTCGCCCTGCCCGCCTTTGGCCCCGGACGCACGCGACGCTGGGATCCGATCCCGCGGGATGTGGGGCGGATGGGCGCGACCGACGATCTGGAAGACGCCTACAGTTTCCGCACCCCGTCCCTGCGCAACGTGACACTGACCGCGCCTTACGGGCATAACGGCGCCTATGCAGACCTGCGGGACATGGTGCGCCACATGGCCGATCCGCTGACCATGCGGGCCGCGTGGACCCCCGAACGCGCGGCTATGCCGGATGTGCCGTGGCTGCAAGAGATCGACTACGTGATCCAGACCGATGCGCTGGAAATGCAACGTCAGGCGGTGTTCCTTGACGTCCGGCCCGTGGCGCTGACCGAGGCGGAGGTGGACGACATCGTGGCCTTTCTCGAAAGCCTGACGGGAAAGACCGCCCTGACCCGACCGATGGGTCGGCCCGAGGCGGTGCCCAGTGGCTTGCCGGTGGATTGACCGCGCGGCGGCGGGTCAGGACGCTTTCAGAAATTCCCGGATGACGGGCTGCCTGGAGGGTTTTTTCGCAAGGCTGTTCAACAGCTTGGCAAGGGCCGGTTCGCTGACCCGTTTGGCCGCGCCTTTGGCGCTGAACCACTTGCGCTTGCGCTCCGCGCGTTCTTTCCAGTTCGACTTGAGCCGTTGAACCACCATCGGGTAGACATCCACGTCACAGGTGACGCTCAGCCCTTTGCCGAGCTTTTTCTTGTAGGTGTATTGGCCGATGACCTCGTGGCCGATATAGCCCAGCGCGCCCGCTTCCTCGAGCGCTTCGATCTCGGCTGCGGCCCAGGGTTTCTTGCCGTTCATGGTCCATCCCTTGGGCATGATCCAGCGCCCGGTGTCCCGGGACGTCACCATCAGAACCTGGAATTTTCCGCCCTTCGTCCAGCGCATGGGAAGGGCGGCAATCTGCTTGGCGCGTTTCGCCATCATCATCACGCTATTTGTTGTTATTCTTGCTGCCGTATCCACAAGATAGGGCAAAAGTATAAAATACACAAATCAACGAAATATGACGGTCTGCGAATTAAAGCCCGGAAATACGTTTCAGGTGGCCCAGCACGTCATCCACGCCGGTGTCATGGCGGATCGCCGCAAAGAC
>CAYZAD010000513.1:0-1330 GCA_964476315.1 uncultured Rhodobacterales bacterium
GGTCGACGGCGGTCAGGATGTCCTGGACCTGTGCGGGTGTGATGATCAGCGGGGGGCAGAAGGCCATGGCGTCCATCATGTTGCGGGAGATGAGGCCGTTCCTGAGGAAATGCGCGTTCATCGCTGCCCCCAGTTTTCCCGGTGCGAACTCTTCTTCGCGGCCTTCGGGGGCGACGATCTCGAGCGCGCCGATGAGGCCCACGCCGCGCGCCTCGCCGACATGCGGGTGATCGGCGAATTTGCGCAGACCGGCCTGCAGCTCGGCCCCGCGTTCGGCGGCGTTGGCCACGAGGTCGCGTTCCTCGATGATCTTGAGGTTCTCCAGCGCCACCGCCGCCCCCACGGGATGCGCGCCGCCGGTATAGCCGTGGCCCAGGATGCCGATGCGGCCGCTTTCGTCGGCGATGGGGGCATAGACCTCTTCGGTCATCATGAAGGCCGAGAACGGGAAGTAGGACGAGGTGATCTGCTTTGACATGGTCATGATGTCGGGCTTGATGCCAAAGGTGTCACAGCCGAACATCTGCCCGGTGCGGCCAAAGCCGCAGATGACCTCGTCGGCGATCAGCAGGATGTCGTATTTCGCGAGCACCGCCTGGATCTTCTCCCAATAGGTCTTGGGCGGCACCACCACGCCCCCGGCCCCCATCAGCGGTTCGGCGATGAAGGCGGCGATGGTGTCGGGCCCTTCGGCCTGGATCATCGCGTCGAGGTCTTCGGCGCAGCGGGTGGCGAATTGTTCTTCGCTTTCGCCCTCGCGGCCTTCGCGCCAGTAATGCGGGCAGGTCGTGTGCAGCACGCCGTCGATGGGCAGGTCAAAGGACCGGTGGTTGTTCGGCAGGCCCGTCATCGAGGCCGAGGCGATGGTCACCCCGTGATAGCCGCGCACGCGGCTGATCACCTTCTTCTTTTCCGGCTTGCCCATGGAATTGGACCGGTACCAGAGCATCTTGAGGATGGTGTCATTCGCCTCGGACCCGGAATTGGTGAAGAACACCTTGCTCATCGGCACCGGCGCCAGCTCGATCAGCTTTTCCGCCAGGTCGATCGCCGGCCCGTGCGAGCGGTGCGCGAAGTTGTGGTAATAGGGCAGCTTCTGCATCTGCAGCGTGGCCGCGTCGATCAGGCGCCGTTCGTGAAAGCCCACCGCCACCGACCAGAGCCCCGCCATGCCTTCGATATACCGCTTGCCAGAGGTGTCGAAGACATAGATGCCATCGCCCCGGTCCATGATCAGCGGACCCTGCTCTTCATGCGCGCGCGCATTCGTGTAGCCGTGGAAGTGATAGGCGATGTCGCGGGCTTCGTCAGAATTCGGGCGCAGGTCCAT
>CAYZAD010000514.1:0-1312 GCA_964476315.1 uncultured Rhodobacterales bacterium
CGACCCGCGTCATGTCCCTGCGCGACGGCTCCAAGAAGATGTCGAAATCCGACCCGTCGGATGCCAGCCGCATCAACATGACCGATGACGCAGACGCCATTGCGCAGAAAATCCGCAAGGCCAAAACCGATCCCGACGCGCTGCCGTCCGAGGTGGACGGGCTCGAAAATCGCCCCGAGGCGCGCAACCTCGTCAACATTTATGCCGCCTTGGCCGACCAATCGGTCGAGTCCGTTTTGCGCGATGTGGGCGGCAAGCCGTTTTCCGAATTCAAACCCATGCTGTCAGAGCTCGCGGTCACAAAACTCGCCCCCATCTCGGGCGAGATGGCGCGCCTGATGCAACAACCCGACGAGATCGACGCCCTTCTGGCAAAAGGTGCCGACCGCGCACGCGCCATCGCATCACCGATCCTGAAACGGACCTATGACATCGTGGGAATGGTTGGCTGAGCGGCGCGACCCGCCCAAACCCATGAAAAACGCAGTGAATGACTGGACTTGATCGGCATAGGCCCACGCGTTCATGACCCATCTGCGTAAGCAACGTGCGAATTGCGCACAGAATACGAAAAAGAAGCCCCTGCTTCGTCGTGTCGCTGGACTCCCCGCTTGCGGCATGAATAACACACCGGCGTGATTTAAAGCGAGAGCGCAAATGTATCCAGAAAACCTTGCACCAATTCCAGAACTCTACGTTTCCTACGACAGTGCCCTGAAATTGAAGAACGAAGCGGCCGATCTTGTCAGCCACGATTTGACACCACGCCAGGTATGCGACCTGGAACTGCTGATGAATGGCGGGTTCTATCCGCTCAAGGGTTTCCTTGGCGAAGAGGACTACACCTCCGTCGTCGAAAACATGCGCCTCGCCGATGGCGCGCTCTGGCCCATTCCGATCACTCTCGACGTGTCAGAGGATTTCGCGGAAAGCCTTGAAATCGGACAGGACATCGCGCTGCGCGACCAGGAAGGCGTGATCCTTGCCACGATGACCGTGACCGACCGCTGGGTGCCGAACAAGGCGCGCGAGGCGGAAAAGGTCTTTGGTGCAGATGATGATGCGCACCCGGCCGTCAACTACCTGCACAACACCGCAGGCAAGGTCTACCTGGGCGGTCCGATCACCGGCATCCAGCAGCCTGTGCATTATGATTTCCGCGCACGCCGCGACACGCCCAACGAATTGCGCGCCTATTTCCGCAAGCTGGGATGGCGCAAGGTTGTGGCCTTCCAGACCCGCAACCCGTTGCACCGGGCGCACCAGGAACTGACCTTCCGCGCCGCCAAGGAAGCGCAGGCCAACCTGCTGA
>CAYZAD010000515.1:0-1294 GCA_964476315.1 uncultured Rhodobacterales bacterium
GGCGCAGATCCCACCAGATCTTGGAGCTGTCCTCGATCACACCCAGATCGACCAACACCTGAACCGAGCGTTCATATTCCGACCAATTGTCGAATGTCGGGGGCAGACCGGTGCGCGGAAGGTTGTCGAACACCGAAATCCGGTAGGACGCCAGCCCGGTGTCTTCGCCCTGCCAGAAAGGAGAGGACGTGCTGAGCGCCAGAAGATGCGGCAGGAAATACGCCATTTGCCCCATCAGGTCGGCCCGCAGCGCGTCATCGTTCAACCCGACATGTACGTGCATGCCACAGATCAGCATGCGGCGCACCACGCCGCCCAGGGCGTTCTGCAGGTCGTTGTAGCGGTCCTTGTCGGTATGGTGCTGGTTCTTCCAATCCCCGAACGGATGGCACGAGGCGGCAATCGGGGCCAGGTTGTGCTTCCTGGCGCAGCGGGCGACCGTACTGCGCAGGCGTTTCAGATCATCGCGTGCCTCGTTGATATTGGCGCAGACCTTGGTGCCGATCTCAATCTGGCACTGCAGGAATTCGGGACTGACCTGCGACTCTAGCTCGGCCGCGCAGGCATCCATCAAGGCCTTGGGAGCTTCTGCAAGCGCATAGCTGTCGAGATCCACCAAAAGGTATTCTTCTTCGATCCCGATACTGAATTCCGGTTCTGACATGGCAGGCTCCTATCTGGATGGCAGCCAGTTTACGGCCTGTTGAGCACTTGTCACCCGTCGTTCCGTGACGCGATGCCGGAGGCATGATCGTGCAGCATGGCGCCAATGCTCGTGTAGCGGATGCCAAGCGAAGACAGCGCGGCCTCTTCGCTGTCCTGCATGATGGCCACCACGCCGCTGTCATGCGTCCAGCCGCCCATGCCGATCTTGGCGGCCTGCCTGCCGATGGGCGACGTGGCAAGAAAGACCATCATCGTCTCGATGCCCTGATTGGCCAGCGTTTGGGTCTTCATCGCCTGCAATTGCATGAACCTGGGATAATCCCGGTCGATATCGGTCAGCCGCGTCATGTCCACAAGGTGACGTTGACCGGGACGCGCCCTTGGGTCGGTCGCATATCTGGCAAAAGCCTCTACGCTCTCGCTCACCAAAAGCACGCCCGAGTAGCGGACGTAGACGAGGTTGTGCTCAGACAGGATATCAACGGTGATCGGCATGGATATCTGACTAAAAGGGCGGAATGCTCCGCCCTTTTGCTACAGATCTGGCGGATGAAATCAATCCATTGCCTTGAAGTTGAACTCGCCACCTTCCTTGATGCCTGACGGCCAGCGCGACGTGATCGTCTTG
>CAYZAD010000516.1:0-1293 GCA_964476315.1 uncultured Rhodobacterales bacterium
GTTCACCCGGCCCAACCGATGCGCGATGGAGCTGTGACCCTGATCCTCAACGGAGCTGGTCGCCAGCCGATCCCCACCAAGGCGGAGCAACTCCACCTTGCGCGGCTGATCCGGCAGGGTCAGGCGGAGGGCGCCTCTCGATCTCAGGCTCGAGCCGGTCAACGGGCCTGCCAACGCCTGATGAGCGGCAACGTCCGTCTGGCGGTGGCGATCGCCCGCGGTTTCATGCCGCGCTTGGGCCAGGGATCGAGCTTGGACTTTGCCGACCTGATTCAGGAGGCGATCATCGGGCTGCACACCGCGGCGCAACGCTTCGATCCGGAACGGGGGTGCAGCTTCAGCACCTATGCGGTGTGGTGGTGTCGCCAATCGGTGCATCGCCTGATTCAGGGGCAGGCACACACGATTCGGCTTCCGGCCCATGTGCAAGACCTGGAGAGGCGCTGGAATCTGCGTCCGCCCGGCCAGAACCTGGAGCAATTCTGTGAGCAATGGCACACCACCCCTGAGGGGGTGCAATCGGTGCTGACCCTGGTGCATCAAGCGAGAACCCGCAGCATCGATACCGCGGGAGGGGACCAGGAGCGCGAGGGTTCAGGACTGGCCGAACGGTTGAGTGGTGCGGCCAGCGATCCACTCGAGACCCTGGAACGCAACCTGCTGTTGGATCGGCTGGCAGCGGCCCTTCCGGAGGAGCTGGCCCTATTGGAACGGCACGTGGTGAAGCAACACACCACCAAGGCGATGGCAACAGAAAGTGCCATCAGCGCCACGGCGATGACACGACGACTGAACAGGGCTCGCAGGAAGCTGCGGGACGCCCTCGAAGCCAACGACAGAATCTCGAAACAACAGTTGCGTTGTAGCGAAAGTGATTCGCAATAGCGGTAGAATCACGCCATGACCAAGCCCACCACCCTCATCCCCCTCAGCCAGGCGCGCGCCGGCCAGCGGGTCCGCATTCACTCCCTGCCCCAGCAGCCCGAGTGCCGCAGCCGCCTCGCCGCCATGGGAATCCAGATCAGCTCTGAACTGGAGGTGCTCAGGCTTGGTGCCCCAGGGGGCCTTCTGCACCTCGCCAAAGGCTTCCTCGAGTTCATGCTGCGCCGGGATGTGGCCCATCACATGACCGTGGAGCTGGTGGCGAGCGCCTCACAATGAACCCCAACGTCTCAACACCAATGGTTTGGTCATGACCGATAGGCGCCAGCCGCAGGCATGGGATTCGCGCTATCGGCAGGGCACGGACCGCTGGGAGCTGGGCATGGCAGCGCCACCGCTGCAAGCCTTTCT
>CAYZAD010000517.1:0-1288 GCA_964476315.1 uncultured Rhodobacterales bacterium
CGCGCGGCGCGACAGCATCGGGACCAGCAGCACCGGCACGAGGAACAGGATGCCTCCGATGCTCAGGAACGAGACCCAGAGGCCGAACCCTTCGGACAGAAAGCCCATCATCGGCGGGCCGATGAAAAAGCCGGTATATCCGACGACCGAGATGCGGGAAATCGCGTGGCTGCGGTGCCGGTTGGGCACCATCCGACCGATCCATGCATAGGCCATCGGGGCCACGACCGACACCCCCAGCCCGAGGATGGCAAAGCCCAGATAGGCCACGCCAAGGCTTGGGGCGAGCGCCGCGATCACCGCGCCGATACCCGATGCAAAGGCCGACCACGTGATGACGCTGCGTTCCGAAACGCGGTTGGCCACCACCTGCCCGGCAAGGCGGCCGGCGGCCATGGTCAGGCCCAGAATGGCCGGGCCCAGCGCGCCCTGCGCCGCCCCGGCCGCAAAGTTGCGTTCCAGGTGCAGGGCGGACCAGCCTTCGCTCGCCTGTTCCGACATGAAGGCAATCAGGATGATCAGTCCGCCGGGCAACAGGAGCGTCCACGGCAGCGGCACGGTTTCCGGCTCGTCCGCGTGGGTGTCGCGGTCGCGCACCGGGGCCGCAGCGACCTGTGCGATCAGCACGAGCGTGGCGACCGAGACGGCGCTGAGGATCTGCACCGGCGTGGCCCCCAGTTCGCGCGCGATCCCGGTCAGCAGGGCACAGATGGCATAGGCAATCGAAAAGACCGCGTGGTTGAGGTTCATCAGGCTGCGCCTTTCCTGCGCCTCGAGCGCGCTGACCTTGGCGTTCATGACCACGTCAAGCGCCCCGGACACAGCCGTGACACCCAGCATGGCCACGGCAAAGGTGACACCGCCGTGCATGTGGCCCGGGAAAAGAACCGCGAGAGCCAGCATGCCGGTCAGGACCGACAGAACGTGCAGGCCAAGCTTGCGTTCGGCCAGCGGGGCCAGCCACATGGCCGACACCGCACCGCAGGACGCCACCAGCATGGCAAGGCCGAACTGGGCATCCGACAGCCCCGCCTGTGGTTTGAGAACAGGCACAAGGGCGGCGAAGGTGCCCCAGAACAAACCAATCGCGGCAAAGGCCGCCGCCGGTCCGCGGGTCAGGTAAAGATCACGCAAAAGGGTCATGCTGCTGCGGCTGCCACAGGGGCTGTGCCCCGTCCAGCCCACAAACGACATGGGGCAGATAAAAACCAGTCGAATCCGCTTGCCCTGTCGGACATTCCGGTTTATCGCGCGGGCTTCACGCGGGGTGACAGCCTTGGAGGCACCC
>CAYZAD010000518.1:0-1284 GCA_964476315.1 uncultured Rhodobacterales bacterium
GAAGACGCGGTGTTCACGCTTGGGCCGTATACGTTCAAGCCCTCTATGAAACTGCTGGTGACCGAAGACGACCGGAAAGTGCGCCTGACCGAGAAAGAAACCAATATTCTCAAGTTCCTGTACCGTTCGACCGATGGCGTTGTCGCCCGGGATACGCTTCTGCACGAGGTTTGGGGATACAACGCGGGCGTCACCACCCACACGCTGGAAACACATATCTACCGCCTGCGCCAGAAGATCGAACCGGACCCCTCGAACGCGCGGTTGCTGGTGACAGAGTCCGGCGGTTATCGGCTTGTCTCATAAGACGTTGGTATCGTTTTGATTTAGATCAATGAGGCATGGCACGTACATCTTTAAGCCATAAATCAACGGTTCCCGTCGCATATGCGGGTCATCATATGCACCTCCCTGTTGGACTTGGCCTGGGCTTTTGCCCAGGTCTTTTTTTTTGAACACAGTGCGGGAAACGCCGCTCGGGCGTGGCTTTCGGGCCTAGTAGATGTCGATGCGATCCACCGATACGTCCGCCTGATAATCTGACCCGTACGCAACAATCGCAATGCTGTTGACGGATGCAGGCGCAAAGGACTGTGGCATTCCGCTATGGGAGGGCGTGAAGCCGGAAAAGGGCAATCGCACGGTCTGCCACCGATCCGACGCGATGAATGATGCGCGATATGAATACCAGACGCGCGACAAGCCGGGGGTTTTCAGAAAGACGTAATAGGTCTCTCCGTTGCCTTTGACGCGCAAGGACAGGCCTTGCGCCGTCTGTGGCCACGGGTCCGAAAAGCGTTGGCGCACCTGGATGAAACCACCATTGTTTTCGGTACTGACCGTACCCTGCAATCGCAACACGGCGTCCGCGCCGGTGCCCCGAATCTCGGCACGGCCCGAGGAAACACCTCCCATGACACCATCGGCCACGTAATCCCATCGTGTCGCGACATCGCCGGAAAAATCCTCGAACATCGTATCCGCCATCGCCTGCCCCGCCATCAGAGCGGCTGCTGTCAATCCAATCAGCCTCATTCCTTTGAGATAGCGCTCCACAAGAACGAAAAAAGGCGCTCTGCAAAGAGCGCCTTTCCAAGGTTCGAAAGAGAGCGGTTATTCCGCGTCTTCTTTCTTCTTCTCCGGCGCGATCTCTTCGCCGGTTTCCTGATCGACCATCTTCATCGCAAGGCGCACCTTGCCACGGTCGTCAAAGCCCAGAAGCTTCACGAAGACTTCCTGACCTTCCTTGAGCACATCCGAAGGATGGTTCAGGCGGCGGTTTTC
>CAYZAD010000519.1:0-1283 GCA_964476315.1 uncultured Rhodobacterales bacterium
ACATGCTCAAACGCGCCAAGGATGCGGGGTTCACGACGCTCATCCTGACCGTGGATGTGCCGGTGCCGTCGCGGCGCGAGCGACAGGTGCGGTCGGGCCTGACCACCCCGCCCAAGCTGACGCCGCGCCTTTTGGCCCAGATCGCGATGTGCCCGACCTGGGCGATGAAGACCTCGGCGATGGGCGCCATGCCGCGCATGAAACTGATCGACGATTACGCGGGCAAGGTCACCGGGCTGAGTTCGACACAGCATGCCGGCTACCTGCTGCGTACCTCGCCCGACTGGGATTACGTGTCCTGGCTGCGTGATGGCTGGGACGGGGCGTTCTTCGTCAAGGGTGTTCTGAACCCCGAGGATGCGCCGCGGCTAGAAGGTCTGGGCGTCGATGCGATCTGGCTGTCGAACCATGCCGGGCGGCAGTTCGACGCGTCGCCGGCCCCGATCGAGGCCCTGCCCAAGATGCGGGAGGCCACCACTCTGCCCCTCATCCTCGACAGCGGGGTCGAAGGCGGGCTCGATATCTTGCGGGCCATCGCCCTGGGCGCGGATTTCGTCATGTTGGGGCGTGCTTGGCATTATGCCCTTGGCGCGCTTGACACCGATGGGCCCGCGCACCTTGTGGATATCCTGCGCAAGGACATGGAAGCGAACATGGGTCAGCTTGGCGTGACCAAACCTGCTGAATTGCGCGGCAAAGCGTTCGTCACGGCGGTTTAACCGCCCATACCCAGTTCTACGAGTTGAGATTGTAACGAATTCTTACTAAGCAGCGCACACCAGATAAAGGTCAGGACTGCCACATGCCCGAATTTCAGAAAATCCTTGTCGCCAACCGGGGCGAGATCGCCATCCGCATCATGCGCGCCGCCAATGAGATGGGGAAAAAGACGGTCGCGGTCTATGCCGAAGAGGACAAGCTGGGCCTGCACCGGTTCAAGGCGGATGAAGCCTATCGCATTGGCGAGGACCTTGGCCCGGTGGCCGCCTATCTGAGCATCGATGAGATCATCCGCGTGGCCAAGCTGTCCGGGGCGGATGCGGTGCATCCCGGCTATGGTCTCTTGTCCGAGAACCCCGATCTTGTCGATGCCTGCGCGGCCAACGGCATCACCTTCATCGGCCCGAAAGCCGAGACCATGCGCGCGCTTGGGGACAAGGCATCGGCCCGGAAAGTTGCCATTGCAGCCGGTGTGCCGGTGATCCCGGCGACCGAGGTTCTGGGCGACGATTTCGACGCCATCGCCAAAGAAGCGGCCGAAATTGGGTATCCGCTGATGCTCA
>CAYZAD010000520.1:0-1276 GCA_964476315.1 uncultured Rhodobacterales bacterium
TGTTGCGGAAGTCGATGTAGTAGGAATGTTCCCACACGTCGCAGCCCAGAAGCGCTGTCTGGTCAAAGCAGAGCGGGTTCACGCCGTTCTCGGTCTTGGTGATCTTCAGCGAACCATCGGTGTCGACGACCAGCCACGCCCAGCCAGAGCCGAACTGGCCTGCACCGGCAGCAGAAAAGTCTTCCTTGAACTTTTCGACCGACCCGAACGCATCAGCGATACGGCTTTCAAGCTCGCCCGGCATCTTGTTGTCGCCCGGCCCCATCATTTCCCAGAACTGGTTGTGGTTCCACAACTGGCTGATGTTGTTGAAGATGCCGTTCTGCGCCACGGCCGTGGCATTGTAGGTGCCCTTGATGATCTCTTCCATCGACTTGCCGTCCCATTCGGTGCCGGCGATCAGCTTGTTGCCGTTGTCGACATAGGCCTTGTGGTGCAGGTCGTGGTGATACTCCAGCGTCTCTTTGGACATGCCTTTGCTGGCAAGCGCATCATGAGCGTAAGGAAGATCGGGAAGTTCGAAAGCCATGGGTGTGCCCCCTCGTTGGTGCGTCAATTTGTACAGGCATACCTGATGTGACGCGTGGCCAAGGTCAACCCCGGGCGCGCGCCAAATCCGCGATTTATACCGCCTGTCAAAAGACCAACGCGTCAGCGCGTGGAAAGTTCACATCGTCCGTGGCCCTGGAAACCATTGTCGTAGCCATGCGGGACGGCAATGATATTCATGCGCTTACGCGCCTTGATCCAGGTTGCGCGATATTGAATACGCGCGTTCTGTCCCTTGCTGTCGCGGGTATCGAGTTCCCAGACAAAGGTAACGCGGTTTGCATTCGAGGCAGAAATGCGCGCGTCCATTGGTTTTTCGTTATTGTAATAGTTGATCAGTCGATCCATCACGATGGCGCTTTGCCCCTGCTCGTCATGCAAGACTTGCAGTTCCGGTGAAATCCAGCCCGCGTTCCCGGCTTCGGTCATGGCGCAGTCATACAGGGTTGCTGCGGAGGCTGGCGCCGCCAGGAACGCAGCGCCCGTGATGAACCAGGATGCAAGTTTCATCTGAACCTCTTTGTGCGAAGAATCCTAAGCCAAGCTGGCCCGGAGAGAACTATCGCACAGGTCGGGAGAAAACACCTACACTCGAATTTTCATCGGCTGCGGATTGAAGCAGGCCAAATACGTATCCCGCCACGGACCGGAAGCACACCACGCGCGCCGTGTTGGCGTCGTCCATCCAGAAGGCGGCGGCAACCTGCGCCATGCGGGTCCGGCGCAC
>CAYZAD010000521.1:0-1275 GCA_964476315.1 uncultured Rhodobacterales bacterium
GACTGCGACGCAGTAGGCCCGACATGCACCGAAGCACGTGCCGAAAGGCCGGCTTGGGCTGTCATGTGTGGGATGATGCTGACGGGCAGGCCCATCGACCGAAACGGAGCCCGTCACGGCATTCTGCTGATTTTCGACCCATGATCGAGACTGGCAAGAGCAGACCGAAATCCGTTGCAGCTACCGGGTTTGCCAATGTCATTTTGATGGACAGGACCGCGCACCCATAAGCGTTTGGATGTCTTGGACCGGCTGGGAAATGCATTTGAAAGCTTTCTGTTTGCGGGGCCGGGAGCGGACCTTTGATGACCCAATTCATGAATTGCGGTTTTGGCCGCAAGTGCTTTACACGGTGCTGGATCACGAGGAGATGCGTAAATGGTCAAGACGCTTGACGTGAAGCCTTGGGAAAACCCGGGCGACTACGACAGATGCATGGGCATGTTCGCGTTGCTTGGTGCCACGTCACCTTTCGGAGAACTGAAGGTCAAACTGGCGGTGCCGATCCTGCATGGTGCGCTGATGTCAGGCAATTTCCGGATCTATGTCGGAGAAACCGGCCGCCCCAGCGCGGGTGTGATCTGGGCGTACCTCGATGACGAGATGACGGAGTTTTACCTGCGCGACGGATACCTGCCCAACACGGGCGCATGGAACAGCGGAACGGACCTTTGGTTCCTGCATGTGATCGCGCAAGGTGGGCTGATCAAAGACCTGCTGAGGGACACGATGAAGGGCGATCTTTTCGCCGATCACGACAAGGCTTACATGTTGCGCGTCGGCGCCGGGGGCAAACGCCGGGTGGTCGAGTTCACCCGGAAGTCAGCCAAGGTGGCGCGGGTGCTGCCCAGCGTGGTGCCGACGGACTAACCGTCTGGAAAAACAAATGCCGCGCAGAATGCTGCGCGGCATTGTTGCTTGTATCTGCCGACAGACCCGCTGTTGCGCGGACGGCAGAGGCGTATCGCTTTATGCCTTCACGGGTGCAACTGCGGCGACGATCCGTGTATCGAGCATTGCTTCCATTTCGCGAGAAAGGGCGGCAAACCCTTTTTCGTCCGGGGCGTTGACGAAGCCCACCTTGATCGGAAACTTCGGTTTCCCCGGTTCGATTTCGATAAATTCCTGACGTACAATCGTATCGTTTTTCATACCAACCACTCCTGTTTGCCATGACCATGCGCCACTGTTTTCGGGCGCTACGCCGATACGGAAACAAATAGACGACGTCATGTAAAGTGCTGATCCCGGTATAGACCATTTTCTGGCGCAATA
>CAYZAD010000522.1:0-1271 GCA_964476315.1 uncultured Rhodobacterales bacterium
TGAGCAAGGTGGTTCTGGACGAAGACGCAGAGCGCATTGAAGTCGTGGTGCCGGACGAACAGCTTTCGCTGGCCATCGGTCGCCGTGGTCAGAACGTGCGTCTGGCATCGCAGCTGACCGGCCTCGACATCGACATCATGACCGAGGAAGAGGAATCGGCGCGTCGTCAGAAAGAGTTCGAAGAGCGCACGCAGCTGTTCATGGATACTCTGGACCTCGACGAATTCTTTGCGCAACTGCTTGTGTCCGAAGGCTTTACCAACCTGGAAGAAGTTGCCTATGTCGAGCTTGACGAGCTTCTCGTGATTGACGGTGTCGACGAGGACACCGCGGCAGAGCTTCAGACACGGGCGCGCGAGCATCTTGAAGAACAGGCCAAGAAAGCGCTTGAGAACGCACGCGAGCTGGGCGCGGAAGACAGCCTGATCGACTTTGAGGGTCTGACGCCCCAGATGATCGAGGTTCTGGCGAAAGACGGCGTGAAGACGCTGGAAGACTTTGCCACCTGCGCGGATTGGGAACTGGCGGGCGGTTGGACCACCGTGGATGGCGAGCGTCACAAGGATGAGGGCCTGCTTGAGCCGTTCGACATGTCGCTGGAAGAGGCACAACACCTGATCATGACAGCGCGGGTTCTGCTGGGCTGGGTCGATCCGACCGAGTTGGAAGCCGAAGCTGACGACGGGGACGAAGACGCCATCGAAACCGAGGAGGAGCAGGTCTGATCCACCGGACCTGAGCGGGCAGCACCGATATGACACGCGGCGGACAGCACAAGGACCGGGAGAGCGGGCCGGAGCGCAAGTGTATTGTGACCGGAGAGGTGCGCCCGAAATCCGAGCTGATCCGCTTTGTGGTCGGGCCGGACCAGAGGATTGTTCCCGACCTGGCAGGCAAACTGCCGGGCCGGGGCATTTGGGTGACCGCCAACTGTGCGGCCCTTGAAACGGCTGTGAAGAAGAACCATTTCACACGGGCGGCAAAGGCGCAGGTCACTGTGCCAGACACGCTTGTCAGTGACCTGGAGCAGCAACTTGCACGCCGTGTTGTCGATCTGTTAAGTCTCAGCCGCAAATCCGGCGTGGCGGTCTCGGGCTATGAAAAGGTCAAGGACGTCCTGTCCAAGGAAACCGCCCATGTGCTTTTGCAGGCGGAAGACGGATCGAGCCGCGGGAAATCGAAACTCAGCACGCCGCATTACGGCCATTACATCGGTTGGCTCACGGCGGATGAGCTTGGAATGGCCTTTGGGCGACAAACTGTGATACATG
>CAYZAD010000523.1:0-1269 GCA_964476315.1 uncultured Rhodobacterales bacterium
AACCCGACGGCCCGATGAAACTGACGAAGTCTCCTTTGCCGATGTCCAGATCGACTCCTTTCAAGGCATGCACCGGGCCATCATTTGTCTGAAACGTCAGGTCCAGCGATTGCGCCGAAATCACGGGTGTAGTCTCGCTCCGGTCCAGCAACCGAGCTTCAGCTTGGTCCTGCATCAAACCCCCGTCGCGGGAATCCCCGTGCGCTCAACCGGCGTTGGTGCGGTCAGCTCTTTCCAGGTCGACAGGGCCTTGTTCACCGTCCCGTTCGGCTCGCGCGCCACGAACTTGCCATGGCCCTCCTGCGTACGGATCTCGCCATCATGCACCGCCACATGCCCCCGCGTGAGCGTGAAGCGCGGCAGACCTTTGACGTGGTGCCCTTCGAACACGTTGTAGTCGATGGCCGATTGCTGCGTGCTGGCGGAAATCGTCTTTTCCTTCTTCGGATCCCAGACCACCAGATCGGCATCGGCCCCCACCAAGACAGCACCTTTCTTTGGATAGCAGTTCAGAATCTTGGCGATATTCGTCGATGTCACGGCAACAAATTCGTTCGGCGTCAGACGCCCTGTTTCAACTCCATGCGTCCAAAGCATGGGCAG
The DNA here is from genome assembly GCA_964476315.1 of uncultured Rhodobacterales bacterium. GTDB lineage: Bacteria > Pseudomonadota > Alphaproteobacteria > Rhodobacterales > Rhodobacteraceae > Marivita. Next base: position 604 of record CAYZAD010000523.1, read on the forward strand.
CCGGTCCTCAAGCCCGCCCGTGCCATTCGGGATCTTGGAAAAATCGCCAACGCCAAAGCGCTTCTGTTCTGTCGTGAAGGCGCAATGATCCGTGGCCACCACTGACAGCGACCCTGACATCAAGCCGGCCCACAGGCTGTCCTGATGCTGCTTGTTGCGGAACGGCGGCGACATCACCCGCCGCGCGGCATGGTCCCAATCCGGGTTGAAATACTCGCTTTCGTCCAGCGTCAGGTGCTGGATCAGCGGCTCCCCCCACACGCGCTTGCCCTGCATGCGCGCGCGCCGGATCGCCTCGTGTGCCTCCTCGCAGGACGTGTGCACCACGTATAATGGCACACCCGCCATGTCCGCGATCATGATGGCGCGGTTTGTTGCTTCGCCTTCAACCTGGCTGGGCCGTGAATAGGCATGCCCCTCGGGCCCGGTATTGCCTTCTGCCAACAATTTAGCCGTCATTTCGGCCACCACGTCGCCGTTCTCTGCATGCACCATCGCGATCCCGCCCAGCTCGGCCAGGCGGTTGAAGGACGCGAACAGTTCATCGTCATTCACCATCAGCGCGCCCTTGTAGGCCAGGAAGTGCTTGAACGTGGTAATGCCGCGATCCTGAATGACCGACTGCATGTCATTGAAAACCTGCTCGCCCCACCACGTCACCGCCAT
>CAYZAD010000524.1:0-1267 GCA_964476315.1 uncultured Rhodobacterales bacterium
ACATGCGTTTGCTCCAGATCATGTAGGCAAGAAGGGCGAGGCCGATGGGCCAGAAGAAGATGAAGCCAAGGACCATTGCAGCGATCCAGGCGCCTTTTCCTTTGGAATCGAGCCAGGCCTCGGACCGGGACAACCAACCCATGCGGGCGGGGTTTGAGGCGGGGGCGGCGATGGTGCTCATGGGGTACTCCGTTGTTTGAGGTATGTTAATCGTTTTCACATCAAACAGATCGGAGCTTTCTGATGACTTTGCAAGTGTGTATGTGAATGTTTTTTACATTAACTTTTATTTTTGAATGAAATCAAATATTTGAGCGTATGAAATTTTTGGAAGCACTGCTGGATCAAGCGGAAAAACATGCCGTGGTGTGCCCGCTGCGGCCCAGACAACATCGAATTCAAGCAACCTTGGGTCCAGCCAGGCTCGGATCGGGTTGAGGTGTCCGATAGGGGCTACGCCGCCGATGGCAAAACCGGTTTGTGCCCGGATCAGCGTCGCATCTGCCTTGCCAAGCGGTTCACCTGCGCAGTCCGATGCCTTGGACATGTCCACCTGATTGCCTCCAGCCGTCAGAAACAGCACCGCTTCGTTGCTCGCGCCGCCCTTGAGGATGATGGATTTCGCGATCTGGTCGATGTGGCACCCGACACTGTCTGCGGCTTCTTGCGCGGTGCGCGCCTGACCCACCTCACGAATATCGGCGGGCAAACCAGCGGCGTTGAGTGCCGCGCGGACGCGTTTCAGGCTTTTGCTCATCTGGACCCTCTTTTTTGTGTGCTTGCGCCGCCTTATGTACGGCTCAACGCTGTTTAGGACAGAAAAGCGCTGATTGACCATTGTGTTGGTGGCGTGTCTCGCACTATTGTCAGGGTTAGCCCGAACCGCATGCCGGTTCGAGGGCTTAAAGAGTTTCGCTGTTGTGCACATCGGCCAGAGTGTCCGGATGTCACGGCATGCTGATTTGGCCACCAGGCCTTTTGAATACGCCTGACCGTGGATGTCACGGCAGGTCCGCAACGGACGCAGCCAATTGCTGGCATGCGTCGGAGAAGAACCGCGATGATACGCGCGCAGAACATGAGGCTAGAGCAACGGGGTGTTTCACCCCGGCCAGCCACTGCGCCGACCTTCGCCATGACAAGACACACCCGATCCCGTTCTCCCTGTGACAGAGGGAGGCGGCGGCGGTTGTGCGCACGGAATTTATGCCAAAGAAAATGCTTATCGATGCCACCCACGCGGAGGAAACCCGCGTTGTGGTGGTCG
>CAYZAD010000525.1:0-1266 GCA_964476315.1 uncultured Rhodobacterales bacterium
TCGTCGAAATAGTCCTCGACCGGATGCGCGCGCTTGGGTCCGTGCCCTTCGCTTTCGTTGAAGCGGGGGATGGTGGTCAGATCGATGGCGTTGCGCGTTTCGACATGTTCCAGCACTCGGCCCATGCCGTCGTTAAAGCTTTCGGTCCAGAAAATGTCGTCGTAGCGCCCGCCATTCACGATGAAGGTGCTGATATGACCTGACATGGCCGACCAGTGGATGTCAGGGTCCATCGGCCGCCGCCAGCGAATGGTGTCCCGCGCAAAAAGCAGGAAACGGCGAAAGCTCTTGATCTGGTCAAATTCCTGCTTGCCGTCGTCGCCGCCTACCTCGATCCCGTATTTCTGGATCAACAGCGGAACCAGGTTGCCGCGATACCGTTTGCCATTTCGCTGGATGCCGCAGATCTTGTCGAAGAACGAACTCAGTATGCGCGTGTAAGGATTGCGGACACAGGTGAAGGCGTAGGTGTCATGCGCCTGAATACGCTTGGTGATCGGGTCTTTGCTATGGTCCAGCGCCCATTTGTGAAGACCTTCCTGCGCGTCGTGAATATCACCGTCGTAGAATTCTCCATGGTCCGAAAAGAACATGATCTGGCCGATGGTCGAACATGCGCATTTCGGAACCACGCGGTAGACCATGCTTTCGCTCTCGGTCATCCAGGTGCCGGGAAATCCCATCTACTGCCGCCTCCAGCCTCGAACCGGGCTCTTCATGGTCCCGTAACGTAAACAAAAAATCAAAGAAAGGCAGTTTATTCAATGACTGAACACGCGTATCACTTGGAACACGAGGTGAAAACAGAGCAGATGCCCCGCTGAATGGCAAACATTGCCTTCATATTGCTGTGCCACAAGGACCCTGACGAAATCATCCGTCAGGCCCTGAGCCTGACGGCTGTCGGCGATTACATCGCAATCCATTTCGATGCGCGTGCCAATGCAGAGGCCTTCCGCACGATCCAGACGGCTTTGGCGGACAATCCCAACGTGACCTTCGCAAAAAAGCGGATCAAGTGCGGCTGGGGAGAATGGTCGCTGGTGCAGGCGACCTTGCATGCCGTCGAAGCGGCGATCGAAGCCTTTCCGCGGGCCACGCATTTCTATATGCTTTCGGGGGATTGCCAGGCGATCAAGAGCGCCGAATACGTGCATGATTACCTTGATCGGACAGACAGCGACTTTATTGAAAGCTTTGACTTTTTTGCATCCGACTGGATCAAGACCGGGATGAAGGAAGAGCGGTTGATCTACCGCCACTACT
>CAYZAD010000526.1:0-1258 GCA_964476315.1 uncultured Rhodobacterales bacterium
GCGCGATGTGTGGGCGCTGCATGAAGACCTGCCCGTGGAACCTCGAAGGGCTGTTTGCGGAAAAGCCGTTCCGCTGGGCCGCGATGACCCTGCCACGGGCAGCCCCGGCCTTGGCCAGGCTGGACGATGCGGTGGGGCGCGGCGGGCTGAACCCGGTCAAGAAATGGTGGTGGGATCTGGAACTGCAGGAGGACGGCGGGTACCGGCCCACCGACAAGCCGGTCAACGCGCGGGATCTGCAAACGGATCTCGACCTGAAATACGAAGATCAGACGCTTGCTGTCTATCCCGCACCGCTGGCCCCGCATCCCTACCCCTATCCAGACCCGATGGATCGCGAGGCAGGCATCGCCGCCTATGGCGCCATGGTCAGCGCAACCGAACACAAGCGCCGTCTGGCCGAGGGCGACAGGTCCCACCTGCACCGCGTCAAGGACGCCACGGACAGCCCCGTGATCCCCGTCATCGTCAGCAAGGTGGAACGGATGTCGCCGCAGGTGACGAAATACGAGTTCCGAAGCCTTGATGGCAGCGACTTGCCCGAATGGAACGCCGGAGCCCATCTCGACCTTGTTGTGGCACCGGAATACCTCAGGCAATACTCCATGTCGGGCGATCCAGCAGATCGCAGTGTCTACCAGATCGGGGTTCTGCGCGAAGATCACGGGCGCGGCGGATCGGCCTTGCTGCACCGGATCTTTACCGAGGGGCGAAAAGTCTTTGTCTCGCGCCCGATCAACCATTTCCCCTTGGCCGAGGACGCGCGTTTCACGTGGCTCATGGGCGGCGGCATCGGCGTGACGCCTATGATCGCCATGGCCCACCGGTTGCACGCGCTGGGGCGTCCCTTTGCCCTGCACTATTCGGTCAAAACCCGCGCCGGGGCTGGCTATCTGCACGATCTGAAGGCCATGCCCTGGGCCGACAAGGTGCACCTCCATGTCAGCGACGAAGGCAGCCGCGCCGATCTGGACGCGCTGATCCCCGGCTATTCGGACGGCCAGCACATCTATACCTGCGGACCGGATGCCTACATGCAGTCCGTGATGGACGTGGCGGACCGCAAAGGCTTTCCGGACACGGCGCGCCATCTGGAATATTTTGCCGTGCCGGAGCTTCCCGAATACGAAAATCACCCCTTCACCCTGCGGCTGACCGACGGGCGCAGCTTTCACGTACCGGCGGACAAGACCGCGACGGATGTGCTGGCCGAAAACGGCATCGCGGTGGATGTGAAATGCGCTGACGGGATTTGCGG
>CAYZAD010000527.1:0-1254 GCA_964476315.1 uncultured Rhodobacterales bacterium
GGATCCTGCTGACCGGCACGGTCGTGGACAACTGGTTCATCTGGGCCCAGGAGCATCACTTCGCTCCGATGTATGACGGCTCTTATGGCTACGAAGCCTACGGTTCCTACGAAGCCTTTATTGGACAGGAGAACTGATCATGTTTCCCAAATGGTTCGATAAATGGAACAACGAGAACCCGACCAACATCTATGGTCCGGCGATCCTGGTGGGTGCCTTGGGTACTGCAGTGACCGTAGCCGCCTTCCTGGTGGTGGTCGGACAGCCCTTTGCCACCGAAAGCCTGCAAACGGGCCCACGCGGCAACGGCATGTCGGTGCCAGAGTTCAACAGTGACCGGTTCACACCGGATCCCACCATCGAAGCGATGTACAGCGACACGCCGTTCATCCCTGAAGGTGGCGAAGACCTGGCGGGGGATATCTACCAGAACGTTCAGGTTCTGGGCGATCTCACTGACGACAACTTCAATCGCGTGATGCTGGCCATCACCGATTGGGTCGCGCCGGATCAGGGCTGTGCCTACTGCCACGGCGATGTGGACATCGAGGAATATGGCAACGACGACCTTTATACAAAGGTTGTCGCGCGCAGCATGATCCAGATGACACAGTCCATCAACGAGAACTGGGATGGTCACGTCAATGCCAACAAGCAGGTGGGCGTGACATGCTATACCTGCCACCGCGGTCAGAACGTACCATCGGACATCTGGTTCCGCATGGGCTCCGTGAACGAGGCGGCGGCTGGTTGGTCCGCGATCCAGAACCGGGTGACCGTTCAGTCCCAGTTCACATCGCTTCCGTCAGACGCGTTGGAAACCTACCTGCTCGACTACGGCCAAATCGGTGTGCACGATCTCGAAGCGCATGTGGCCGAGTACCCGGCAGACGGTATTCAGACCTGGCAGCATACGGAGCGCACGTTCAGCCTGATGAACTACGTGTCCAACTCTCTGGGTGTGAACTGCGTGTTCTGTCACAACAGCCGTGCGTTCTATGACCCAGGCCAGGTGACACCCCAGTGGTCGACCGAGATGCTGGGTATCTCCATGGTGCTGGAGCTGAACAACGACTGGTTGGTGCCGCTCGAAGATGTGTATCCGCCGGAACGTCTTGGACCGGTCTTTGCCGACGCGCCGAAGGCCGCCTGTAAGACCTGTCACAAAGGCTACATCCAACCGCTGCAAGGGACCAATGTCATCGCTGACTGGCCCGAGCTCGCGACCACAGGTGCGCCTGTTTACGAATGATC
>CAYZAD010000528.1:0-1254 GCA_964476315.1 uncultured Rhodobacterales bacterium
AGGTGAGCCTTTCGGTGCTCCCGGATCATCGGGAAGGGGTGGGCCCTTCCGCAAAGCAAGGTGCGTGACATCACGCACCCTACACATTCCAAAGGCAGGGTGCGTGCTTGCACGCACCCCCACCATCAGATCTTCAGACCACCTTCGCGGGCAGCATCGGCAAGCGCCTTGATGCGGCCGTGGAAGAGGAAACCACCGCGGTCGAAATACGCTTCGCTGACACCCGCCTTCTTGGCGCGTTCTGCGATTGCTGCGCCCACCTTGGTGGCCGCTTCGACGTTGTTCTTGCCGGCGAGGTCTTTTTCCATGGTCGAGGCCGCTGCCAGTGTCACGCCCTGAACATCGTCGATCAGCTGAACGCTGATGTTCTTGTTCGAGCGGTGCACGCTCAGGCGTACACGACCGGCATTGACCTTGCGAAGTTTGTTCCGAACGCGCAGGCGGCGTTTCTGGAACAGCTGTCGTTTACTGTTTGCCATATCCTTGCGTCCTTACTTCTTCTTGCCTTCTTTCTGGAAGATGTATTCGCCCTTGTAGCGGATGCCTTTGCCTTTGTAGGGCTCGGGCCGACGCCAGTCGCGAATGTTTGCTGCCACCTGGCCCACCAGCTGAGCGTCATGGCCTTCGACCACGATCTCTGTCTGCTTGGGGCATGTGACGGTCACACCGTCCGGAATTTGAAAATCAACGTCATGCGACAGGCCAAGGTTCAGTTTCAGGACATTGCCCTGAAGCTGCGCCCGGTAACCAACACCTTGAATTTCAAGCTCTTTCTTGAATGTGTTGGTGACACCATGCACCATGTTCGCAACCATCGTGCGGGACATACCCCACTGCTGACGGGCGCGCTTGGATTTGCCGCGCGGGTCAATCTTGATGACATTGTCTTCCACGGAAATGGTGACATCGTCGGTCGCGGTAAAGCTCTGGGTGCCTTTCGGACCCTTCACTTCGATGGTCTGCCCCGACAGGGATGCTGTCACACCCGAGGGAAGCTCAACCGGCTGTTTGCCAATACGAGACATTTCCAGACCTCCTTAGAAGACGGTGCAAAGCACTTCGCCGCCAACGTTCTGGCTGCGGGCGTTTGCATCTGTCATGACGCCTTTGGATGTGGACACGATGGACACGCCAAGACCCTGACGGACCTGCGGGATATCGTTCACACCCAGGTACACACGACGGCCCGGCTTGGACACGCGCTTGAGTTCGCGGATCACGGGGGTGCCATCGTAGTACTTGAGGCTGATTTCA
>CAYZAD010000529.1:0-1248 GCA_964476315.1 uncultured Rhodobacterales bacterium
CTTTGACATGACGGAACGGCACATGCAACGCGACCCCGCGTCAATCTTGATCGGTCGCGGCGGCTGGGGCCAACTGTCTGCCAATACGGGACCAGGAGGGACACCAACATGAAACTCATTTCACTTGTGCTGGGCGTGGCAGTCTCCGCGACAAGCGCCTTTGCAGAACCGATCACCGGTACCTGGCAGACCGAACCGGACAACGGCAATTACGCGCATATCCAGATGGCTCCCTGCGGCGAAAAAATCTGCGGTGTGATCGCGCGCAGTTTCAACGCATCAGGCGAATTCACCTCGCCAGCCACCGGAAAGACCCTGGTGTTCGACATGGTGGCGCAGGGTGACGGCACCTACAAGGGCAAGCTCTGGCGGCCGTCAAACAACAAGATCTACATGGGAAAAATGAAGCTGCGCGGTGACAAGCTCGACCTGTCGGGCTGTATCGCGGGCGGGCTTTTATGCTCAGGCCAGACCTGGACGCGCATCAACTGACCGCGCCGCGACAGCGCAGAACCCGCGTGGCGACCCGCTGCATTCCAGCCGCAAGACAGGCTCAGGGTGTCCAGCGCAGGAAGTTGGCGATCATGCGCAGCCCGGTGGCGGCGCTTTTCTCCGGATGGAACTGGAACCCGACCATGCTGTCCCGTGCCACCACGGCGGTGACATCCCCGCCATAATCCACATGTGCGATACGTTGGTCGGGGCTGTCCATGCGCATCTGGTAGGAATGCACGAAATAGGCATGCTCACCGGTTTCAACGCCCGCCAACACCGGGTGGGGGGTGTCGATCACCAGATCGTTCCACCCCATATGGGGGACTTTCAACGCGGGGTCGTCAGGGGTGATCCGGTCAACCACGCCGTCGATCCAGCCCAGACCCTCGGTCGGTTCATATTCCAGGCCCTGCCGCGCCATCAGTTGCATGCCGACGCAGATGCCAAGGAACGGGCGTGCCTTGACTTCGACGGCTTCGATCATGGCATCGAAGGCGCCGGAGGCGCGCAGGGCCGCCGCACAGGCCGGGAAGGCCCCGTCGCCGGGCAGCACGATGCGGTCCGCGCCCGAGATCACGTCGGCATCCGACGTCACCACCACGTCACCGGCACCGACCTCCGCTGCCATGCGCTGAAAGGCCTTTTCTGCGGAATGCAGGTTGCCGCTCTCGTAATCGATGATCGCCGTCAGCACGTCAGAGCGACCCCTTGGTCGACGGGATCGCGTCCGATTTGCGCGGATCCACCTCCAAA
>CAYZAD010000530.1:0-1229 GCA_964476315.1 uncultured Rhodobacterales bacterium
CGTCATGCCCACAAGCATGCATCGCACCATCGGTCTTGGAGGCATAGTCCAGCCCCGTCTGTTCATGGATCGGCAGCGCGTCCATGTCGGCGCGCAGCCCGATCACCTTCCCGGAGGTGTCCGTTTTCCCCTTGATCACGCCCACTACGCCGGTCCGGCCAATCCCGGTGACAACCTCGTCACATCCGAACGCCTGCAGTTTTTCCGCCACCATGGCGCTGGTCCGATGCGTTTCGAACAGGATCTCGGGATGTTCGTGCAAATCCCGGCGCCAGGCCGTGATTTCGTCCTGCAATTCGGCAAATCGGTTCTTTACGGGCATGTATCGTGTCCTCTGATAGTATGTTCAGGACGCCGCAGGCATCCGCCGCTCCACAAGTTCGGCAAACCAACTGCATCCCGCCGGGATCGCCTCGTCCGAAAAATTGTAGGCTGGGTGATGGCACTGCGCCGTGTCGCCATTGCCAAGAAAGATATACGCCCCGGGCCGGGCTTCAAGCATGTAGGAAAAATCCTCCGCCGGCATGATCGGATCGACAGCATCATCCACATCGCCGGCAACGGCACGCGCGGCCTCTGCCGCATAGCGGGTTTCGGCCTCGTGGTTGACCGTGACGGGATAGCCGTCTTCCCAGATCACCTCGGCACGCGCCCCGAAGGCTGACGCCGTGTCCTCGGCCAGACGGCGGATGCGCGCCTCGGCTAGGGCGCGGCACTCCGCATCAAGCGTGCGCACCGTTCCACGCAATGTCACGTGATGCGCGATCACGTTCGACGCATGACTGTCCGTTTCAAACGTGCCGACCGTGACCACGACGCGTCGAAGCGGGTTGACGTTGCGCGCCACAACCGACTGCAGCGCCACCACGATATGCGATGCGACAAGCGTGGTATCCACGGCCTCGTGCGGTGCGGCGGCGTGGCCGCCCTGCCCCGTGACATGGATCTGGAACTCATCCGCCGACGCAAGGATCGCCCCCGGCCGGATCGCGAACTGCCCGACGGGAAGACCCGGCGCATTGTGCAAGCCATAGACTTCCTGCACGTTCCAGCGCTCCATCATGCCGTCCCGGACCATTTCACGGCCACCGCCACCGCCCTCTTCGGCGGGCTGGAAGATCAGCACGACACGTCCGTCGAAATTCCGCGTCTCCGCAAGATAGCGCGCCGCCCCCAGCAGCATCGCCGTGTGACCATCATGCCCGCAGGCATGCATCTTGCCGGGCACC
>CAYZAD010000531.1:0-1224 GCA_964476315.1 uncultured Rhodobacterales bacterium
CGGACGTGCTGCCTTGCAGCGAGGAATTTGTTTGGTGAGATGTTGGACCTGCCCATAGGCTGATCCTGCGAGCCGCGCGTCTGTGGTCTCGCGGAATACAAAGGATATCGCTATGCGAGGTTTTCTATTTGCGAGTGTTCTTACTTTAGTTGCAGGGTCGGGAGCGGCCGAGATTTCGGTCGAGCGGGGGGAGTACCTCGTGCGGGGGCCTGCGGGATGTGGGAACTGTCACACGCCCCAGACGCCCAACGGGCCTGACATGTCGAAAGAGTTCGGCGGGATGATGGTGGAAAAGAACCCGGCGTTTGAAGCCTGGGCGGTCAACATCACCCCCGGATCACGGGTCAGTGGCTGGAGCGATGACGAATTCGCCCGCGCCATTCGGGAGGGCATTCGCCCGGATGGGACAATCATCGGCCCGCCCATGCCGATGCTGTTGTATCGGGGCCTTTCGGATGACGATCTCTACTCGATTGTCGCCTTCATGCGCACGGTTGCGGCCGTCGACACCCAGACGCCAAGCTCGACATACAATATTCCGCTGCCTCCGGCTTACGGACCTCCGATCGAGAGCGTGCCATCCATTCCGCGCGGCGTGACCGTTGCCTATGGCGAATACCTGGCCGGGCCGGTTGCGCATTGCATGGAGTGCCACACCCCGATGGGCGAAAAGGGACCGATGTTCGACACCCATCTTGGGGCGGGCGGGTTCGAATTTCACGGGCCCTGGGGCACGTCGGTCTCGGCGAACCTGACCTCGCATGAAGACGGGTTGGCCGGTTACACGGATGACGAGATCAAGACGATGATCACGCAGGGCATCCGCCCGGACGGGTCACGTATGCTGCCGCCCATGGGCTATGCCCATTATGCGGCCATGACCGAGGGTGACCTTGACGCGGTGGTGCTCTACCTGCGGCAATTGCCGCCGTTGCCGGACGTGAAGTGAGGCGCGGGAAATCCGCTGGCCCCCCTTGACCCGATTGCGTTGAGACCCTAGTAACCCCCAACCGCGCAGCCCCGGATTCGTCCGGGGCTTCGTTGTTGCGCTCACCGGGGACCTTCGGGGCCCTATACCATCGGCGGATCCGTCCGCCCAAACATAGCGGGTCGCAAAGACCTGCACTTGCTAACGGAAGACAGAAAGCATGGCACTCAAGTCGTACAAACCGACGACGCCGGGCCAGCGCGGGCTGGTGCTGATCGACCGTTCGGAGCTGTGGA
>CAYZAD010000532.1:0-1221 GCA_964476315.1 uncultured Rhodobacterales bacterium
TGGCACCAGATGTGGAACCAGCCGATGTCCTTGCCGTCGCAGATCACCTTGAGGCTGGCCTCGCCTGCCGCAGCGCCCTTGATCTTGAAAACGGCCTTTTTCGCCGAGATCTTGGGTGTCACCACGGTTGCGACATTTGCCGGGACAACCTCGAACGTGCTGTTGGAGATGCAGGGGATACATTCGTCTTCCTTGAAGTCAAAATGGATCTCAAGCTCAACTTCTTTTCCGACTGCAACAGAAACCCAACGTGCTCCGTCCCGGGTCAGTTTGTCGCCCGGCAGGTTCAGGTCGCCGTGGGCAGGGCAGGGTTTCCAGTAGTGGCCGGGGTCTGCCGCAGGCATGTCGGTCTTGTGGTCAAAACCGAAATACTTGTTGCGGGTCGCGGGCGTCTTGGCCAACGGCCCTTCAAAAAAGCTGACGCTTGCGCATTGGGGGTGTTGGACCAGATTGACAGTGGTCTTTGTTCCATCCGGCACCGACACGCCTCTTTTCTTGTCGGCCTTGATCTTGCCCTTGCGCTCTGTGGAGTGGCCTTCCTTTTCCGCGGTCACCTTGTAGGTGCCGGGCTCGACCTCGCCGTAATTGGCAACGCCGTTTTCGTCCGTTTTCATGCTGCCCAGTTTGCCCGCCGTGACCTCGGCCTCCTTGACCGGGTTGCCATCGAGGTCTTTGACGATGACGACAAGCTCGGCAACTTTCTTCTTGGGCTTCGGTTTCGGCTTTGGCGGGGGCGTGACGGGTGTGTCGGGCTTGTCGGGTTTGGGTTCGGCGTTGGCGGCGTAATGCGATTGCGGCCTGATCCGCATGAGGTTGAGCCGCCGGGCGGACACCAGTGTTGCCAGAACCTCGAAGATATCGCTGCCCACCGGTTTGAAGAACCCCTGATCATGGGCCCACTGACGCAAGGAGGCGAGTGTCGCCGGGTCGGAAAACTGCGTCCGCAGCAGCCGAAGCGCGTCATTGCGATCACGGATGATTTCGGGGGCCTCCGCGATGGGGCTTGCGGCCTGATCGGTGATCAGGAACCGGCTGCTTGGAGTGCGGAATGTGCGCGCCATTGCAATGATTAACCTTAAAATTCTGCCGTACAGACGACGCGGAAACGAGGTTGCCTGCATGCAAGGCAGGCACGATACGAAAACGCTAGCATGGGTCGCGGTTTCTGTGGAGTCTCCTTCGCATGTGAGCCCAAGCTACGCCCGAAACGAAAAAGGCCGC
>CAYZAD010000533.1:0-1221 GCA_964476315.1 uncultured Rhodobacterales bacterium
GATCGTGGTGGATTTCGGCACCGCGACCACCTTCGACGTGGTCGAGCATGACGGGGCATATGTCGGCGGCCTGATTGCACCGGGCGTGAACCTGAGCCTTGAGGCGCTACACATGGCGGCGGCAGCGTTGCCGCATGTGGACATCTCGAAGCCGCAGCGCGTGGTGGGCACGAATACGGTGGCCTGCATGCAGTCGGGGGTGTTCTGGGGTTATGTCGGGCTGGTGAAGGAATGTTGCGCGCGCATCAAGGCCGAACGCAACCAGCCCATGAAGATTATCGGAACCGGTGGGCTTGCCCCATTGTTTGGCGAAACCGAAGCGTTATTTGATGCGCTTGAAGACGATCTCACGATGCATGGCCTGACGGTCATTCACACGTATAACAAAGAAAACGGATAATACATGAGCGGTGAACGGATCATATACCTGCCCCTGGGCGGGGCCGGCGAAATTGGCATGAATGCCTATGTCTACGGCTATGGAAAGCCGGATGAGGAGCGCCTGATCCTTGTTGACCTGGGGGTGACCTTTCCGGACATGGACAGCACGCCCGGCGTCGATCTGATCCTGCCGGATATCACCTGGCTGAAAGAGCGGCGGGACCGGCTCGAGGCGATTTTCATCACCCATGCGCATGAAGACCATGTCGGCGCTGTGGGGCATGTCTGGGACGATCTGGGCGCGCCGGTCTATGCGCGCGCCTTCACGGCGCATATCGCGCGGCTCAAGATGGAGGACCAGGGGGTCTCTGCGGAAACCGTGCGCACCGTGTCGGCCTGGCCCGAAACCGTTGAGGCGGGACCTTTCAAGGTGGGGTTCGTGCCGATTTCGCATTCCATCCCCGAAAGCTCGGGCCTCGTGATCGACACGCCGCAGGGGCGTCTGGTGCATAGCGGCGATTTCAAGATCGATGAGACGCCGCTGGTGGGGGAACCGTTTGATCGCGACCTTTGGGACGAGATCGGCAAGCCCGGCGTCAAGGCGCTGTTCTGCGATTCCACCAACGTGTTTTCCCCGCATGCCGGGCGGTCAGAGGCCTCGGTCGGGCCGGAAATCGAAAAGCTGGTGCGCGATGCCAGCGGCATGGTGGTGGCCACGACATTCGCGTCGAACGTGGCGCGGGTCAAAACGCTGGCAGAGGCGGGTGAACGGGCCGGGCGGTCGATCTGCCTGTTGGGCCGCGCGATGCGGCGCATGATCGAGGCGTCGATCAAGACCGG
>CAYZAD010000534.1:0-521 GCA_964476315.1 uncultured Rhodobacterales bacterium
ACACCCGTCGCCGCCTGTCCGGCAATAACGTTGGACGAGGTCACAAACGGATATGTCCCGAAATCGATGTCCAGCAGCGCGCCCTGCGCCCCCTCGAACAGGATGCGCCGGCCCGCCTTGCGCTTTTCGCTCAGCACCTTCCAGACCGGGGCCGCAAAGGGCAGGATCTGCGGTGCGATCTCGTTCAGCCGCGCCAGCAGCGCGTCCCGGTCCACCGGATCGAACCCCAGCCCCTTGCGCAGCGGATCATGGTGCTGCAACGCGCGGTCCACCCGCGCCTCCAGCGTCGCAGGATCCGCCAGGTCCGCCACGCGCACCGACCGACGGCCCACCTTGTCCTCGTAGGCCGGGCCGATGCCGCGCCCCGTGGTGCCGATCTTGGTGCCCTTGCTGGCCGCTTCCTCCCGCGCCCGGTCCAGTTCCCCATGGATCGGCAGGATCAGCGGCGTGTTTTCCGCGATCATCAGCGTCTCGGGCGTGATCTCCACACCTTGCGCGCGAACGGTCTCGATCTCCTTGAT
>CAYZAD010000534.1:531-1188 GCA_964476315.1 uncultured Rhodobacterales bacterium
TTGCCGCCCCGCACCACGCCCGATGGCAAGGCATGCAGCTTGTACACCGCCCCATCGATCACCAGCGTATGCCCCGCATTGTGACCGCCCTGGAAACGGCAGATCACATCTGCCCGCTCCGAAAGCCAGTCGACAATCTTGCCTTTGCCCTCGTCGCCCCATTGCGCGCCAACCACCACCACGTTCGCCATGTTCCAGACCTTTGTCAGAGTTCCAATCGTCAAACCCGCGCCCGTATAAAGGGCAATGTGAAAAGTGGGAACCGGTTTTCCTGACGAATCTTGCGACATCTCGACAGCCCGTCCGCGTCGCACGGCGATCCGCATGGCCGCCCCGCAAGAAAACCGCATCCGCAGCCCCCGACCCCGGCCATGCACCGGGTCGCAACAGCTTCCCGCTTCTTCTCTTCCAAAATACTCAATCGCCACCACACCCCACGATCCGCCGAAAAAACACAGGCGCGCTGCACCGCCCACATGCACCGCAAAACCCCTGCGCCTCCAGGCGCATTCCGAAAGCAGCGCCAACGCGGAACACGGGTTGCACCAGGCCCGGCTTGGCCTTAGATACCCCCCATTCACGAAAGCCATCCGGGGCCCACATGGAAAACGTTGTTCTTGTCATTCACCTTCTTCTGGCCCTCGCCCTGATCGGCGT
>CAYZAD010000535.1:0-1184 GCA_964476315.1 uncultured Rhodobacterales bacterium
CCTGTACTGGAACGTGCGCAACGCGCGCAAAGAAATGCGCTGAGGAGGGACGGAGAATGGACAATATCGCAGGTACCAAATCCTCTCTCACATGGGCGGTTCACATTTCGGTCGCGGCGCTTGTGGCGCTCTGGCTTTTCCCGACGGTCGGCCTGTTCGTGTCGTCCTTTCGCACGGCAGATCAGATTGCGACATCGGGCTGGTGGAAAGCGCTTTTCCCGACCGAGCAAACCCTGACCCTGCGGACGGCAGAGCCTGATACACAGGTGCAGGACGGAACGGTTTGGGTGATCGAGGGCAATCTCTTTACGGATAACGACACCCCGCCCGCCGAGATCCAAAGCTGGGGCACCTCATCGCGTGATGTTGCGGCGTACACGCCCGGAGACACGGCTGAACTGCGCGATGGCGAACAACTGACGCTGCAGGCCGATGGTGCCTACCGGCTGGAAAGCCCGGTGCAGATGGAAGGCTCCCGCGGACAGCGCACCTTTGTCACCGCAGAGATCCCTCCGGAATTCACGCTCGAGAATTACCGGCAGGTGCTGTTCTCGGGGGACGCGACCGACAGCATGGCCAAGGCGTTCTTCAACACGCTGACGGTTACGATCCCTGCCACGATCATTCCCATCGTTGTGGCCGCCTTTGCCGCCTATGCGTTGGCGTGGATGGATTTTCCCGGGCGCGCGCTGCTGATTGCGATGGTGGTGGGCCTTCTGGTGGTGCCGTTGCAACTGGCGCTGATCCCGCTGCTCAAGCTGCATCTGGGGATCGGCATCGGCAAAGGCTACCTTGGCACGTGGCTGGCCCATACGGGGTTCGGCCTTCCCCTGGCGATCTATCTCTTGCGCAACTACATGGTCGGACTGCCACGGGACATCATCGAAAACGCCCGCGTCGATGGCGCGACCGAGTTCCAGATCTTCACCAAGATCATCCTGCCGCTGTCTTTCCCGGCACTGGCCAGTTTTGCGATCTTCCAGTTCCTCTGGACATGGAATGACCTGCTTGTGGCCAAGGTGTTCCTGATCGACGCGACGGGCCAGACCACGGTGATGACGAACCAGATCGTAGAGCTTCTGGGCACACGCGGCGGCAACTGGGAAATCCTTGCCACCGCAGCCTTCGTTTCCATCGCGGTGCCGCTTCTGGTGTTCTTCGCGATGCAGAAATACCTCGTGCGC
>CAYZAD010000536.1:0-1181 GCA_964476315.1 uncultured Rhodobacterales bacterium
TGATCCGGCAGGCAAAGAGCAGCTTGCCCGAGCTGTGCGTCTTGCCCTTGTCGTGATCGAAGAACACGCCCGGCGAGCGGTGCATCTGGGACACGATGACCCGCTCGGTCCCGTTCACCACGAAGGTGCCGTTCGGCGTCATCAGGGGCATGTCGCCCATGAACACGTCCTGTTCCTTGATGTCCTTGACCGATTTCGCGCCGGTGTCTTCATCGACATCGAACACGATCAGACGCAGCTTCACCTTCAGGGGCGCGCTGTAGGTCATGTCACGCTGCTGACATTCCTCAACATCGTATTTCGGCTTTTCCAGCTCGTAGCTGACAAATTCCAGCACGCTGGTTTCATTGAAATCCTTGATCGGGAAGACCGACTGGAAGACACCCTTGATGCCTTCGCCATCAAGCGGTTGCGGCTGGTCACCGGATTTCAGGAAAAGATCGTAGGAGGATTTCTGAACCTCGATCAGGTTCGGCATCTCCAGAACTTCACGAATTTTACCGTAGTATTTGCGAAGACGTTTCTGGCCAAGGAAGCTTTGCGCCATGGTCGATATCACCTTTTTCATTCTCAGCTGAGCGTCACGCCGTCGGGCCCCGGCGGTCTGCCCAATAGAGACGACAAAACCCGATCAATTCTCGGCCCGCATACCCACTGCGCGCCACCCGATCGTTGGATCCTGCCTAAGAAAAGCCCTGACACGAAAAGGGCCTTGCTAAGACGGGAGCGGCTGGGCATGGATTTCCCATGCCCAGCCTCTGATTTTCAGCCGGTGCGTGAGGATCACGCACCCTACGCGATGTAGGGTGTGTGCTTGCACGCACCCGTCGATTACTTGAGCTCGACCTCGGCGCCAGCTGCTTCCAGCTTGCTCTTGATCTCTTCGGCTTCGTCCTTGGAAACCTGCTCTTTCACAGCCTTGCCGCCTGCATCGACCAGGTCCTTGGCTTCTTTCAGGCCAAGACCGGTGATGCCGCGCACTTCCTTGATCACGTTGATCTTGGATGCGCCTGCCGACTTCAGGATGACGTCGAATTCGGTCTGCTCTTCGGCAGCCGCGCCGCCGCCGGCATCTGCCGGGCCAGCCATCATCACTGCGCCGCCAGCTGCGGGCTCGATGCCGTATTCATCCTTCAGGATGGTTTTCAGTTCTTGTGCTTCGAGAAGCGTCAGACCAACGA
>CAYZAD010000537.1:0-1170 GCA_964476315.1 uncultured Rhodobacterales bacterium
CATGAGCGACGTCGCAGATCGCGTTAAGAAAATTGTTGTCGAGCACCTTGGTGTTGAAGAAGACAAAGTGTCCGAGAATGCGTCCTTCATCGACGACCTTGGCGCGGACAGCCTCGACACTGTCGAGCTTGTCATGGCTTTTGAAGAAGAGTTCGGGATCGAGATCCCGGATGACGCGGCAGAAACCATTCAGACGTTCGGCGACGCAGTGAAGTTCATCAACGACGCTCAGTAAGCGTCCGACTTCCCCGATTTTTGGAAAACGCGCTCAGTCTCAGGGCGCGTTTTTCTTTTGCGCTCATCCAGTGCTTTAGCCAGACCCGCAGGCCTCACGCATGCATATGACGCCTTTGCCGTTCTTTGAAACACGGCTTTGCTGGGCGGACAGTTAGACGACATCCATGCTTGCACCATTTTCGACCGCGCGGTTTCACGTTG
The DNA here is from genome assembly GCA_964476315.1 of uncultured Rhodobacterales bacterium. Taxonomy (GTDB): domain Bacteria; phylum Pseudomonadota; class Alphaproteobacteria; order Rhodobacterales; family Rhodobacteraceae; genus Marivita. The sequence goes on from CAYZAD010000537.1 coordinate 439, forward strand.
AGGACTGGGGGCCTTTCCTGGCAACCCCGGACCAACGTGCCGGGTTGGAAGCGTCGTTGGCCGCGCTTCTGACGCCAAGGGTGCTTTTACATCTGCCTCCCTCGCTGCAGCTCACAGGGGCAGAGGGGGGCGTCTCGGCTTGGATCGACGCACGTTGCGACGAAAGCGACGTTCTCGTCGTGACTTCGAAACCGGACAGACGCGTGACGGGTTTGGTCATTCTGGCAGATACAAGGGAAACGACCGACACCCGGACCATTCATATCGGCTATCTGATAGATGAGAACGCATGGGGCAAGGGCGTAGCCACCGAACTGCTGCGGGGTCTTGTCGATGCGGTACAGACCTTGGCACCGGTCAAGATTGTCGGCGCGGTGAGCAAGGAAAATCTGGCCTCGGCGCGGGTGCTGCAAAAGGCGGGCTTTCAACTGCGCTCAAACCAATTCACGCCAGAGATGGACGTCTACGGTCTGGACCTGTTTTGACACAGCGTGCGGCGGGACGCCTATCCTGAGCGATCCCGCTTCTCCATCGCCTTCGCCGCATCCCAGAGCGCGTCCATCTCCTCAAGCGTGCTGTCCTTCGGCGTCCGCCCATCGGCGGCCAGTGCAGCCTCGATGCTCTCGAACCGGCGGGTGAACTTGGCATTGGTGGCGCGCAGGGCGGCCTCGGGGTCGAGCCCCATGTGGCGGCCCAGATTGACCATCACGAAGAGCAGATCGCCGAACTCCT
>CAYZAD010000538.1:0-1163 GCA_964476315.1 uncultured Rhodobacterales bacterium
ACAGGTGATAGTTGCGGGCGTTCTTGCTGGCGGCATCAATCACCCGCGTGACCCGGGCCTTGCGGCGCTGCTGATAGGCGGCAAGACCGGCGCTCATATCCGGCGCGGTGGCCAAAGCATCCGCCAGCACCCAGGCATCCTCCATCGCCATGTTCGCGCCTTGGGCCAGAAACGGCAGGGTGGGATGTGCCGCATCCCCCAATAGCGCCATGCCCTTGCCATGCCAGCGCGCGGCGACCGGATGGCGGAACAGGCCCCAGACACCGGGTGCCTCGGCCTGCGACAGGATCTGGTGCACCTCGGCATCGAACCCGGCAAAGGCCTTGCGCAGATTGTCGGCATCGTCTTTCTGAGACCAGCTTTCTGCCGCCCATTCCCCGCGCTCTTCCACGGCAACGACATTGAGAACCGATCCGTCGCGCAGGGGATAGGTCACCATGTGCCGCCCCGGCCCCATATGGACCCGCGCATGGGCAGGATGGCCGGTCACGTTGGGCACGATGCAACGCCATGCGACCTGACCGGTAAAGAACGGCTTTTGCGCCGCATTCAACACCGGGCGCACCGCCGAATGGATGCCGTCGGCCCCAATCGCCAGATCGGTCTCGCGGGAATCGCCCGTGGCCAGAACGATGCGCGGGCGGTCGCCGGGGATGACCGTGTCCACCTGCTGCAACAGACGCACCGCAACCCCCTGATCGCGGGCGGCGGCGGACAGCAGATCCACCAGATCGGCGCGGTGAACGAAAAAATAGCGCTGATCGGGCGGCAGGCGGGTCAGGTCGAGCTGCGCCACCTCGGCCCCGGTGCTGCCATTGCGCAGCGACACCGCCTGCGCCTGAACCGACCGGCCGGTCAGGGCATCGCCCAGCCCCAGGGCTTCGATCACGCGCAGTCCGTTCGGCGACACCTGAATTCCCGCGCCCACCTCGGTGATGGCCTGCGCCTGTTCCAGCACCGTCACGCGCGCCCCGCGCTGGCGCAATGCCAGCGCACAGGTCAGCCCGCCGATTCCGCCACCGATCACCGTGATATCCAAAGCCTTCAGGTCCACACCGGCCCCCTCAAAAGCAAACGCGCCAGAGCATGAGCCCCAGCGCGCCAATTCCGATCAGATACGCCGCGCGTCAATCGTCGCGATGCACTTTCTCGCGCCGCTCATG
>CAYZAD010000539.1:0-1147 GCA_964476315.1 uncultured Rhodobacterales bacterium
CGCAGGTTGCGCTTCATGCCCGCAGCCTTGGCTTCGGGAAAAAAGAACCCGGCGGCGTCCAGCCGGTCCTCGTAATGCTGGGCCAGCTTGTCCATCTCGACCGCCGTCGCCCAGTCCGTTCCGCCCATTTCCACGGTTTCGGGAACCACGTCCACGGTCTGACGCCGCCATTCATACCCGGTCAGCAAAACGCATTGCGCCAGGTTCAGCGACGGAAAGTCGGGGTTCACCGGGACCGAGATGATGGCATTGGCCAGCGCGATATCGTCATTCTCAAGCCCCGCACGTTCGGGCCCGAACAGCACCGCCACCTTTTCGCCCGCTGCGATCCTGTCGCGCGCCATTTCCATCGCGCGTTCGGGCGTGACAACGGGTTTCGTCATGCCGCGCTGGCGGGCCGTGGTGGCAAAGACGTAGGAACAATCGGCCACGGCCTCCACCGTCCGATCCACCAGGACCGCGTCGTCCAGAAGCCGTCCGGCACCCGAGGCCATGGCCACCGCCTTCTGGTTCGGCCAGCCGTCGCGCGGCGCCACGAGCCGCATCCGGTCCAGCCCGAAATTCAGCATGGCACGGGCGGCTGCGCCGATGTTCTCGCCCATCTGCGGGCGCACCAGAACAAAGGCGGGTTGAGGTGCATCGCTTGGCATCTGGATCTCCGATTTCGACCGTCGCGCCTGACTATTGCGGGACCGGGCAAAGGGCAAGCCGCCGAAGCCCTTGGCGCGCGCGGGCAAATCGCAGTATAGAGGCGCAACCACAGAAACGAGACCGCCCATGTCCACGCCCGAGCAGCCGCAAATCTACCTGATCACTCCGCCCGAAATCGAATTGAGCCATTTTCCGAGTGATTTGGCCCGCGTTCTTGATGCGGTCGACATCGCGTGCATCCGTCTGTCGCTGGCCTCCCGCGACGAAGACCTGATCCTGCGCGCCGCCGACGCCGTGCGCGAGGTGGCGCATCGGTTCGACGTGGCGCTGGTCATCGACACCCATGTGGTTCTGGCCCAGCGCCTTGGCCTTGACGGCGTGCATCTGACCGATGGCGCGCGCTCGGTGCGGATGGCGCGCAAGGAACTGGGGGTCGACGCGATTGTCGGCGCGTTCTGCGGCCAGTCCCGCCATGACGGCATGGGCGCGGGCGAGG
>CAYZAD010000540.1:0-1137 GCA_964476315.1 uncultured Rhodobacterales bacterium
ACGTTCCTGATATCGTCGTAGCTGGTAGTCCCATCGATCAGCTTCAGGCGTTTCAGAAGCGGGGTTTGCCGTGCCCAGCTGACAGCCCAGAAGGCTTCGACGGTCATGTCCTGGAAAATAATCGCGCCGGGGGTGCGGATCGTTGCCTCGGCCCCGGCGAGGGCGCCATAGATCACCCAGCGCGCGCCCTTGCCCATGGCGTCGAATATCGCGTCGGACGTGGACCCGCCGCCCAGGGCGTCGAAGAAATACTGCGGTTTCTCGCGTTGCAGAACGGTGCGCAACTGGTCGGCGAAATCCGCGTCCGTTTCGTTGAGGACCGCGACGGCGCCAAGCCGGGTCAGCGCCTCCACCGGCGCGTCGCGACGGACCACGGCGATCATGCGCTTGTGCTGCGCCTTGGCCAGCGCGGCGGTCAGCTTGCCGAACTGGCTGGCGGCGGCGGAGAAGACGAAGGCCTTGCCGGGGTCGACCCGGTCCAGCATCGCCGCTGCCGAGACCGGGTTGACCAGCATCGCGGCGGCGTCCGCGTCGCGGATGCCCGATTTCAGGGGCACGACGGCGGTCGCGTCGGTCACCGCGTAGTCGGCCCAGGCGCCCGAGCCGCCGGGCGTGACGTAGAAGGCCACGTTCTTGCCCTGCAGCATCCGCGCCATAACGCCGCCGCCCGAGGCGACGACCTCGCCGACGCCTTCGAACCCCGCCGGGGCCCCGGCCTCGCGCGGCTGGCCGTAGGTGCCGGTGACGAAGGCAACATCCGACGGGTTGACCGTGGACCGGCGCACCTTGATCAGCACTTGTCCCGGGCCCGGCTCCGGCACGGCGACCTCTCGCAAATCGAGAAGATCCGACAGGTCATCGAAGCCCCGCATCGACCCTGCGTCGGCGGCATGGCCCTCCTGGAGGAGGACCAGCGCCTGCATGGATGACGGCAGCGCTGCCATCGTCAGACCGAGGTGCAGATGTACTTCAGTTCCAGGAAGTCGTCGATCCCGTGATGGCTGCCCTCGCGCCCGAGACCGGACTGCTTGACGCCGCCAAAGGGGGCCACCTCGGTCGAGATGATGCCGGTGTTCACGCCCACGATGCCGTATTCCAGCGCCTCGGCGACCTTGTACACGCGGCTGAGATCCTTGG
>CAYZAD010000541.1:0-1133 GCA_964476315.1 uncultured Rhodobacterales bacterium
GCTTCCATTTCATCGGGGTCGATTGCGGGGCCGTGCTCGGACAGGGAGGCCTGGTAGAGGCGGGTGACAAAGAGAGATTTGATCTGGGTCATGCCGGTTGGTTTAGCGCAGCACGAGCGCCAGCGCGAGAGACTGTGTCGCTAAAAAACCTGCTGGTTCGCGCGTGACAGGTGAAATCCGCGACCATCCTGGTTGCGGCATTGCAGGCCGGTGGTGGCAGAAAAGCAGGTGAAGCCCCCGAACTTTCCCTCGACCCCGTAATCCGCCACACCCTGGGTGCCGGTCGGGCGCGCGCCGGGGCTTGCGCATGTGGCAGTGACACCACCCCTGTTGCGCATGAAAAACGTGACGCCCCGACTGACCGGGCAATTGGCCAGCGCGGAGACGCGTGCAGGTTGGCTGCGGCGATAGATCGTGCATTCGATATCCGATCCTTCAAAGCCTTCGCCGACAGTGCATTCTATGTTGCCGGAAGGTGTGTTGAAGCTCCAGACATCCGCTGCCGCCGGGGCCGCGAGGACACACAAGGGAAGTGAAAACAAGGGGGCGATGATCCGCAGAAGCATGGGAGAAACCTCAAATGTCATGTATGGTAATGCCCGTCAGTCTAGCCGCCTCCATGCATCTTTGTCAGCAGTTTTCCATCAACTGCAGATGAGCCTGGAAAAGAGCCTTGCACCAAACCGCTTTCACGCCTATACGCCCGACTTCATCCACCTCCACCGGGAATCAGGGTGACCTGCGTCAATGACAGGGCTCTCCGGTGATGTTGACAGAAAGGACTGGCGACATGAACGCCAAGGAACTCGGCGATAAAACGCCCGATCAGCTCCGTGATGAGTTGGTCACCCTCAAGAAAGAGGCCTTCAACCTCCGTTTCCAGCAGGCCACCGGCCAGCTTGAGAACACCGCGCGCATCCGCCAGGTGCGCCGGGATGTGGCACGCATCAACACCGTGCTGAACCAAAAGGCGGCTGCGGCCGCCAGCGACGCGTAAGAAGGAGCCTGAAAGATGCCCAAACGTATCCTGCAAGGCACCGTCACTTCGACAGCCAACGCACAGACCGTGACTGTTTCCGTCGAGCGTCGCTTCAAGCACCCGGTTCTGCAAAAGACGATCCGGAAGTCCAAGA
>CAYZAD010000542.1:0-1133 GCA_964476315.1 uncultured Rhodobacterales bacterium
AGGTAGCACGTCGCTCGCACAAGGCCACGAATTTTGGATCGACGTCGCGGAGTGGCAGGTCGCGCCGGGGGCCGAGATTGTCGGCGATCTGGTCAACGGGGAGAATTTCGCGGGCGTGCGGCAGGCGTATCTGCCGTCGCAGTTTCGGCGGTTCGACATGATCATGGGCGATCTGGTGACTCCGGTCCCGGGCCGTGCGGGCGATCGCCCGGCGCTGAAGGCGACTGCCTTGGGCGACGGACTCGTCAGTGTGGTTCATGTCACCGATGACAAGAAGGTCGGCTATACGGAGTTCGAAAAGTTCGTCAGCTTCGTGGAACACAAGGCCGCCCCGTGGGTGGTCGCGGCCCATGAAGACCGCGACCTGCCGAAGGACCGCTTTGCCGAAGCCTATTCGCGCTACGCCAAGGCGCTAGTCGCGGTGGGCGGGGGCGCGGGATCGGATGCGCCGCAGGGATTGCTGACCGAAATCGTCGCGCTGGCGAACCCCTATACGGATGACCTGTCCGATGGATTGCCGGTCCAGGTGCTCTATCAAGGCGAACCGAAGGCCGCGGCGCATGTGGAGGTTTTCGAGCGTCCGGCGGAGGGTGAGGTCCAGGTGTTCACCGTATTGGCCGATGGCGACGGGGTCGCCCGAGTCCCGGTTCGGCCCGGGCACACCTATCTGCTCGATTCGGTGGTGCTGCGCGAACCCGCGCCCGAGCTGGCCGAGGCGATGGACGTGGTTTGGGAAAGCCTCTGGGCGGCGCTGACCTTCCGGGTTCCGGCGCCATAGGGAATTCGGGCACCTGCAGCAGGTGCCCGAACCCTTGGGACATTGGGGATGTCAGACGTCGTGACGGTCGGTGTCGGTGAACCGTCCGCCGGGTCCCGCGATCCGGTCGGGAAGGGCGCGGATCACGAGGCTACGCACGGCGAGGCAGGCCAGGAAACTGACAGCAATGGCGTCAAAACCAAACAGGGACGAAATGTCCACAGAGCCCTCCACTCCGAACGTGAGCACAACCATACGTTGAATTGCGGCGAAAAGTTGGCGATGGCTTGGCGGCAGCGTGGCGAATGGGAAAAATCTTACTGTCTCGCCGCCCCGGACACTGCCAGCGTCAGGCGAACGGGTCGTCAGGGTAATC
>CAYZAD010000543.1:0-1131 GCA_964476315.1 uncultured Rhodobacterales bacterium
CCACGCCGCAGGCATCGCAATGCACCACCGGGATCGGGCAGCCCCAATAGCGCTGGCGGCTGAGGCCCCAGTCACGCAGGCGGAACTTGGTCACGCCATGGCCAACGCCGCTGCTTTCGCAGAAATCAATGGCAGCATCGATGCCCTCGTTGCCGGTTTGCTCGGTGTCACCGGCAAACCCACGCACATAGATCACCCGTTCGGTTTTGGCCGGCACATAGGCGTCGCCGCCGTCTTCAGGCATCGCAATGCCCTCATCCGAGGCTGGCGCGAATGTGGACACCACCGGCAGGCCATACTTGCGCGCGAAATCAAGGTCGCGCTGGTCATGCGCCGGGCAGCCAAAGATCGCGCCGGTGCCGTACTCCATCAGGATGAAGTTGGCGACATAGACCGGCAATTCCCAAGCCGTATCAAAGGGATGGCGCACCCGCAGCCCGGTGTCGAAGCCGCGCTTCTCGGCCTTCTCCAACGCCTCTTCCGTGGTGCCGCCCTTGCGGCACTCGGCATTGAACGCGGCCAGATCGGCGTTGTCCTTTTCCAGATGCTTGGCCAGCGGATGGTCGGGCGAAATGCCGACAAACGACGCGCCCATCAGCGTGTCGGGGCGGGTCGTGTAGACCTCGATCCGGTCGAACCCATCCGGCGCGTCAATCGTCGAGAACGCAAACTGAAGCCCGCGCGATTTGCCGATCCAGTTGGCCTGCATCAGCTTCACCTTGGCGGGCCAATCGTCCAGCGTGTCCAAAGCGTCGAGCAATTCTTCGGACATGTCGCTGATCTTGAAGAACCACTGCGTCAGCTCGCGCCGCTCCACCTCGGCACCGGATCGCCAGCCCTTGCCGTCGATCACCTGCTCGTTCGCAAGCACGGTCATATCGACCGGGTCCCAGTTCACCACCGCGTTCTTGCGGTAGACCAGCCCGGCCTCCAGCATGTCGAGGAACAGCGCCTGTTGCTGGCCGTAATATTCGGGATCACAGGTCGCGAACATGCGCGACCAGTCCAGACCAAAGCCCAAAGGCTTCATCTGGCTGACCATCGTGTCGATGTTGGAATAGGTCCAATCCTTGGGGTGCCCGCCCGACGCCATCGCGGCGTTCTCGGCCGGCATGCCGAAGGCGTCGAACC
>CAYZAD010000544.1:0-1125 GCA_964476315.1 uncultured Rhodobacterales bacterium
GCGAACCATGTCTCGGTGTTGCCGCCAAGGAGCGGTTGCCCCCAGTAAATCTCGAACAGCTTTTCCAGGATGCCGATCATCAGCCCGCCGACAATGGCCCCGGTGATGGATTCAAGCCCGCCCAGCATCAGCACCGGCAGCGCCTTGTAGGCAATCACCTCGAGCGCGAAAGACACCCCCGCCCGCGCGCCCCAGGCAATGCCCGTGACCAGCGCGATGATGCCAGCGATGAACCAGACCAGCACCCAGATCGTCTGCAGGCTGATCCCGACAGACAGCGCCGCCTGGTGATCGTCACCCAGCGCCCGGATGGCACGGCCCATCTGCGTGTAGTTGAGGAAGGCCAGCAGCGCGAGCACCAGCAAGGTGGCCACGATCACGACAGTGATGTCGAGATGCTGAAGGATCAGAAGGCCGCCAAACGGTTCCAGCACGGTATCCCCGGTCGGGATGCCCAGTTCCTCGGTGATCATCACCTTGTTTTCACCGCCAAAGATGGTCTCGCCCAAGCCGATCAGGAAAAGCGTGATGCCGATGGTCGCCATGAACAGGATGATGTCGGGCTGTCCCACGAGCGGCCGCAGCACCACGCGCTCGATCGCCACCGCCAGCACGAACATGACCACCAGCGTCAAGCCGACGCTCAGCCATGCAGGCACCCCCATCGCGAAAAGGCCCACGAGCGTCAACGCCGCGAACACGACCATGATCCCCTGCGCGAAGTTGAAGATGCGCGAAGACCGGAAAATCAGGACGAAACCGAGGGCAATCAGCGCATAAAGGATGCCCGAGACCAAACCCTCCCAAAGCACCTGCATCAAGAAGTCGGGCGCTGTGAACATGTCCACAAAGGGATTGATGAAAATGTCTGCTACCATGCTGTCACTCCAAAGCAGCGCATCTGATCACTCATGCGGCACCCCCAGATAGGCGTCGATCACCGCCTGATTGTTGCGCACCTCATCCGGCGTGCCGTCGCCGATCTTCTTGCCGTAATCCATCACGACAACACGATCCGAAAGATCCATCACGACCCCCATATCGTGTTAGATCAGGCAGATCGTGGTGCCGAATTCGTCGTTCACGTCGAGAACGAAGCTGATCATGTCCTCTTTCTCTTCGACG
>CAYZAD010000545.1:0-1114 GCA_964476315.1 uncultured Rhodobacterales bacterium
CAACCAAAGCTTTGACATGCGTTTTCATGGGTCTTCACTCCAAGGCGTTTGACCCAGTGAATACCCCTGCACCGCGCGCGCCGCCAAACCGTGCCGACACGTTGCGGCAGGAAAACGACGCGCTGTCGCGGGAAAGCTTTACCGAAGCGCGCGGGCGCGCGGAAAAAGCGACGATTCCGGCGCAAGCGCTTGTGACGCGACCGCAAGCTGCACGGGTGCGATCTGCAATTCCGTATCCGGTGCGATCATGGCCTCAACCGACGGCGCAACCGGCGGCGGCGCATCTGATTGCGTCAAGGAAAGCCCGAACCTGTCCAGAAGGCCCGTGTCCTCGGCCAGTTGGAGCCCGAACCGCGCGCCGGCTTTCACACCGGACTGCGCGGATTCGAGCATGGACAAGGCAAGAACGGCCTCTTCTCCATAGCGGTCCATGACCGACAGTTTGTACTCATCAATCGAATACTGATAATCTGCGGCCTGCACTTGCTGCATATAGTCCCACGCAACAAGGCCAGCCACCAAACCAGCGGCACAGAAACCAAGCCTGAAGATACCTTTTACAAACGAAACAATCATTACCGACCTCTGCCTAATCTGGTTCCAATGTCGCCCGAGACCAAGAAAGCAATGCGATGGCTGGGTGTCTTTTCCCGGGCAAAGGCGCTCTTGCTGGTTCCGAATGTCCGGCAATGTCCCGGATCACGAAAAATCGTCACCAGTTTGAGTACAATTCGCGTCAAAAGCGTTTATCCCGGAGCGCGGCCGGGAATCGTGAACCCATGTGGCAGATTCATGCTGGCAATGCGCGTTCAAGCCCTTTCGCACCTGCGAAACCAGACCTATAACAGCCTCGGCTTCCGACCCAAGAGAGTCGCTGGCCTAAGATATATTGGCTTGAGGCAAGACGCAGATGTTTGGACTGGACAAAATGTTGGGCATGTTTTCATCGGACATGGCCATCGACCTTGGGACAGCCAATACGCTGGTCTACGTCAAGGGGCGGGGCGTTGTTCTGTCCGAACCCTCCGTGGTCGCCTATCACATCAAGGACGGTCAGAAAAAAGTGCTCGCCGTTGGAGAAGACGCCAAGCTGATGCTGGGCCGGACACCGGGC
>CAYZAD010000546.1:0-1113 GCA_964476315.1 uncultured Rhodobacterales bacterium
GGCGCGCTTCTCGGCGCGCGCCTTGGTCTTGCGGAACTGGTTGAGGTTGGTGACGTTGCTCATGAATAAACGGTGTGACATCTGTGCCAATAACTGCATCCTCTGTGTGCGTATGGACTCATTGCTCCAGCGGGATGGCGCACAAAGATGGACTGTTCGGCGTCAGGCAGCGCCCGGCACCCATGGCTTGAATTTTTCTGTAATAATATCAGAAACTTTCTTGTCATTATTCGCAACGGTCAGTTCAACGTGTTTCGCGCTTTGAAAGGGTGCAGCCTCCGCGGAAAAGCTGTAGAGGCAAAACAGTGAAAAACACCAAGCGCAGACAACCACATCGCCTTTCTGCAGATGGGACAACATTACGACTTGCAGATTGTCTACCGTGTGCTCGGAATTGTAGAGCCACAGGTCTTTTATCTCGATATCCCCGTTGTCTGGAAAGTATTTCGATTTGATCTCTTTGTCCTGCGCCACATGCTCCTTGTCATACGTTCGACCCTTGACAATAATATTGTCTGAACCGACGGCTGCGCCGGCCTGTTCGCCGTGACGACCTGTCAGCACGATGATTTTCTTCCCGGAATTTGCCTCGGCGATGGCTTTCCACGATGTGTCCCCCGTGAAGGTCACCGACATGTAAAGGTTCCCGACCTTCACCCAAGGGCAATCATCAAAACTCCAGCCTGCTGTCCCACCTTCCAAGGCACTCCAGATTTCGGCGGCGGACATTCTTTCCTGTTCGGCGTTGAGTATCATGATTATCAATCCATCCCTATGTGTTATCGCGAAGCTTGGCAGGCGCAGAGTAACATATTTATGTCGGCGGATTATCGCTGTATCAAGGATTCCTTGTCCGGCCCCACGACGCATCGAACCGCCTTGCCTGCCGCTTCAAACAATGATCCAAACAAAAAAGAGGACGCCGCAGCGTCCCCTAACGAAACAGATATGTTGATCCGTGTCAGCCCTTCGGACCGATCATGTCCTCAGGCCGCACAACCCGATCAAAGGTCTCTTCATCGACAAAGCCCAGCGCAATCGCCTCTTCCTTGAGGGTCGTGCCGTTCTTGTGCGCGGTCTTGGCAACCTTGGTGGCGTTGTCATAGCCGATGG
>CAYZAD010000547.1:0-1110 GCA_964476315.1 uncultured Rhodobacterales bacterium
GCGCGATGAACGCCGGGGCCATCACCGAAGCCGTGAAGACCAAGTTCCCGATGGAGAACATGATCGGCGTCTGGTGGGCCGGGCACGATGCGGACCTGAAACTGGTGGGCGAAGAAGGTGCGGGCTACAAGTCCATTTCCTGGTCCTTCCCGAACCCGGACGCGCCGGTGATGCAGGAGCTCAAGGAGCGTGTCTTCGATGCGGGCCTGAGCCAGTCCAACGAAGAAGAGATGAACGGCGTCTTCTACGGTCGTGGCGTCGTCATGTCGATGATCCTCGCCGAAGCGATCCGCGGCGCGCAGGAGCATTTTGGCGAAGCGAATATCGACGCGACACATCTGCGTTGGGGTCTTGAGAACTTGAATATCACGGAAGAGCGTCTGGAAGAGCTGGGCATGGCCGGCATGGTGCCGCCGTTCTCGACCTCCTGTGCGAACCATACCGGTCATTCGGGTGGCTGGATGCTGGAATGGGATGGTTCCAAGTTCGTGAAGGTATCTGACCTGCTGACGCCGAACGTGGATGGCTATGCCGACCTCATTGCCTCTGCGGCAGCGGATTACGCCACGGCGAACGCGCCCTGGGCGATGAACGAAGAGTGCTCGGCCACGAACTAAGGCCGGGTTGCCCCCGGCGGTATCCCAAGACGCCGCCGGGGACTTTCTGAGTATTTTTCAAGAGAAGAAGAGCCATGCTGGACGCCGGACGCACCGACGAGACGCTGCTTGAAGTGAACAATATCGAAGTGATCTACAATCACGTCATCCTTGTTCTCAAGGGCGTCAGCCTGAGCGTGAAGAAGGGCGGCATTACCGCGCTTCTGGGCGGCAATGGCGCAGGCAAGACAACGACGCTCAAGGCGATTTCCAACCTGCTGCATTCCGAGCGCGGCGAGGTGACCAAGGGATCGATCCTTTACCAGGGCGAGCGGGTGCAGGATCTGGACCCGGCTGCGTTGGTCAAGCGCGGCGTCATTCAGGTGATGGAGGGTCGTCACTGCTTTGCGCATCTGACCGTCGAGGAAAACCTGCTGACCGGGGCCTATACGCGGCGCGATGGCAAGAGTGCCATCCAGGACGATCTGGAACTGGTTTATTCCTATTTCCCGCG
>CAYZAD010000548.1:0-1110 GCA_964476315.1 uncultured Rhodobacterales bacterium
TTCATCACGCAGACCCGATCCGCGATCTTGCGCACGATCCCAAGATCATGGGTGATGAAAAGAAGGCTCATGTCCTCTGCTTGTTTCAAATCCGCCAGAAGTTCGAGGATCTGCGCCTGGATCGTGACGTCCAAGGCCGTTGTCGGCTCGTCCGCGATCAGCAGTTCAGGCCCGTTTGCCAGCGCCATTGCGATCATCACGCGCTGCCGCTGACCACCTGAAAGCTGGTGTGGATAAGCGCCCAAGCGGGTTTCAGGGTCGCGAATACCAACCTTGGTCAAAAGCTCCAGTATCCGCGTCCGGGCGGCATCCCCGGCAAGGCCCTGATGCAGTGCCAATGACTCGGACAATTGCCGTTCCAGAGTGTGCAGAGGATTAAGAGACGTCATCGGCTCCTGGAAGATGAAGCTGATGTCATTGCCCCGAATGCGCTGCAACTGGGCATCCGAAGCGCCGACCATCTCTTCGCCATTGTAAAGCACCGATCCGGACACTCGCGCAGAGTCGCCGAGGAGCGATACTGTCGACAACGCGGTCACGGACTTGCCCGACCCGGATTCCCCAACCAGCGCCACGGTCTCTCCGCGTTCGATGTGAAACGAGACGCCCCGCACCGCAGGCACGGTCTGGCCGTCCTGTCGGAAGCCGACACTCAGGTCTTTCACTTCGAGGATGTTGGTCATGTGAACGTCTTTCTGGGGTCAAACGCGTCCCGCACGCCTTCGAAGATGAACACCAGCAGCGACAGCATCAGTGCGAATACAAAGAACGCGGTGAAGCCCAGCCAAGGTGCCTGAAGGTTCTGCTTGGCCTGCAATGTCAGCTCGCCCAGCGATGGGGCAGACGACGGCAGACCGAACCCAAGGAAATCAAGCCCCGCAAGCGTGCTGATCGTGCCGGTCACGATAAAGGGCAGCATGGTCAGCGTGGCCACCATTGCGTTGGGCAGCATGTGGCGGAACATGATCGTCATGTTCGACACGCCAAGCGCCTTGGCCGCGCGAACGTATTCCAGGTTCCGCGCGCGCAGGAATTCCGCCCGGACGACGCCAACCAGCGCCGTCCATCCGAACAGCACTGTCAGGAAAACAAGGAGCCAGAAACTACGCC
>CAYZAD010000549.1:0-1106 GCA_964476315.1 uncultured Rhodobacterales bacterium
GCCCCGGCTTGAGGCGCCCCGCATCGCTGCATGTGCGCCGGTCTGGCGCTTACAGATACTCGAACTGCGGCATGCCCAGCACGTGGAAGCCGCCGTCGACGCGGATGATCTCTCCGGTGGTGCAGGCCCCTGCGGCCGAGGCAAGGTAGACGGCTGTCCCGCCCACCGCTTCGAGCGTCGCGTTGGAGCGCAAAGGCGCGTTCTGATCGGTGTGCTTGTAGGTCTTGCGCGCACCGCCGATGGCGGCCCCGGCCAATGTCTTCATCGGTCCCGGCGAGATCGCGTTCACGCGGATGCCTTCGGGGCCAAGATCGTTGGCAAGGTAGCGCACCGACGCTTCAAGCGCCGCCTTGGCAACCCCCATGACGTTATAGCTGGGCGTGACCCGGGTGGAGCCCATATAGGTCAGCGTCAGAAGCGTCCCGCCGTTCTCCACCATCAGGGGATGCGCGCGGCGGGCCACGTCGATGAAGCTGTAGGCCGAGATGTCGAGCGAGTTCTTGAAGTTCTCGCGCGAGGTGTTGAGGATGCGGCCCGTCAGTTCGGACTTGTCGGAATAGGCAATCGCGTGGACAAGAAAGTCGATGGTCGGCCAGCGCGCGGCCAGTTGTTCGAACGCGGCATCCAGGGACGCGTCATCGGTGACGTCCGCATCGACCATGAAATCCGATCCGATCGAGGCCGCCAGCGGTTCGAGACGTTTGCCAAAGGCCTCTCCCTGGTAGGTAAAGGCCAGTTCCGCCCCCGCCTCTGCCATCGCCTTGGCGATGCCCCATGCGATGGACCGCTCGTTCGCGACCCCCATGATCAATCCGCGCTTGCCCTGCAATTGCCCCGTCATACTCAAAATCCGACTTGCTTAATCCGTGTATTTCGACATCAACATCGATCCGTTGGTGCCGCCAAAGCCGAACGAATTGGTCATCACGGTGTCCAGACCTGCGTTTTCCACGAGATCCGTCGCGATTTCCTCGGGCTTGAGGGCCGGGTCGAGCGTTTCGACATTGATCGACGGGATGATGAAATCGTTCTGCAGGGCAAGCAGGCAGTAGATCGCCTCCTGTGCGCCGGTGGCGCCCTGGCTGTGCCCGGTCATCGACTTGGTC
>CAYZAD010000550.1:0-1103 GCA_964476315.1 uncultured Rhodobacterales bacterium
GAAGATAGGCGCGCGTGCCCTCTTCCATCGCCATGACGCGGTCCACCATGTCCTGGACCTGCTGCGCCTCGATGGGCAGGCCGGTGGCGGGGCTGTAGGGGGTGCCAACCCGCGCGAACAAGAGCCGCATGTAGTCGTAGATCTCGGTCACCGTGCCCACGGTCGACCGGGGGTTTTTCGACGTCGTCTTCTGTTCGATGGAGATCGCGGGGCTGAGGCCGGAGATGTGATCCACATCCGGCTTTTCCATCATGTCGAGGAACTGGCGCGCATAGGCCGACAGGGACTCCACGTAGCGGCGCTGGCCCTCGGCATAGATCGTGTCGAAGGCCAGTGAGGACTTGCCAGAGCCGGAAAGCCCGGTGATCACCACAAGCTGATCGCGCGGGATATCGACATCGATGTTCTTGAGATTGTGCTCGCGCGCGCCGCGCACTTCGATGTTTTTAAGCTCGGCCATGAGGTCCCCCGATATGCTTGGTTAACACATAGGGGATGGCTGCGGTTTCGCCAATCCAAAAATGAGAACAAACGCGGAACAGTGCCGTTGGCGTGAAAAGACTATTCGAATAGTCTTGGTGAAGCGCCTTCGAAGGCGCTTCACCGATAGAGCATCGACACCCCGTTGTGGAATACATGCACCTTGTCGGGTGACGCGCCCAGCCTGACAGAGGAGCCGCGCAGCCCGGCGTGAATGCCGGGCAGTTTGCCAATCACCGGATCGGCATTGCCTTGCGGCTCAAAATACAGCAGCGTCACTTCTCCCAACGCTTCGGTGATGTTCACCTTGCCTTCAAAGATGTAATCCCCGTCGGTCGAGAGAAAATCCTCGGGCCGGACACCGACATTCACCTTGAGGCCCATATCGGCATCGGTGGTCGGGTAATCCGAAACGGCAGTGCCACCGCCTGCCATCCTGATCGTGGTCTGCGCCCCGGTGCCGACAATTTCGCCCGGAAGCAGGTTCATCGACGGCGAGCCGATGAACTGCGCCACGAATTCGCTGTTGGGTCGTTCATAGAGCTCCAGCGGCGCGCCCACCTGCGCAATCCCCTTGTTGGCCAGAACGACGATGCGGGAGGCAAGTGTCATCGCTTCGACCT
>CAYZAD010000551.1:0-1102 GCA_964476315.1 uncultured Rhodobacterales bacterium
ATCTGGGTGTGATCGAGGACAGCTCCAAGATCTGGTGGGATCTGCGCCCGTCGCACAGTTTCCCGACGCTTGAGACCCGGATCATGGACGTTCAGCCACAGATCGAAAGCACCCTTACGCTGGCCGCCATCAACCAATGCCTGATGCGCATGCTGTGGCGTCTGCGGGTGCGCAACCAGCGCTGGCGGCGCTATGACCCGTTCCTGATCGGGGAAAACCGCTGGCGCGCGCAGCGCTATGGCGTCAGCGACGGGCTGATCGATTTCGGACGCGGGGCCATCGTGCCGATGGACGAATTGATCGATGAACTGATCCGCCTGATCGAGGAAGACGCGGGGATCCTTGGATGCCTGAGTGAACTGGAAAACAGCCGCAAGGTGGTGACACACGGCAACGCCACAACCCGGCAACGCGCGGTGGCGGCCGACGCAAAGGCCGCGGGCAAGGCCCCGCATGAACAGATGCAGGCGGTTGTCGCGCATCTGGTCGATGCATTTCACGACGGGCTGTGAGGCCTTGCAAAACTCGTGAAACGATTGGCAATTAAACAAGCGTTCAATTCATAAGGACGCAAGGGAGGAACGTCGCCATGGATTTTGCCCTGAGCGAGGAACAGATCGCGATCTTCGACATGGCCCATGCTTTTGGGCAGGAGAACATCGCCCCCCATGCCCGCGACTGGGAGGCGCAGGGCACCATTCCGAAAACGCTCTGGCCCGAACTGGGCGCATTGGGTCTGGCAGGATTATACGTCTCCGAAGACAGCGGCGGAACCGGGCTCAGCCGGCTGGACGCAACGCTGGTCTTCGAAGCGCTGTCCATGGCCTGCCCGTCCGTCGCGGCCTTTCTGTCGATCCACAACATGTGCGCCAAGATGATCGACGCCTACGGATCGGAAGAGATGAAGGCCCGCGTTCTGCCCGGCGCGCTGAGCATGGACACGGTGCTGAGCTATTGCCTGACCGAACCCGGTTCCGGATCGGATGCGGCTGCGCTGAAAACCCGCGCGGATCGCACCAATGAAGGCTACACCCTGAACGGCACCAAGGCGTTCATTTCCGGCGGCGGGTATTCGGATGCCTATGTCGCCATGGTGCGCACC
>CAYZAD010000552.1:0-1090 GCA_964476315.1 uncultured Rhodobacterales bacterium
TCATCGGCGCCACGTAATCGAGGCGGTCGAAATACGGCAGGTTCTGCAGGTAGGTCCGGCTTTCCATCAGCTTTTCGGTGCCACGGTGCAGCAGGCCGATATGCGGATCGCAACGCTCTACAATCTCGCCGTCCAGCTCAAGCACCAGACGCAAAACACCATGTGCAGCGGGGTGTTGCGGGCCGAAGTTGATGTTGAAGTTGCGGATCTTCTGTTCGCCAGAGATCGCGTCAACGCTGCCGTCGTCAAACTTGGAGCCGTCCATCATGATCGTTCTCCGTCACCGTTGTCCTTGAAGGCCATGATCCAGAGAAAGACCAAGGCAACCAGAGGAAAAATTGTCAAAAGCGCCGCCCAGTTGGGCAGACCATAGCGCGGCAGGAGCTTCCAGAACGGCACGACGATCAGAGCGCCGATGATCAGGAACCACAGCAAGCCGCCGCCGCCCATGCCGAAACCACCCATCACGCTTTCTCTTCCTGCTTTTCATCCCCCGGAAGCACGTATTGGGCGCCTTCCCACGGGGACATGAAATCGAACTGGCGGTATTCCTGAACCAGCTTTACCGGCTCATAGACAACGCGCTTTTTCTCTTCGTCGTAACGCACTTCGGTATAGCCCGTGGTCGGGAAATCCTTGCGCAGCGGGTAACCCCGGAAGCCGTAATCGGTGAGGATGCGGCGCAGGTCGGGGTGGCCCGAGAAGAGAATACCGAACATGTCGAACACTTCGCGTTCGAACCAGTTGGCGCTGGGGTGCACATCGGTGATCGACGGCACCATGTCATCTTCGCGGATGCTGACCCGCAGGCGCACGCGGTGGTTCTGGTACATCGACAGGAAATGGTAGACCACGTCGAACCGCTTGGCGCGATCCGGATAGTCGACCCCGGTGATGTCTACCAGCGACGAAAACTTGCAGGACGAGTCCTTCTTGAGGAATTCGACAAAGCCCTTGATGTTCGACGGGGCCACATCGATGTTCAGTTCCCCATGGGACACGTCCCATGACAGCACGCAATCCGCGCGCTTTGCTTCGATATGCTGGCCAAGGTCATTAAGGGCTTCGCTCATCGTACAATCGTCCCTGT
>CAYZAD010000553.1:0-1084 GCA_964476315.1 uncultured Rhodobacterales bacterium
GGCCGAGATCATGACCATCGCGCTGTCGGTGATCGACAGCGACAATATCTGGATGCAGGGCGCGACGCTGGCGCTGGTCGGGATCATGGTGACGGTCGGCGTCTACGGAGCGGTGGCTGTCATCGTCAAGATGGACGATGTGGGGCTCTGGCTGTCAAAGGTCGGCCGCATGGGCCTCACCCGCGCGTTCGGGCGCGGCATCGTGAAGTTCATGCCGTGGCTGCTCAGGGCGCTGACAGTGATCGGGACCGCCGCCATGCTGTGGGTGGGCGGCTCCATCATCGTGCATTCGGTTGCCCAGATGGGCTGGCATGGTCCCGAAGATGCGATCTACGCGCTGGCTTCGGCTGTCAGCGGCGGGGCAGGGTTCCTGAAATGGGCCGTGACCGCCAGCGTCGATTTCGTGCTTGGCCTGGCGTGGGGGCTGATCCTGATCCCGATCGGGGTCAAGTTCATCGCCCCGGTCTGGAATGCAGTGACCCCCAAGGGAATTTAACCCGGCATTAACCCTGCCACGGTCATCCTGCCGGAATGACAACGCCAAGCGATCTTGAACCCGAAAAATGGATGCGCACGGTCTTTTCCGCGAAAGCGGTTGGGCGGGGTGGGGTGATCCACCGCGCCGTGCGCGATGTCGAACACTATGCCGGGCGCGATCTGTTCCTGCACGAAGTGCGGAAACGTGGGTTCACCCTTGTGGAAAACGGCGACCAGTTCGTGGTTTTCTGCAACCGCGATCCGGTGCGCCTGATCGTGAAGCGCGACGCGCCGCCCCTGTCCGAACGGGCATTTCCAAGCTTCCGGCGGTCGTCATTCACCACGGGCACTGCCCCGCCGGGCCAACCGGGCGCAATGCGGCGTTGACGATCAAACGCGTCACCGCATCATGGCGCCGGTCCCGCCGTTGCGGGACCGGCGCAACTTTCTCAGGTGCGTGGGTCGGGTTGCCAACGGCCTTCGACAAGGTCCCGCACTTTCTGCGCGACCGCCTCTGCCGTGATGCCGAATTCCTTGTAAAGCGTACCGGCCGGGGCCGACGCACCGAACCCGTGCATGCCGACAAAGCCCGACTTCTCGCGCTTGC
>CAYZAD010000554.1:0-1076 GCA_964476315.1 uncultured Rhodobacterales bacterium
TCGAACCAAGCAGCGCCGCTCAGGCGAGTTTCAACAGAGAGCGGGACATCCCCTATCTTTGCGCTTCTTCAGGTTTTGGCATTCGAAAGAGTGCCATGCCCATCTTTCCGGATGGCGACATGTGAATCCGAGATTTACCTAGGGTAAACATGCAGCCTGTGCGATAGTTCCGCTCTGAAATTCCATTTCGGAATTTCGATCTTGGGGGGATTGTCGAATGTCGTTCTTTTCTGTTTCGCACTGGGATACCACGGACTGGACCGAGGAGATGGAGGCTTTGGCCCGGGACAAATATGTGCCGATGGTCATGGCTTTGGGCGCTGAAAGCGTCGATATGGTCCGGACCGGTGATCTCAGTTTTATTGTCATTACGAAATACGCGGACGACGCCACGGCCAGCGCAGCACAGGCAAAGATCGACGCCATACGCGATGAGGCCGCGGATGAACTGCCGATGAAAATGACGAGTGTCTCGCGGGGAGCGACATTCGCAAGCGGGTGACCGATCGAGGGAGCGCCTGACAGGCGGGGCGCTCAGGGCTCCCCGCGCTGCTGCGCCCATTTCTTGCAGAAGCCGAGGAAGGCCATTTCGGGGTTGCGCGGGGTGGTGCTGGCCCAGGCGCGCCAGTCGGCTTCGATGGCGTGCACGTCCCAGCCGGGGGCGGCGGCACGGGCCATGTCGTAGACGTCCGGGTCGAGCGGCGGGATGTCGACCGCCTGTGAGCTGTCCTCGCCCACCGTGCCGCGGCTGCGCGCGATGAGCTGGTCCTTCTCGTCGTCGATGCGGATCTGGTAGTCGGGCATGTGGTTGTATTCGGCGTCTTCCTTGGCGATGGCCAGCACGAGGCGGCGGAATTCGCGCAAGGTGGAGCCGGAGCCGCATTTCTTCTGCAGCACCGCCATGGACACGCGCCATTCCTTCTGGCGGCCGCAATGCTTGCGCGCCAGTTCGTAGATGCGCCGTTCCAGCGGTTTGCGCAGGCGGAAATATTCGCGGCTGAGCGTCAGCACCTCCTGCGCGCGGATCGCGTTGAAGACCCAGTCCGAGAGCTTGACCTCGACCTCCTGCATGCGCC
>CAYZAD010000555.1:0-1068 GCA_964476315.1 uncultured Rhodobacterales bacterium
TCGCCTCCACCCCGCCGGTGTCGATATTGGTGGTGATGCGCGTGCCCGCCAGCCGTTCGAACCCTTCGCGCAGCCGGGCATAGCTGTCGCCCCCGGTATCGCGATTGGTGGCCACCAGCAGGTCATGCGCCTTGAGCGTCAGCGTCCGGTGCACTGCGCGGCCTGCATTCAGCGCCGCCACCAGCTGGCTGATGCAATAGATCAGGATATCCTTGTCATGGATCGTCGCCCGCCCCTTCACGCTGGGCACCACCTGCACCTCGACCCCGTTATGGGCATAGGACAGCACGCGCCGGTCGGGCCGTGTGCTCAGCGAAAAGATCGGATGCTCCATCGTGGCAAGGTCATCCTTGGCCGAGACGCCAAAGAGGTCACACACGAAGAAATCGCCCGTCGGGTGCCGGTCGGGCAAAAGCCCCTCTGTCCCTGCCATAGGGTCCGCCTGTTCTTGCTCTGCTCGATCCCCGGTTGTTCTGCCGGCCGGCTTGGGTGCCGACTCGGGTTTCGGGGTTTCAGTGACACCCAGCGTAAAGTTATCCACAGCGCCCGTCCACGATTCTCGGGACATGCGTCGTCGGATCGGAGTCGCTTGCTCGGTGGATCGGAGTCACTCTTTCGGAGGTTCAGAGTCGCCTATCCCCGCAAAAGAGGCATTTTTTCCTTTCTGATGATAGGTTTAGGAAAGACACCCAATCCGTGTAACGTATAACTAACGATATTTAACAAGATCAGGCTTGGCGCAGCCCTGCCCTCCCAAGACCTGTAATCGGATGACAACCTGCTGAATTTACATAGAAAAGTCCTGCGTGTTGCGGTTTTTCTTCCATGTGCGCGTTTTTCTGGTAGTCTGGGCAAAAGAGCGCACACGCAGAGGTGCGGCACAGGCCAGATCGAGCAGCATATGACACCCGAGTCGCCCCTTCCCCCGTATTTTAACATCAATCCCGATGATGCGCTTGGAGCCTTGGGGCAGCCAACCACCACGGCAGATTTCGCCCATATCGCCCGGGCCTGCGAAGCGGGTCGCAGGGATCTCGCCAGCCGCGGGCTCGAAGAGAACGGCCAGCG
>CAYZAD010000556.1:0-1063 GCA_964476315.1 uncultured Rhodobacterales bacterium
GCGAAGGCGGCCGCACCGTCGGCTCCGGCGTCGTGTCCAAAATCGTCGCGTAAGCCTGTGCGACCCTGTCGGGCAGATGCGCCTGACGGTCATATATCGGGGCCATCCTTCGGGGTGGCCCTTTTGTTTTGGATCCAAACCGTGTAAGACGCCTGTGCAACCGATGGAGGGCGACGTGAACACATCTCTGATCTGAACCGAAACTTTTTCCCCAGATCACGAGGTATGTCATGCCCGGCCATTTTGCCGATCCCAACACCGTTCATCCCGTCCGGCTGCCCGATGGCAGCGCGCATGCGGGCACCGTTTTCCTGAAACCCGTTCTTGATCATCCCCGGATCGAGGTGGGTGACTACAGCTATGCCTCGGCGCATCATCCGCCCGATGACTGGGCCGCGCATCTGGCACCCTACCTGTATCCGACATCGCCGGAGCGGTTGCGCATCGGGCGTTTCTGCCAGATCGCCAGTGGTGTGCAGTTCATCACCGCATCGGCCAATCACCGCCATGACGGGATTTCCAGTTTTCCGTTCATGATTTTCGGGGGGACTGACCCGATGTCGCGACCGAGCATGCCCAAGCCGGGGCGGGATACGGTCATCGGCCATGACGTCTGGATCGGCACCGGTGCGACCATTCTGCCGGGGGCCCGTTTGGGCGATGGTGTGATTGTCGGTGCGGGTGCCGTGGTTGGCGGTACCGTGCCGGACTATGCCGTTGTGGCGGGCAATCCGGGCAGGGTCGTGAAGCGGCGCTTTTCCGAGGACGTGATCGAGAGGCTTCTGGCCCTGGCCTGGTGGGATTGGCCCATCGAGGCCATTCTTGACGCCGAGGCCGAGATTTGTGGCGGGGATATCGACGCGTTGGAGCGGGTGACCCACTAATGCCTTGAAGGCCGCCCTTTTGGGCGGCCTGGTCATCGTCCGCGACAGGTCAGATTTGGGTGCCCTGTCGCGGGATTTGGTGTGCGGGCGTCATGGCCCGTTTTGCGCTCACTTGACGAGGGCTTGGACGAGTGCGCGCTTTTCGCCTTCGCTGTCACCGGAGTGGATGACGGACAGGA
>CAYZAD010000557.1:0-1063 GCA_964476315.1 uncultured Rhodobacterales bacterium
GAACTGCACCGGGCCTATCGGCAGACCCATGAGCGTCTTGCCTCGCTGGATGAAGCTCTGGGCCGTGAAGGCGCACAGCTTCAGCCCTCGCCCTGGGAAGAGGTGCGCGACTTCTTTCACTATTGCGACAATTACATCGACGCCGTGGACAAGGCCGCGGAACGGGTCGCGACCAAGCTGACCGGGTCGGACCGCGTGCGCGCGGCCATTCGCGGGCTGGAGGCAGAAGGGTTGCATGTGCGCTTTGCCAATATGCCGGAACTGCGCCGGTTCGACGAATTGCGCCAGGAACTGACCCTGTCCTCGCTGGCAGCACCCGAAACCCAGACCTTCCAGATGATGCTGCAACTGGCGCTGACCCGGCACGGCAAGCTGCTGGATGCGACGCTCGATCTGGGGCGGTTCCAGTCCGATGCCGCCCGCGACATCGCCCGGTTGGGGCTGGCGAACTATTTTGCCGGGGCGGCGGTGATGCCCTATGGCCAATTCCTGCAAGCCGCCCATGACACGCGGCACGATCTTGAACTGATGGCGCGGCGCTTTGGGGCGTCCATCGAACAGGTCGCGCATCGCCTCTCGACGCTGCAACGGCCCGGTGCCAAGGGCATCCCGTTCTTTTTTGTCCGCGTCGATCAGGCGGGCACCATCACCAAGCGCCATTCCGCCACGCGGCTGCAATTCGCCCGCTTCGGCGGGGCCTGTCCTTTGTGGAACGTGCACCGCGCGTTCGAGACGCCGGGGCGGTTTCTGCGACAGCTTGCCGAAACCCCGGACGGGGTGCGCTATATCTCGCTGGCGCGGGATGTGTCCAAGACAGGGGGACATTTCGGTGCGCCGGTGCGCCGCTACGCGATTGCCCTGGGATGCGAGGTCAAACATGCGGGCGCGCTGGTCTATGCAGATGGGCTTGACCTGAACCGGGACGGGGCGTTCGAGCCGATCGGGATTTCCTGCCGCATCTGCGAACGGTCGAACTGTCATCAAAGGTCCGTCCCGCCCCTGGAGCGGAAGCTGACGATCCAGCCGCATCGGCGGGGGATCCTGCCTTACGAGTTGAGTTGAG
>CAYZAD010000558.1:0-1045 GCA_964476315.1 uncultured Rhodobacterales bacterium
ATCGAGGTCGCCATGATCACAGGCCAGTCAGCCACATCGTCGCCCGACGGGAACATCTGCCGAATGCCCATGACGATGGTGTTCATTTCCGGGTCGGTGGTGATGAGGAGCGGCCAGAGATACTGGTTCCAGCCATAGATGAACAGGATCACGAACAGCGCGGCGATGTTGGTGCGGCTCATCGGGACCACGATGTCGATGAAGAACCGCATCGGTTTGGCCCCGTCGACACGGGCAGCTTCGGCCAGTTCGTCGGGGATGGTCAGGAAGAACTGGCGAAACAGAAACGTCGCCGTGGCCGACGCGATCAGGGGCAGAATGAGGCCCGAATAGCTGTTGAGCATGCCGAAGCCGGCGACCACTTCGAAAGTGGGCACGATGCGCACCTCGACCGGAAGCATCAACGTCAGGAAGATCATCCAGAAGAATGCCGTGCGGAACGGGAACTTGAAATAGACGATGGCAAAGGCTGACAGCAGCGAGATGATGATCTTGCCGACAGCAATCCCGATCGCCATCACGAGGCTGTTTCCAAGCATCGTCGCCACGGGAACGTTCACCCCGGCAAAGAGCGCTGCGGAGTAATTTTCCCAGAACTGGTCGCCGGGCCAGATGGGCATCGGCGGGCGTACGATTTCGGGCTGCGTCACGGTCGAGGCAACGAATGCCAGCCAGATCGGAAAGAAGATCACCAGAACGCCGAAGATCATGAACACATGCGTCAGCCACAGGCCCGCGCCGCGTTTCTCGACCATGCCATGGGTTTCGCGCGCCATCAGTAATGCACCCGCTTTTCAAGATATTTGAACTGGATCACCGTTAGCGCACCGACAACCACGAGCAGGATCACCGACTGGGCAGAGCTTGAGCCAAGGTCCTGCCCCACAAAGCCGTCCGAGAACACCTTGTAGACAAGGATCGTCGTGCTTTGCTGCGGCCCGCCTGCCGTGATCGTGTGGATCACGCCAAAGGTTTCGAAGAAGGCGTAGACGATGTTCACGACCAGCAGGAAGAACGTGGTCGGCGACAGCAGCGGCAGCACGAT
>CAYZAD010000559.1:0-1042 GCA_964476315.1 uncultured Rhodobacterales bacterium
GTTTCCTCCCAATAGCCCTGGTTGATGATGAACAGGAACCCAAGCGCCACGAACAGGCACACTTTCCAACTGCGTTGCAGCACCCATGTCAGAGCCACGAAGACACCGATGATGATCAACGGGTGTGGCGTCTGCAAGAGCCACAGGAACCCGTCAATCATCGCCTCGAGACCGTCGGCAAGCGCGTCGAAGAAAAACGCACCGTTGCTTTCGAGCCAGTCGAAACCGTCGCCGGCAATCTGGCCCACGGGGATCTTGTTATCGGTCAGCCAGTCCATCTGCCGCCTTTACGTCTGGGTTCCTTGAACAGAGACCGGGGCGGCGCTCTGGCCGCCCCGCGCGCGTTTTAGTCCAGCGCGGCCTTCACGGCTGCCACGGCATCGCCGCCATCTTTGGTGGTGACGCCTTCCAGCCATGCCACAAAGGCATCCGGGTTGGCCTTGAGCCAGGCTTCGGCCGCATCCCGGGGCTCTTCGCCGTCGTTCAGGATGGCGCCCATGATCTCGTTTTCCATGGCAAGCGTGAATTCGAGATTATTGAGCAGCGTTCCGACATTCGCGCATTCCCCGACATAGCCGGCGCGTGTGTTCGTGAACACGGTCGCACCGCCCAGGTTGGGGCCGAACCAGTCATCACCGCCTTCAAGGTAGGTGAGTTCGAAATTGGCATTCATCGGGTGCGGTTCCCAGCCCAGGAACACGATCGGTTCATCCCGGTCCGTCGCCCGGTCCACCTGTGCGAGCATGCCCTGTTCAGAGCTTTCGACCACCTCGAACCCTTCAAGGCCAAAGGCATTGGCCGCGATCATGTCCATGATCAGACGGTTGCCGTCATTGCCCGGCTCGATGCCGTAGATCTCGGCATCCAGCGCATCGCGGTGGGTGGCGATATCGGCGAAACTGGCGATGCCAAGGTCTGCTGCAGCCTTGTTCACGGCCAGCGTGTATTTCGCGCCTTCAAGATTGGCACGCACCGTGTCTACCGTACCGGCCTCGCGGTAGGGCGCGATGTCGGCTTCCATCGTGGGCATCCAGTTGCCAAG
>CAYZAD010000560.1:0-1038 GCA_964476315.1 uncultured Rhodobacterales bacterium
TCCAGGAAATCCGCGAAAAGCGCGGGCTCTGCTACACGATCTTTGCCCAGACCGGTGCCTATTCCGACACCGGCATGACCACCATCTACGCGGGCACCAGCGGCGACGAGGTCCAAGACCTTGCGAATCTGACCATCGACGAGATGAAGCGCGCGGCAGAAGACATGTCGCCTGCCGAAGTGGCGCGCGCACGGGCGCAGATGAAAGCCGGGTTGCTGATGGGGCTGGAAAGCCCGTCGTCGCGCTGTGAACGGTTGGCGCGCATGACGCAGATCTGGGGCAAGGTGCCCCCACTCGAGGACACCGTGTCCCGGATCGACAGCGTGACCACGGGCGATGTTCGGGCCTTTGCCGAAGACCTTGTGGTCAAGGCGCGGGCAGCACTGGCGCTTTACGGTCCGGTGAAGACGGCGCCCAGTCTCGACACCTTGCAACAACGCCGCGTGGCCTGATGCTGTCGCTGCGTCGCAAGCTTCGGCTCGATACAGAGCGGATGGTCTTGCGTCCGCCGATGCACAGCGATTTCAATCCGTGGAGTGCGCTGCGGCGCGACAGCGAAGGCTTCCTTGCAAAATGGGAACCAAGCTGGGCCGAGGATCACCTGACCCGGCGCGCCTTCACCAACCGGGTCTATTGGGCGAACCGCGCCATCGGCAACGGCTCGGCAGTGCCGCTTTTCCTTTTGCGGCGTCAGGACGACATGCTGCTGGGCGCAATCACCCTGGACAACATCCGCCGTGGCCCGGCACAGGCCGGGACGCTGGGATACTGGATCGGCGAACCTTTTGCGCGGCAGGGCTATATGCGAGAGGCAATCGACGCGGTGGTGCATTACGCCTTTGATCGCCTGGACCTGAGCCGAATCGAGGCTGCCTGCCTGCCCGAAAACGTCGCTTCGCGCGGGTTGCTGGAAAAGTCCGGCTTCAAATACGAGGGTGTTGCCCAAAGCTATCTGCAAATCGACGGTCGCTGGCGGACACATGTGCTTTATGCGGCGCTGCGGCTGGACCGCCGGGGGCGGACCCACGTCGGATAGGT
>CAYZAD010000561.1:0-1033 GCA_964476315.1 uncultured Rhodobacterales bacterium
CGATGTCGAGGATCTCGCGCATGGACGCGATCTGGAGGCCCAGAACGTTGTCGATAAAGATCGGGCGGTCCATGTCGGCTTCGGTGAAGCCGTAGGATTTCGGATCAAGCTCGGGATGCGGGGTCTGTTCACGCATGCCCAGCGGATCAAGATCGGCGGCAAGGTGACCCCGGATCCGGTAGGCGCGGATCAGCATGAGCGCGCGGATGGAATCGAGCACCGCGCGCTGGATCGCGTCGTCGGTGACCGCGACGCCCTTTTCCTGTGCCTTGGCCTTGATCTTGTCGCCCGCTGCCTTGGCCTCTTCCGGAGCGGTCGGCCACTGGCCGTCAAGTGCTGCGGTCAGGTCGTCATTCGGTTGCGGGGGCCAGTCGGTGCGGGCCCAGCTGGGGCCGGTGGCCTCTTTCTTGACGCTGATCTCGTCGTCGCCCATCTGCCGGAAGAACGCCTGCCAGGCCTGATCGACCGCGTTCGGATCGTTGGCATAGCGCGCGTACATCTGTTCCAGATATGCCGCGTTGTGCCCCTGCATGAAGCTGGAGGCGTGGAATTGATCGTTGGGGCTTTGATCCGTCATGTTCTTTGGTCCTCCCGACCTTGTTCGATCAAGCAACAGGAAAGCGGGACAATCGATCCGCCATCATGTGGCTTTTGTGCGTGAGCCGGGCAAATGCCCGGCTAACATGTCGTTTGCGCAGGCCGGGCGTCAGCCCGGCGCGCGCTTATCCGATTGCTTCCAGCACCGCTTCGCCAAGGCTGGCGGGGCTTTCGGCAACGACGATCCCGGCGGATTTCATCGCTTCGATCTTGTCTTCGGCACCACCCTTGCCACCGGCGACAATCGCGCCCGCGTGGCCCATGCGGCGACCCGGAGGGGCGGTGCGGCCGGCGATGAAACCGGCGGTCGGCTTCCAGCGGCCTTTCTTCTTTTCATCGGCCAGGAACTGTGCCGCTTCCTCTTCGGCGGAACCGCCGATTTCCCCGATCATTTTGATGCTCTCGGTCTCTTAATAATATAGGAACCATTCCAGCA
>CAYZAD010000562.1:0-1030 GCA_964476315.1 uncultured Rhodobacterales bacterium
TCACCGCCGGTGACATCTCGGAAACCAACGGCATCGAAGTGCTGAACCGCGACCACGTGATCTGCCACCTCGACGATGGTGCGGACCTCTACATGGAACTGACGGTCAACACCGGCAAGGGCTACGTGTCCGCCGACAAGAACAAGCCGGAAGATGCGCCCATCGGCCTGATGCCGATCGACGCGATCTATTCGCCGGTCAAGAAAGTGTCCTACGACGTGCAGCCGACCCGTGAGGGACAGGTGCTCGACTATGACAAGCTGACCATGAAGGTGGAAACCGACGGCTCTGTCACCCCCGAAGACGCCGTGGCCTTCGCCGCGCGTATCCTGCAGGACCAGCTGTCGGTCTTCGTCAACTTCGACGAACCGGAAAGCGCACGCCCGCAGGACGACGACGACGGTCTGGAATTCAACCCGCTTCTGCTCAAGAAAGTGGACGAGTTGGAACTCAGCGTGCGTTCGGCGAACTGCCTGAAGAACGACAACATCGTCTATATCGGCGATCTCATCCAGAAAACCGAAGCCGAGATGCTCCGCACCCCGAACTTCGGCCGCAAGTCGCTGAACGAGATCAAGGAAGTGCTGTCGGGCATGGGTCTGCACCTTGGCATGGATGTCGAGGACTGGCCACCGGACAACATCGAAGACCTGGCGAAAAAGCTGGAAGACAACTTTTAAGGATTTTGGGTGAGGGGCAACCCTCACCCAAACGGGCACCCGCCCCAAGGAGAGTCCCTGACACGCATCGGGGGCCGGACAAAGCAAAAACGCCCGTAGAGGGCACATTAGGAGAAGACACATGCGTCACGCACGAGGCTACCGCCGCCTGAACCGCACCCATGAGCACCGCAAGGCGCTCTTTGCCAACATGGCCGGCTCGCTCATCGAACATGAGCAGATCAAGACCACCCTGCCGAAAGCCAAGGAACTGCGCCCGATCGTTGAAAAGCTGATCACGCTGGGCAAGCGCGGCGACCTGCACGCCCGCCGTCAGGCCGCGGCACAGCTCAAGGAAGACAAGGACGTCG
>CAYZAD010000563.1:0-1026 GCA_964476315.1 uncultured Rhodobacterales bacterium
GACGCCAGACCTGGCGCGCGCGATCATGCGCACCAACACCACTGCCATCGGCGCGGTGATGGTTCACCGCGAAGAGGCCGACAGCCTGATCTGCGGCACATTCGGGGAATATCGCTGGCACCTGAACTACATCACGCAAGTGCTGGGCAGCAGAACCCACACGCCGCACGGCGCGCTTAGCATGATGATCCTCGAAGACGGGCCGCTGTTCATCGCGGACACACATGTGCATTCGCTGCCCACACCGGAAGAGCTCGCGCAGTCGGCCATCGGGGCCGCCCGGCACGTGCGCCGCTTCGGCCTGACCCCGAACATCGCCTTCTGTTCGCAATCGCAATTCGGCAACCAGGCGGAAGGGTCCGGCAAACGGTTGCGCGCCGCGATCGAGATCCTCGACGCCAGGCCACGCGACTTTTGCTACGAGGGCGAAATGAACGTGGACGCGGCCCTTGATCCGGAACTGCGCGAACGGATT
This sequence comes from uncultured Rhodobacterales bacterium, assembly GCA_964476315.1. GTDB lineage: Bacteria > Pseudomonadota > Alphaproteobacteria > Rhodobacterales > Rhodobacteraceae > Marivita. The sequence goes on from CAYZAD010000563.1 coordinate 476, forward strand.
TTCCCGGGCAACCGCATGCAGGGCACCGCGAACGTTCTGATCTTTGGCCATGCCGATGCCGCATCGGCCACGCGCAACATTCTCAAGATGCGCGCGGGCGGGCTCGAGGTGGGGCCGATCCTCATGGGCATGGGCAACCGCGCGCATGTGGTGACGCCGGGCATCACGGCGCGGGGGCTGCTGAACATGGCCGCCATCGCAGGCACGCCCGTGTCGCGCTACGGCTAAGTCAATCCGGCCAGAAACGCCTCGGCCTCGGACAGGATCGTCTTTTTGCGATCCGCGTCCATGCGCCGCCAATTGGCGTAAATCTGGTTCATGCGCTGATTGCCTGCGAATTTGTCCGCATGGCGGTCAAGGAAATGCCAGTAAAGCGTGTTGAAGGGGCACGCATCCGGACCGGTCTTGTCAGCCACCTTGTAGCGGCAGGACTTGCAGTAATCCGACATCCGGTTGATGTACGCCCCTGACGACACATATGGTTTTGACGCGATGATCCCGTCATCGGCGAACTGACTCATGCCAATCACGTTGGGCGCTTCGACCCATTC
>CAYZAD010000564.1:0-1025 GCA_964476315.1 uncultured Rhodobacterales bacterium
TGACTGGGTCGGGATCACGCCCGGCACCGATGGTCTGTTCATCCTTGCCATCGTGCACGAGCTTTTGAAAGCCGGGAAGATCGACCTCGATTACCTTGCCCGCTACACCAACGCGCCGGTTCTGGTGAATGGCGATCCGAAATCGCCGGAACATGGACTGTTCCTGAAAGACGACAACGGAAAGCCGCTGGTCATGGACCGGGTCACCGGCAAGCTGACGCCGTTCGATCAGCCGGGTGTGAAACCCGATCTGTCAGCCAGCTACCGGCACGCCGGGGTCACCCACAAGCCGGTGATGCACTTGCTGGCCGAACGGTATCTTGATCCGCAATACGCGCCCGAGAAAGTCGCCAATACCTGCGGCGTGTCCGCAGACCGCATCAAGCGGATCGCGGCCGAAATCGCGCATGTGGCGTTCGATCAGGCGATCGAGATCGATCAGGAATGGACGGACTTCCGCGGCGAAAAGCACACCAAGATGGTCGGTCGTCCGGTCAGCTTCCATTCCATGCGCGGCATCTCTGCCCATTCCAATGGCTTCCAGACCTGCCGCGCGCTGCACGTGTTGCAGATCCTGCTTGGCTCGGTCGAAGTGCCCGGCGGGTTCCGGTTCAAGCCGCCCTATCCGAAACCGGCCACCGCGCATCCGAAACCACATTGCAAGGTAACGCCGGGCAAGCCGCTGGATGGCCCGCATCTGGGCTTTGTTCATGGCCCAGATGACCTTTGCCTCAAAGAAGACGGGTCGCCTGCCCGCATCGACAAAGCATTCACCTGGGAAAACCCGATGAGTGCGCATGGCCTGATGCACATGGTCATCTCGAACGCTTATGCGGGCGATCCCTACAAGATCGACACGCTGTTCATGTATATGGCGAACATGTCGTGGAACTCGACGATGAACACGTCGGGCGTGATGAAGATGCTGACGGACACAGACGAGAACGGCGACTACGTAATCCCGCGCATTATCTATTCCGATGCCTATTCATCCGAGATGGTCGCCTATGCCGACCTGATCCTGC
>CAYZAD010000565.1:0-1023 GCA_964476315.1 uncultured Rhodobacterales bacterium
CCAAGCGGATGCATTTCGACGTGATCCCCAAGGCGGTCGACGAATACCACCAGCAACTGCGCGCCTACCCGACGCAGGACGCGGCCGGTCAGGCCAATAACCCGGTGTGGCACGTTCACGCCGGTGACGTCCCCGCGTCGCACATGGTGGTGCCGTTCTCGATGCTGCTCAACCTCGCCTCTGCCGCCGGGGCCGAGGACAAGGACGCAATGTGGGGCTTCATCAAGCGATACGCCCCCGAGGCGACGCCGGAAACGCATCCCGATCTGGATCAGGCGGCGGGTTTTGCCGTGCGCTATTACGAAGACTTCGTGAAGCCCACAAAGACCTTCCGCGCGCCGGATGACAAGGAACGTGCGGCGATGGAAGACCTGGCGTCCCGGCTTGAGGCGCATGACGGCCCGACCGACGACGAAACCCTGCAAACACTGGTGTTCGCGGTCGGCAAAGAGCACGGTTTCGATCCGCTGCGCGACTGGTTCAAGGCGCTTTACGAGGTGCTTCTGGGGCAATCGCAGGGTCCGCGTTTCGGCGGCTTCATCGCGCTTTACGGCGTGCCCGAAACGGTGGCGCTGATCCGCAAGGGCTTGGCGGGAGAGCTTGCCTGAGCCGGGCTTTTGCCCAACGGCCCAATCGCGCTACCTTTGGATTCAGCCGAAACCGGAGGGACAACATGCGCAAACTGACACTCGGGCTGGCGCTGGCCGCGACACTGGCGGGCAGCGTCTGGGCACAGGATATCCTGTCGCCTGAGCCGGCCATCGAAAGCACGATCCAAAGCCAGATCGACGCCTTTCTGAAGGACGATTTCGAAACCGCCTTCACCTTTGCCAGCCCCAACATCCGCAACATGTTCCGCACGCCGGAAAACTTCGGGCGCATGGTCCGCCAGGGGTACCCGATGGTCTGGCGGCCCGAGGACGTGACCTTTGGCGAATTGCGCGAATTGGGCGGCGGGTTGTACCAGACCGTGATCCTGAAAGACGCAGCAGGGGATTTGCATTACCTTGCCTACCGCATGGA